>CAYPZE010000037.1:0-15105 GCA_964415305.1 uncultured Methylotenera sp.
CGGCGACCATTCTTTCTTATGCTTGTCCATAAGAAAGAAGGCAAAGAACAAGACATCCCAGCTTCCGCTTGTATCCTGCGTTGCTCGTCAAAATAAGCGGTCACGAAACTCAACCTTGCAGCTCACACAGAACGTGAGCTACTGCGGGATTCGAACAGTCGCTCCCTTCTTCCTTATTTTGCCTGCGCTACTCGGCGCGGCAGATGGGAACCCCGAACACCATGCGACTGCAACCATTAGTGAACCGACGAAAGAAAAAAGAATCTGGTTTTTGAACTGTCCAAACTTCGCCAATGTGTGTTTGGCGAGATAAATCCCATCCCATCACGCTGAGTAGCGGAGACAAAATAAGAGTAGAGGGAGCGACTGTCTGAGCTCCGCAACAAGCCACGTTGTGTGTGGCTTGTCAGGGCGAGTTTCGTGACCGGCTTATTTTGTTGAGCAACGCAAGGGAGCCGAAGGCCGTGATGGCTGGGTGTCGTCTTCTTTGGCTACTTTCTGGGGGACAAGCACCAGAAAGTGACTCGCCAATAGGCGAAAAGAATCTTAAGGTTGCCTACCAGCACTGCGAGAAAAAGCGATCTTTTACATTACACTAAATGAGGGGCTTAGCGTTTCTCTGCCCGTTTACGCGCAAACTCTGCCTTAAAAGCCTCAAAACGATTTTCTTCAATCGCCGCCCGCATGCCTTGCATCAGCACTTGATAATAATGCAGGTTATGAATGGTGTTTAAACGCGCACCCAGAATCTCACCAATGCGGTACAAATGGTGCAAGTAAGCGCGGCTAAAGTGTTGGCAGGTGTAGCATTCACACTCCGCATCCAGTGGGCGTGTATCGGTTTTGTAGCTGGCATTTTTGATTTTAACGTCGCCATATTGCGTGAATAGCCAGCCGTTGCGAGCGTTACGGGTAGGCATGACGCAGTCAAACATATCAATGCCGTAGCTGACGGCGTCTACCAGGTCTTCTGGGGTGCCAACCCCCATTAAATAGCGCGGTTTGTCTTTAGGCATTTGCGGTGCAGTGTGCGCCAAGATGCGTAACATATCTTCTTTGGGCTCACCGACAGACAGGCCGCCAATGGCGTAACCATCAAAGCCAATGGCTTCAAGGCCTTGGCGTGAAATATCGCGCAGGTCTTCGTACATGCCGCCCTGAATGATGCCAAACAAGGCATTGCCGTTGCTGGGGGGGGTGTCTGGACGTAATTGCTGCACTTCCTCAGGGCCGCCCAGCATTGTGAGGGTGTGCTCTATGGTTTGCGTTTGATAGACATTAAATGCATCGCGGCTGCGTTGCGCCCAGCGCTGGCTGAGTTCCATCGATTTGCGTGCCTCATGGTGGCTGGCCGGGTAGGGCGTGCATTCGTCAAAAATCATGACGATGTCACTATTCAGCACGCGCTGGATACGCATGGACTCTTCCGGTGTTAAGAAGCAGCGGTCGCCATTGATAGGGGACTGGAATTTGACGCCTTCTTCGGTGATCTTGCGTAACTCGCCCAGGCTCCAGACCTGGAAGCCGCCGGAGTCAGTCAGGATGGGTTTTTCCCAGCCCATGAATTTGTGCAGGCCTTCGTGGGCAGCGATCACTTCCAGCCCCGGGCGTAACCAGAGGTGAAAGGTATTGCCGAGCACAATGTGCGCCTGAATCTCGTTGAGTTCTAGCGGAGACATGGCCTTGACCGTGCCGTAAGTGCCGACTGGCATAAACGCCGGGGTTTGTACTTCACCATGCGGCAGGCTGACGGTGCCGCGCCTGGCGAGGCCGTCGGTATTGTGTAATGAGAACTGCATGAAGTGTGCAATAACTAACTGAAATAAACGCGTATTTTAACACAGCCCTGCCACTTGCTTGTTGCGGTGGCACGTGCCGTTGGCGGGCGGGATACGCTTGCATTTTTTGTGATTGCCCGCAACAATGCTGGTATTCCGCAATTCTAAAAAAGTCCCTTATGGTTGAACCGCAAAACCGCCTGTCACGCCGCGAACAACATACCAGCTTGCGTCAGCGTGGTATCTACCTGCTGCCTAATTTGTTTACTTCAGCCTCACTGTTTGGTGGTTTTTACGCCATTGTGCAGGCCATGAACCTGCATTTTGAGCAGTCAGCCATTGCCATTTTTATTGCCATGGTGATGGATGGCCTCGATGGCCGCGTGGCGCGCATGACCAATACCCAGAGTGCGTTTGGCGCAGAGTATGACAGCTTGGCCGATATGGTGTCGTTTGGTGTAGCGCCAGCGCTGATTGTCTATGTATGGGCGTTGCAGCCGATGAACAAACTGGGCTGGATTGCGGCGTTTATTTATTGTGCTTGTGCGGCTTTACGTCTGGCGCGCTTTAACACCAAACTGGATGACCCGTTCCAGGATAAACGTTTTTTTCAAGGCCTGCCTAGCCCGGCGGCGGCGGCTTTGCTGGCAGGGTTTGTATGGGTCTCTTACGAATACAATGTCGATGGCCGCGAAATTTTCTTTGGCGTGTTGCAGATGAAATGGATTGCTTGGACGATTACGGTATTTGCTGCTGGTTCTATGGTGTCTGACCTCAAGTTTTATAGCGGCAAAGATATCAACCTCAAGCACTCGGTGCCATTTGTGGCAATTTTGGCAGTGGTGCTGGCCTTTGTGCTGATTTCATACAGCCCGCCAGAAGTATTGTTTAGCGTGGTGTTTGTCTATGCCTTGTCTGGCTATTACATGTGGGCGCGCGAACGCCTGGCGAGAAAAACCGCGGCTTAATTGATGAGCTAGGTAGATAAAAACGCGCCTCACGGCGCGTTTTTTTATGGCTATATCCCGCGTGTGGTCATTTGCCGGCGCTGGTGGTCATTTGTAGGACAAGCGAGTAAAATTGGGTTGTTAGCGTTAGGAAAATTCATGGAACAAATTATTATTTTTGATACCACGTTGCGTGACGGTGAGCAAAGCCCGGGTGCAGCGATGACCAAAGAAGAAAAAATCCGTATTGCGCGCCAGTTGGAAAAGCTGGGCGTAGACGTGATTGAAGCGGGGTTCGCGGCCGCCAGCCCAGGCGATTTTGATGCGATTTCCGAGATCGCCAAAGTGATTAAAACATCTACTGTGTGCTCACTGGCGCGTGCCAGTGAAAACGATGTGCGCCGTGCTGGTGAGGCGATCAAACATGCGGCCAGCGGTCGTATTCACACCTTTATTGCTACCAGCAAAATCCATATGGAAAACAAGCTGCGTATGACTGAGGACCAGGTGGTTGCGCGCGCGGTGCAAGCGGTGACCTGGGCGCGTGAGTATACCGAAGATGTCGAATTTTCAGCCGAAGACGCGGTGCGCTCCGAGATGGACTTTTTGGTGCGCGTGTTTGAAGCGGTGATTGAGGCCGGTGCTAAAACCATCAACGTGCCAGATACCGTTGGTTACAGCATCCCTGCTGTGTGGGGTGAGCGCATGGCTGAGTTGATTAAGCGCGTTAAAGGTGCAGATAAAGTTGTCTGGTCTACGCATTGTCACAATGACCTAGGCATGGCCGTGGCTAACTCGCTATCTGCGGTGATGAATGGCGCACGCCAGGTCGAGTGTACGATTAATGGTTTGGGCGAGCGCGCCGGTAACGCTAGTCTGGAAGAAATCGTGATGGCTATTAAAACGCGTAGCGATATTTTTAACCTGAGCACACGTATCGACACCACACAAATCGTGCCCGCCTCTAAGCTGGTTTCTACCATTACTGGTTACCCGGTGCAGCCGAATAAAGCGATTGTCGGTGCTAACGCGTTTGCGCATGAGTCTGGCATTCATCAGGATGGCGTACTCAAACACCGCGAAACCTATGAAATTATGCGTGCCGAAGACGTGGGTTGGGGCGCCAATAAACTGACGCTGGGCAAGTTGTCTGGCCGTAACGCTTTCCGCACCCGGTTAAAAGAATTGGGCATAGAGCTGGAGAGCGAAGATGCCTTGAATGCCGCGTTTGCACGTTTTAAAGAGCTGGCTGATAAAAAATCTGAGATTTTTGACGAAGATTTGCATGCGCTGGTGAGTGATGAAGTGGTGCAAGAGCGTGAGTTGTTTAAGTTGTCTTACTTGCAAGTGGCATCACAAACCGGTGAAATCCCGCATGCAATTTTGACCTTGAGCGTCGATGGTACTGAGCAACGCACGGAAGCCGATGGTGGCGGTCCGGTGGATGCGACCTTCAAGGCGATTGAAAATGTGGTGCAAAGTGAGTCTGAGCTGCTGCTCTATTCTGTGAACAACATCACCAGTGGCACGGATGCGCAAGGGGAAGTCACGGTGCGTTTGTCTAAAGGCGGCCGGATTGTGAATGGTCAGGGCGCGGATACGGATATTGTGGTGGCGTCGGCCAAGGCCTATTTAAACGGCTTGAACAAACTCTACGCCAAAGCAGAAAAATTGAACCCGCAGGTATAAGCATGTTCTGAATCAACGCTTGCTGCCGTTGGGTGGCAAGCGTTTTATTTTTTAGTAAACCGCATACGCGTGAAAGGCAAGGCTAAGTCACCATGACGCAAAGAAACCATTGGTTGCTGGTGATTGTTGCGCTGAGCTGTACCTACTTTATCTGGGGCTCTACTTACCTGGCGATCAAATACGCCATTGAGAGCTTTCCGCCATTTGCCATGGTGGGTATTCGTTTTACCGTCGCTGGCACGGTGCTGTATGTCACGCTACGTGCCATGGGGCACGCGGCGCCTACGCTCAGTCAGTGGCGTGGTGCGGCCTGGGTCGGTCTGTTGCTGCCCGTACTGGGCAATGGCACGGTGACGCATGTGCAGTTGCACGTGTCTTCCAGCGTCGCCGCGCTAGCGATTGCCACAGCGCCGATCTGGATGGCGATTTTTTCCAGCTTATGGGGGCACACCATCAGCCGCCGTGAGTGGCTGGGCATCGGCATCGGCCTGGTCGGTATTTTGTTATTGAACACACGCGGCAGCTTGCAAGGCGACTGGTTGAGTGCTGGTTTACTCATGTTTGCTGCCGCCTCTTGGTCATTGGGCTCGGTATGGAGCAAACATTTACCTATGCCGCAAGGCCTGATGGGCGCCGCCAGCCAGATGCTGTGCGGTGGCCTGATTGCTTTGCTGTTTAGTGCCGCCTTTGGTGAGCAATGGCCGATGCAGGTGACCGCGCGGTCATGGGGCGCGATTGCTTTTCTGATTGTGCTGGGGTCCATCATTACTTTTTCTGCCTATCACTGGCTGCTGCACCATGTGCGACCGCTGGTCGCCAGCAGCAATACCTTCGTCAATCCTATTGTCGCTTTTGTGGTCGGCGTGTCCTTTGCCAATGAGCAGATCCACCTGATGGAGTATGTGGCGCTCGCGGTGATTCTGGTCGGCGTCTTTCTGGTGCTGACCGCCACCAAAGAAGCGGTGCCGGACGAACAAATCGTTTAATTAATCATTAAAGAAACTTAAATTGTATGAAACAAACCCTGGCGTTATTTGATTTAGACAATACCCTGCTAGCTGGCGACAGTGACTATAACTGGAGCGTATTTCTGATTAGCGAAGGCTTGCTCGATGCCGAGCAGCACAAAGCGCGCAACGAGCAGTTTTATGAAGACTACAAAAACGGTTGCTTGGATATTTATGCTTTTCTCAAGTTTCAGTTGCAGCCCTTGTCGCAGCATCCTAAGACATTTCTGGACGAGTTGCATACCAAATATATGGCCAACGTGATCCGGCCGATGATGACGCAAAAAGCGCAAGACCTGGTGAATCAGCATAAAGCCAATGGTGATTTGTGCATGGTGATTACGGCAACCAACAGTTTTGTCACCAAGCCGATTGCCACCGCGTATGGCATTGAACACCTGATCGGCACCGACCCGGAAATGGTCGACGGCCAATTTACCGGTGGCGTCAGCGGCACACCAAGCTTTCAGCAAGGCAAAGTGACACGCCTTAATGCGTGGCTGGCCGAGCGTGGCCAAACCCTGGCCGATTTTGACACCAGCTATTTCTATAGCGATTCACACAACGACTTGCCATTGATGAAGCTGGTCACCAACCCGGTGGCCGTGGATGCAGATCCGACCTTGACCGCCTATGCCCGTGAGCACGGCTGGCCATTGATCAGCCTGCGTTAAGCTTAGCTGTTTAAAAGCTGATGGTCAGGGCCGTCACGGCCATCAGGTTGTTATCGACCAGCCGCGCGCTGTCTTTATCAAAAATGGCATCGCGGCTATTTAACTGGCGCAACTCATTGCGCCACACCATGCGCGGGTTAAGCCGGTAATCCATATTCACGGAATAACCCGTGGTCTGAAAGCCATGCTCAGTGCCTGTGTTAATGATCACGCTATGTTTGTCCCTGTAGTGCTCCAGCCGCGCGGCAAATTGCAGCCGGTCTGAATAGGTGTAACGCAGCACAACGTTTGGGCTGTACCACACGTTGTAGCCATTGCCAGAAGCCGCTTGTTCGGCACCAATATCAAACGCCGTGATTAATCCCCATTGTTCATTCAGCTGCCATTGCACATAAAAATCATGAAAATAGCGCATCTGCCGCTGTGCGTCTGATTTGTCATTGCCAATAAACGAGCTGCTATTAATAGTGAGCTTGTCGCTAGGTTTGTAAGTGAGTTGGTGGCCGATGGCAGGCGTGGTGTTGCCGTCCGGGCGGTGAATACGTTGCCAGCCGGTGAGCAGCAGGCCGTTCATGAGCCATTTGCCATCTGGGGTGGTGTAGCTCAGCTTGGCGCCAGTTTCAAAATAAGGTGAGTTATCCGCCATCAGGCTGCGCGTCAGTGTCCAGTTATCGATGCCAACTGCGCTCTCAAAGCCGATATGCGAAGGCATCACCCCGATATCCAGCCACAGGTCATGTGCGCCAGAGAGTTTGAGGCCGATATTGGCTTCATAGATATTGCGCAAGCCATGCGGCTCGGCAGCGTAGTTGGCGCGCATATAGGTGCCTGCGCCCAGTGCCAGGTTGCCGCGGACCCGGTCAGTCGATAAGGCTGCTTTGACTAAACCGAGGTTGATGCTGGGTTTGTCGGTGACGTTATGGCTATACACAAAATCTGGCCGCCGGTGATTGGCCGGGTCGTTAAAGTCATGTATCAGGTAGCTTTCAAGGTAAGCGCTGAACTGCACTAAATGATTGCTCTCAGGATGTTTGCTGACCGGGGCGAGTGTGTCTTCTGCTTGGGCGGTGAACGCCAGGCAAAACAAAGGCCAAACACATAATGAAGAAGGGTGCATGCTGAACATCCAAACAAAAGGTGTCAGCAGGATAAAGCGCCGCACCTATCAATCACATAAACATAGCGCATGAATATACGGCTAAGTGTCACCATTGATTGTGCCGGAAAGCAAGGCAAAAGCAGGGCAGTTCAGTCCGAGCAGTTAGCGGCCCAGCACTACATGCAATACAAAGCGGCTACCAATATAGGCCAGCAGCAACAAGGCAAAACCCAGTAAAGTCCAGCGCGTAGCGATCTTGCCGCGCCAGCCATATTTAAAGCGGCCAAACAGCAGCCAGGCATAGATCAGCCAAGAGGCAATCGAGAACACGGTCTTATGGTTAAACTGCAATGGCTTGCCAAAAATTTCTTCGCTAAACAGCATGCCGCTAATCAACGTGATAGTTAGCAATACAAAGCCGACATGCAACACTTTAAATAGCAACGCATCCAGCACCATCAATGGCGGAAAATCAGGCAAGGCCAGCCAGCTGTTCTTTTGGTGTAACGCACGCTCGGCCATACGCATCAGGCACGCGTGCAAGGCGGCAAAGGTAAACAGGCTGTAAGCTACCATGGCGATGAGGATGTGCAGGTTAAACAGCGTGAAGCCATGCGTATCTACATAATAGTCTTTAACGGCAAACCCCGGGATAAGCACAAACAAGGCCGCGGGCGGCAATACAAAGGCCTGTAGGCTGCGTAAAGAGTGTTTTAAATCTGCCAGCCAGTAAATGAGTACCGTCAGCCATAAAATGGCAGAGAGCGAATAGTAAATGCCCAGGTTGGGCAGGTTAACCGCAAAAATATCGCGATACAACAAGCCGCCGTGCATGACTAAACCCAGTGCCACCATGGCACTATGTAGTTGAAACGGAAACGCATGTTCATTCACCGGTGTGCCCTGTTTGGCAATGCGCCAGTAATCGAGCGCCACCGCCATATAAACAAAGGCGACAATCAGATAAGGGAGTAGGTGTTGAGTCATGCCTGGCATTATGGCAAAACTCATCGCATTCGACCAGCATGGCAACACGGCACAGGGCGATGTTTGCCAATAGTTTATTTTAGGCTGGCGCTGGCATGAGGTAAAATTGCAGGCATTGCATATTCATGAATTGTGAAAGAAAGGCATTCCATGCTGGAAAACCTGACCGGTCGCTTACAGGGCGTGATTAAAAATCTGCGCGGCCAAGCGCGTTTAACTGAAGATAATATTGCCGATGCCATGCGCGAAGTGCGTATGGCCTTGCTGGAGGCTGATGTCGCCCTGCCGGTGGTCAAAGACTTTATTAGTCGTGTCAAAGAGCGCGCCAATGGCCGTGACGTGCTGCAAAGCTTAACGCCTGGCCAAGCCGTGATTGAAGTGGTGAATGAAGAGCTCACCGCGCTCATGGGTAAAGCCAATGAAGGCCTCAACCTGGCAGCCGTGCCGCCGGTAGTGATTTTGATGGCGGGTTTGCAAGGGGCGGGTAAAACCACCACCTCAGGCAAATTGGCCAAACTGCTCAAAGAACAAAAGAAAAAAGTATTGCTCGCCAGTGCCGACGTCTACCGCCCGGCAGCGATCACGCAGCTACAAACCCTGGCTAAGCAGCTGGAGATTGACTGCTTTGACAGCAACCCGCAGCAAAAGCCGCTAGACATTGCCGCCCAGGTGATGGAGCAAGCCAGAAAGAGCTATTACGATGTGGTGATTTTCGACACCGCCGGTCGTTTGGCGATTGATGAAGCCATGATGGCCGAAATTAAAGACCTGCATGCTTACCTCAAGCCGACCGAAACCTTGTTTGTAGTCGACGCCATGCAAGGCCAAGATGCCGTGAATACCGCCAAAGCCTTTGGCGAGACCTTGCCGCTGACCGGCGTGATCGTCACCAAGCTCGACGGCGATGCCCGTGGCGGTGCCGCACTCTCTGTGCGCCATGTGACGGGCAAGCCAATCAAGTTTATTGGCGTGAGCGAAAAAGTGGATGGCCTGGAGCCTTTCCACCCTGACCGCATGGCGGGCCGTATTTTGGGCATGGGCGACGTACTCAGCCTGATTGAAGAAGCGCATAAAAAGGTCGACATGGCCGAAGCGCAAAAAGTCGCCGACAAAATCAAATCCGGCGCCAAGTTCGACCTCGAAGACTTTAAGTCGCAAATGATGCAAATGCAAAAGATGGGCGGCATGGCCTCACTCATGGACAAAATGCCTAGCCAGATTTCTGGCATGGCGCAAAAAATCAACACAGACGACGTAGATAAATCGCTGCGCCGCTTAGAAGGCATTATTAATAGCATGACGCCAGAAGAGCGCCGCAAACCCGAGCTGATTAAAGCCACGCGTAAAAAACGCATAGCCGCCGGTAGCGGCGTGCAAGTGCAAGACGTGAACCGCTTGCTCAATCAGTTTGAAGAAACCCAAAAAATGATGAAGATGTTTAGCAAAGGCGGCATGGCCAAAATGATGCGAGGCATGAGCGGCATGATGGGCGGAAAATTCCCCGGAATGTAAAGCGAAAAACGGGGATGAATAAAAAAATAAACTTTTTATACAAAAAAAGCCAAAACAGCATTGACCAAATTTAATTCATCCCCCATAATCGCGTTCTTTCAAATTTGACGCAAAACAAGCGGCAGACAAGAAACAGATGGGGTGTTAGCTCAGCTGGTAGAGCAGCGGACTTTTAATCCGTTTGTCGTGGGTTCGATCCCCGCACACCCTACCAAAATATAAAAGACGGCTCGCAGAAATGTGGGCCGTTTTACTTTTCTCAATGCTGAACAGCATTTCAGAATTCAGTTTCCCGGCATTTCGTATTTTTTGCGGTTTTTCAGTTAGCCGACCTCGAGCCGCTCCCCAAATGTCCCCTCTCGCAGCCTGAAAGCCTACTCATAGTCGCACGCCTTGAGCGATAGGCAGGCAAACGGCGGCTGGCTGATACGTCGGTAATCCCGACTGAGATCGTTGGCCGTTATGTTGGCTTGGCGTGGGAGCTGGGGGTTTATCCAGGAGGGAGTCGCTGACGTCGGTAATTCTTCCAACTTAATTAAGCAGTAACTATTTTGAGTTCAGAGTAGTGTTATATTTATAATGAATTTGTCAGAGTCTGGGAGTAGTTATGAGAAATATAATTGTTAGTCTATTCATTGCAGCAGTAAGCGTTAGCGTACATGCAGCTAATGAGCAAGATGCATCCAAGTTAGTTAAGAAATATAGTGAAACTGTTGCTTGTCAGTTGAATACCAGCGATCTTCAAGAGAATCAATACAAAGCAGTAATGATTAACCCCGGCTTCGCAGAGCACAATGGAATGGGGAGGGTGTTTGTTGTTTATTGGGAAGGTGATTTTGGTTGCGCTGGAGGTAATGGTACCGTAGTTCCAAATTTCACTGTTGTAGAGCATAGTGGTTTCATGTCAGTGGCTCCAGTTGTAAAGACCGACTATAAATTTCCTGATTTGGATCTTGTACGTATTACAAGTATGTCTAGTAAAAATGGGCGACTTTTTATAAGAGGTATTACTTATGGGCCAAAAGATCCGCAAAGTTCACCTACTAAAGTGGTATCTTATACTCTAAAACTCGTTGAAAATGAGTTTGTAAAGCAATAGATAATCCGTATGTCCTGGGTTCGATCCCCGCAAACCCTACCAAAATATAAAAGACGGCTTGCAGAAATGTGAGCCGTTTTTCTTTTCTCGCTACTGAACAGTGTTTCAGATTTCAGTTTTTCGCTAATTTCAAAAAAACCGACGTTGGCTTATTTCAAAAGTTGAATGTTTGAGAGTCAGTTAAACCGTAGTCCATTCCTTGCGCTCTTCTTCAGTTGCTTCAGGGGGAAGACCCTGGGAAACTCGAATCTCTTTGATTCTTTGTACTTGGCCTGGATACCACGTTGCACGTTCAATTGCGAACATACCTATATGCTTCGAAATTTCAACTTGAGATTCATGAAGCAAAGTGAGAGCGCCGAACCTTCTTTCCAGCTGATTAATGTCATCAGTCTCAAAGAAGCGTTCTATGTCTCTAGTTATTGAGTCAAAAATTGCCGACAAGTGGCGCAAAGAAAGTTGTGTAGTAGTGCTCAAAAAGATCTCCGGTGCTTGAGTAATACAGCATTATTTCATAATGCCCACGATGGTAGACATTCCGCAGTCATCAAAATACTCAATCTTCAAATCGAAGATAGTGACTACCACTCGCAGCCCCAAAACTTGCCCGTAGCCGCACGCCTTGAGCCATAGACTGGCAAACAGGGACTGGCTGATACGACGGTAATCCCGACTGAGATCGTTGGCCGTTATGTTGGCTTGGCGTGGGAGTTGGAAGTTATTCAGATGGGAGTGCTGCTCGTAAGTTTAAGGCTCAAATCCTAGGTGGGCAGTTATTGCGAGAGATTCCAAAATAAGTTTAAATAATTAGGTTGACAATTTTATAATTATGCAAGATTATGGTTGACATTAATTAATTATTGCAAGGTATCTCATGAGAACCCAGCCACCTAGTTATTTTTCTGAGCATCTTTCAAATGATCGATTGACGATAATTGCAGAGCAGTTATTAAATACTCGATATGACACTATCGAGTTATTAAACTCTGCATTGGATGACAACTATGTAAAAGAAACGGCTACTTATGGTAGACAGCGCAATATGATCATTCAGCTTTGTTTAAGCAAGCAGTATGAGTGGCTTAGTCTTCTTAGTTCAGGCATGGATGTCACTTTTGCGATTGGAAATATCCCTTGTCGATTTTTTACCGATGACCCTTTAGAGCCACACAAAGATGGATTCTTTAAAAAGAATGCTACTGATGATTTGTTTGCAACTGATGATCAAGTGCCAGTTACTTGGAGGTTTATAGTTTCTAAGTCAGTTGGTGACTCTGATTCTAAGGTTTATTTCATTGGCTATAACTACTTCAACGAGAGCATTTGTGAATGGATGTATTCAGATGATGGTAGGTCTCTGTATTCAATTGATACAAACGTTCCAAGTGCAGTCGAAATCAAACCAGCTAGGGTGGAAATTAGAGGTCCAGAGATTGAGCATAAAGTAGAGGGAGCAGAGGATGGAACACGTCCTTAATTAGTTAGGAAGTGAGTAAAAAATGATTATTCGAGGTAGAGCAAAGTGTCATTCGTAGGTAGTCAATTAAGACTAGCCAGGATTTTTAATGAATTATCATTAGAGGAGTTAGCTGAGAAAGTTAATAAAACCAGGCAATATATTCATAAATTAGAAACTGGACAGTCAGATCCCACTGATGAGCTTTTAACAAATTTAGCTAGCGAGTTGTCTGTGTTGCCAAGTTTTTTTTCGGCCCTTCCAAAGGCGGTAATTTCTGAGCAAGACTTTCATTTTAGAAAACTATTCACTACACGCGCTGTAGTTAAACACACAGCTATGGCTAAAGCTGAAATTTTTGGCCGATTAGTTTCTGTACTTGAAGGAGAGCTGAAATTTCCGTCAGTAAATATACCTACGCTTAGTGAAATAAAAGGTGCAGATGATATTGAGCGTGCTGCTGATTATTGTAGGTCCATTTGGGGATTAGGAATGGGCCCGATCTCCAACATGACGCGGTTAGCAGAAAATATCGGTGCAATAGTAACTAATTTTCAAAGTGTAAGTTCTGAAGTTGATGCATTGTCAATTGCTTTGCATCGCCCAGTGATTGTTAGAAATAAAGCCAAAAAAAGTGTCTGTCGTCAGAGGTTTGATATAGCTCATGAGATCGGACATTTTGTGTTACATGAAGGACAAGTCACCGGTGATCGTGTGACTGAGTCTCAGGCAAATAGATTTGGGAGTGCTTTTTTAGTACCTAGAGAAATGATGCTTAGATTTTTCCCCAAATTAAAAGGCAATAGATTAGATTGGCGAAAAATTAGTGAGTTCAAATTGCAGTGGAAAGTTAGTAAAGCAGCATTGTTATATCGAGCTCATCAGCTAAATATCATTAATGATGAGCAATATAAATCTGGAGTGATAACACTAAAAAGAACAGGTGAAGCAACAGAAGAAAAAGAAGATCACCTAATTGATCTTGAGGAGCCTGAACTGCTGATTAATTCGGTACGCTTGCTACATGAAAACAAGTTTTTTACCGCCGAGAAGCTTGCAGCAATGATTGACGTTGAAAAAAGCTTCCTTCATGAATTTTTGCCTGAAATTCTCAGCGATGAATTTGATGTTCCTGCTAACTTACTAGTATTAAATGATTTCAAGAGTAGATAATTCCCAAGCGCATTTATTGCTTAATGCTGTTTGACCTCATAACTTACTCTTATATGATGGATTAATCGGGTCAAAAAAGTAATGCTAAGCCAATTAGATATTTCATTCTCTAACCAGTCGATAATTTCAAAGCCTACATATGAAAGCAAATAAAATAACTATTAAGAACTTCAGAAGCATTGAAGAAATTAGTTTAGATCTAAAGGATGATGGAGGTTTTCACACTTTTGGATTAATTGGAGTAAATGAAGCTGGTAAATCTTCAATTTTAAATGCCATACGAAACTTTCATGACTTATCTGATGTTAACCCAAGGGATTTTAGGGACAAAACAAAACCGGTGGAAGTATCGATTCATTACAAAATAGATGAAGCCCAATGGAGAGTGCTATGTGATGGGGAGGTCACAACTCTCAGTCTAATTCCAAATTTATCAGATATTAATCCGAACTTATTGGTTGTCAAAATTTACTTTAGTAAAGAGTTGGATAAAGATCCGGAGTGGGCCGCTGAAGTCGAGATACCAGACTTTGGTGCTGTAGGTGTGGGATTTGATCATCTCATCTATGATGTAATATTCTGGACAGCTGAAGAAAAGTATTTAATTACCAAACCCGTCGATTTGAATTCATTTTCTCTCAAGCCACATTCTGTTTCAGTGCCGCTTCAAAATTGTTTTCTAATCGCAGGAATAAATGATATTAAAAGTGCCATTAATCAGCTAACAGAGTCTACAGATATTGAAGCTCTAGAAGAGCAGTTAAGTCATGAAGTAACTAAGCATATTTCTTCCATATGGCCGAATCATCCAATATCGATTACTTTTAAAATTAATAACAACACCATAAATTTTCATGTGAGGGATAAAGAGGTTAAATCTAAAGCTAAAACAGCTGAACAAAGAAGTGATGGTTTTAGACAGTTTGTTTCATTTTTACTGACTATTTCAGCTCAGAGTGTTAACAAGACCCTCGATAACTCAATAATTGTGATTGATGAGCCCGAGACTCATTTGCACCCTCAAGCGCAGATTTTCTTTCTCGAAGAGCTTAAACGGATTTCAAAGGATAATAGTAATACCGTTATATTTTCAACTCATTCCAACTATATGATTGATAGAGACAATATTGATAACTACTTTCGAGTGGTTAAAAATAAGGACATGACGAAAATAAGTCCTATTAATAAATCTCAATCCTCTTATTCAAGTGTAAATTTTCACGTATTTAATATTGAATCAAATGATTATTTTATTGAGCTTTATTCAAGGCTTCATGAGATTTACATTGATTCTGGTGTTGATGAGGCTGAAAAGAAAAAGCGAGAAACGCAGACAAGTTTTAATGAAAATTATTTACATGCAGCTAGAGGGTTAAAGAAAAATAAACCTTACAAAGCAAGCCCTAACTCAGCAACGCTTCCATGTTATGTAAGAAACTGTATTAACCATCCTGAGGCTGGTAATAGTTTTACTCGGGAAGAGTTGAGAAAATCAATTGAAGATTTGTATTCTTTTCTTGAGGATGAAGTTTGAGCTATTGATTCAATGCTAGAAAAGGCATCTCTTTGGAGGTGCCTTTTTATTTTTGAAAGAGAGGTAAAACTAAAGCTCGCAACTAACTAAAACACCACTCAGCTTCATTTCTAACGCATCTGCAATCTTCTGCAGATTCATAAAGGCGAC
>CAYPZE010000038.1:0-14971 GCA_964415305.1 uncultured Methylotenera sp.
ACCAGCCTGAGCACTATCTGACGCAAGCCTACTTCCCGGAAATGGGTGAAACCAACCCGTTTTTGCACATGAGTTTGCATTTGTCTATTCAGGAACAAATCAGCATTAATCAGCCGATCGGCATTACGCAAGCCTATGGCAAACTATGCACGCGCTTTCAGCAAGAACATGAAGCGCAACACGCCTTGCTCGAATGCCTGGCCGAGACCATCTGGCTGGCGCAGCGCAACCAAACCGGGCTGGATGCAGCACATTACCTGCAACTGATTGAGCAACGATCAGGCATTGAACCCACCACCTAAGCACTGACGGCAAACAGCCGGATGCTTTATCAGCAACACCTCAATCGCTCTACCACAGCCAACCACAGCACTTGCAGAGTTTAGAAATAGGCGCCCAGCCTATTAAAGCCTGTTGATCAAAATCCAGGCAACAGATACTATCATTATTTAATAAGTGTAAAGTTGCCCAATTATCTGCCCTATAAAACAATAGCGCCGGACACGACAATCAAACCATCATCATTGATCTGGCATTTTAAAAATGAGCGACCTCTCCATGCAGCGGTCACCAGATGATGGTGTTTTTAACTAGGGGATATCGAAATGAAGGTACAAAAATCCATCATCACTTTATGCATGCTTGCTTCTGTATCCGCCACAGCAGAGTCAGCCAATCCCCAATGGAGTGGATTTTACATAGGGGCTAACACTGGCATTGTCAGAGGTGAGACACACTTGCGCGTGCTGGACGCAGATCCAAGCTTTTACCCAGATTATGACGGCGGCGAATTAATCAAAAATAATCACTTAAACGGCGGATTCGCGGGGGCAGAAATCGGCTATTAGATTCAGCACCAACATTGGGTGTATGGTCTGTTCGCATCGACACGTGCCATGCATGCAAATGACATAAAATGGTCAATAGACGCCTGCTGCGGCACAGGTGATGACCGCATCCGGACAACATTATCCAATATCAGCGTGGTTGGCGGCAGAGTTGGCTACGCATTAGACGATATATTGCTTTATGTGGGTGCAGGTGCCGCTTTTGGCAAGGTAAAAATAAGCGTGAATGATGCGAATGTTGATCGTAATGGTGTAGCGCAAACCAGCTTTACAGGCCATGGCTCTGACAGCAAATGGCTGCATGGTTATGCCTTAAACGCCGGTGCAGAATACGCACTTAATGACGCCTGGAGAGTCGGTTTAGACTATCTCTATGCTGCGTTTCAACACACAACTTTTGATGCATCAGGCATCAGCTTTGACGCAACTGGCTCGCCGCAAGGTAAAGCAGCATACACGCTTGAACCCAAAGGCTTTGATAGCCACCTGTTTTCTTTGACGTTTAGATATACCTTTTAATGACGCAGATAAGGACGAAATCACGTCTTTTATACGACTGTGCCAGCCAAAAACAAAACCTGCCCCCTTGATCAGTCACAAATGCAGCTTGCCTTGACTCGGCAAGCTGGCCGCCCACAACAGACTTCCTTTTTTAACTTGTGGCGCAATCAATGGCAAGCTTTGTGCGAAGGACACATGTAAACCGCAACGATTAAATATCAATGCCTCAAATATTCCGTCTTGGTGCAAACTATGCTTCAATAGCCGTCATGGCAGCTAACCCGCACGACTGGCTTAACGAACATGGCGATTACTTATATCGTTTTGCGCTGACGCGACTGCGCGATCCACATCAGGCGGAGGATGTGGTACAGGAAACCCTGTTGGCTGCGATCAAGAACCCCAACTTTGCACAACAATCCAGCCCGCGCACCTGGTTAACCGGTATCCTTAAACACAAAATCATTGATTGCCTGCGCAAGCAGATTCGTGAAGTGCCTGCCTCGGCACTGATGTCTGAAGAAGACGCCAATATGGACGAGTTTTTTGACGAAACCGGGCATTGGGCAGAAAAACCGCAAGCGTGGGATGTGCCGCATGATGCCTTGCAGCAAAAACAGTTTTTACAGGTCTTGCAGCAATGCATGGACCGTTTGCCAAAGAAACTGGCCGCCATTTTCTCCATGCGCGACGTCGATGACATGGACAATGAGGAAATCTGTAAGGCGCTAGACATCACGGCGACTAATGCTTGGGTCATGCTATATCGAGCCAGAATGGGGCTACGAAAATGTCTGGAAATGCATTGGTAAATACGGTGGAGTGGATATGTTGAGTTGCAAACAAACCAGCCTGCTGGTCTCGCAATCCCTAGACCGCCGGCTGCGCTGGCGTGAAAGGATGGCGGTGCGTATGCACCTGTGGATATGCGTCTATTGCCGACGCTTTACACAGCAACTCGCCTTGATTCGCCGTATGATGCAACCCTGGCAAGATCAAGCGACAGCACAAAGTGAAGTTGCTCTGTCACAAGCAGCACGCGAGCGAATTGCACAACAACTGGACAAATTTTACTGATGTCCGCCTTCAACCCCTGTTTTAAAAAGGAATCGAGATGACCACACCTAAATTAGCTGTCATGACTGGCGCAGTTGCGTTATCGATTGCAGCGGCAACGGCCCATGCAGACATTAATCCATTTGAGGTTAAAGCATTAAACCAAGGCTACCAGGTAGCCGATGCGTCGGATAGCAAAGCCAAAGAGGGTAAATGCAGTAGCGGCAAATGCGGTGCTGAGAAGAAAAAAATGAAAGAAGGCAGCTGTCATCACGACAAAACCAAAGAAGGTAGCTGCTCAGCGGACAAGATGAAAGAAGGTAGTTGTTCGGCTGAAAAAATGAAAGAAGGCGCTTGTCACGCGACTAAATAATTCGCAACGTGATTAGCGGCGCCTAAACGCATGGCACAACTATCGGAGATTCGGGGTGCAGGCCTGGGACTCAAGCGCGAGCTCCTTCCGCAGTTGATGCAGCAGCATGGGCAGCCTTTGCTCAGCCAATTGCAGTTTTTAGAAATCGCCCCCGAAAACTGGATAGAGGCCGGTGGCAAATATGCCGCCGAGCTGGACTGGTTTGCACAGCGTTATCCGATCGCGTGTCATGGTTTATGCTTGTCATTGGGCGGGCCGGATCCGCTCAATGTTAGCTTTCTCAAGCAGGTCAAACAGTTTTTAACTGATTTTGAAATCCCGCTCTACACCGAGCATTTAAGCTATTGCAGTGACATCAACAATGGCTACATTTACGACCTGTTACCTATTCCGTTTACGGAAGAAGCCGTACGGTATGTGGCGCAACGCATCCGACAAACACAGGAGATTTTGCAACGCCGGATTGCCGTAGAAAACACGTCTTTTTATGTGGATTCGCCGATCTCGGAAATGGATGAGATCAGCTTTATCAACGCTGTATTGACAGAAGCCGACTGTGATTTACACCTGGATATCAATAATGTCTATGTGAATAGCGTCAATTTCAGCTTTGATCCATATGCTTTTTTAGACCAAATCCCTGCGCAGCGCATCGTGTACGGCCATATGGCCGGGCATTTGCAAGTAGAACCACAGTTACTGGTGGATACACATGGCGAAGCGATTATTGAGCCGGTGTGGCAACTGCTCAAATACGCCTATGACAAGCTTGGCGTGTTTCCAACCCTGCTGGAACGCGATAGTCATATTCCACCCTTACCTGCGTTGATATCCGAGGTCAATCGTATCGCCGCACTACAACAGCCGACACTTCCCAGCCACACACAACCCTTGCAGCGGGTCGCCTGATGCAGGCGTTTCAAGCCTACCAATCAGCCTTTACCGCCCACTTGCGGCAGCCTGCATTGCATGCCAAACCAGCGGGGCTGAGCGACCAACGCATGCGCGTTTATCGCGAAATCGTCTTTAATAATTTCAATGCCAGCATCCGCGCATGCTTTCCAGTATTGCACGAGATTCTCGGCGAACGCCGCTTTAGGGTACTGGTACGGCAATGTTTCTGCTCGCAACAATTTAACAGTCCGCTGTTTAAAGACATTCCTGGTAGTTTTGTGGCCTTTTTACAGACGCAGACAGAGGTGGACCTGCCGGCCTACAGTGCGCAACTCGCGCATTACGAATGGATAGAGCTGCACCTTAGCCAGCAAATTGATCCCGCATCGGCGGCGTTCTCCAGCGTACCAGAAACAAGCGAGCAGGCATTGCTGCAGCGCGATGTGCGGCTATGTAATGTGCACCAATTATTACATTACGACTATGCAGTACATCAACTGTCTAGAAAACACAGTTCAGCTGAATCTATCGCCACCTTTTTATTAGTCTATCGCACGCCTGAATTCAAGGTGCGTTTTATACAGCTAAATGCAATTACCTATCAACTCTTGCAACAATTGCAAACACAAACCACGACCGCACATCAGCACCTGCTGCAGTTAGCGCAGACGATGCCGCATTTACCGCTTGAGACTGTCATCCAATTTGGCCTGCAAACGTTATATACGCTTTATCAGCAACAGGTCATCACAGCCGATGGCCTGTTGGTAAAATAAGCCTCATTTCAGACAGACCGGTCTGGCAAAATAGCTGATCGGTTGTGATTAAAAACGACTTTTTTGTCTAAAATCACTGAATAACCCGGGAATTTTTATCGCGCTAAACATCGGGAATTCATGTTATCTACAGGAAACTGGTAAAATGAACATATAAAATATTTACATTAAATTAATCATGCAAAACTCACTCGCCAAAGACGCTTTAAAACAATTTCGAATTATTTTCGGTACTGTCAGACAACATTTTAGAGAAATTGAAGCTTCTTGCGGCATCTCCGGTTCACAACTGTGGCTGTTACATGAAATCGCTAGCCATCCTGAACTCGGCGTTTCACGCTTGGCAGAAAATTTGGCCATACACCAATCTACCTGTAGCCTGCTGGTTGAAAAACTGGTTAAAAAACAGCTGGTCGAAAAACAGCGCCTCAGCCAAGACCAACGCAAAGTTGGACTGATTGTGACCGAAAAAGGTCATGCGGTGCTGGCCAAAGCGCCCGAACCAGTCGATGGGATTTTGCCGCAAGTACTAGCCACGCTAGATGCTGAGGCCTTGGAAACCCTGAATTTCTCCCTCAAAATGGTGATCGGCAAACTTGATGCACAAGCAAACTCGCTTTCCAATCAGCCGCTGGCTGAAATGTAATTTGCGCCACCACGAATATAAAAAGCCGGCGATTGCCGGCTTTTTACTTTGTCATATGAAACTGAGTGATATGAAATGGATATTGATTCGCGGTTTATTCACCAAACACAGCAGATTCACGCGCATTAGCAAG
Organism: uncultured Methylotenera sp.; assembly: GCA_964415305.1. Taxonomy (GTDB): domain Bacteria; phylum Pseudomonadota; class Gammaproteobacteria; order Burkholderiales; family Methylophilaceae; genus Methylophilus. The sequence goes on from CAYPZE010000038.1 coordinate 5,228, forward strand.
CTTGATCACTTCGGCTTTCCCGGCGTAATCAAGGTCCCACCACTGGCGGATTTCTTCTATAGTTCTAAAACAGCCCTGGCAAAAACCGTTACTGTCATCAATACTGCACACCCCGACACATGGGGATGGAATTTCCTGTTCAGACATATTCAAGCTCCTTGTGTACTGACTAGCTTAATGCGCCATGGCAATTTTTAAAGCGTTTACCAGAACCGCATGGGCAAGGGTCGTTACGTCCGACGCGCACGCCCTCTGGCAAGCCCTGTGCTGGCTGCGCTGCGTCACCACTATTAGTCAAGGCTGAGTCATAGTCGGTGTGCTGATACTGTAAATTACCCACATCCGCCGCACGCATGGACTCCTCAGCACGACGCTCCTCTTCTTCAAGCTCTTCGCGGGAGCGCACTTGCACTTGCATAGTGATCTTGGTGACTTCACTCTTCACCGTGTTCAGCAAAGACTCAAACAGCTCAAACGCTTCACGCTTGTATTCTTGCTTAGGATTCTTTTGCGCATAAGAGCGTAAATGGATCCCTTGACGCAAATGATCCAGTGCTGCCAGGTGCTCACGCCAGTGATTGTCCAGGCTTTGCAACATGACTGCGCGTTCAAAGTTGCGCATATTGTCATTGCCCGCCATCGCTTCTTTTGCGGCATAGCTCTCATTCGCCGCATCCATGATGCGCTCACGCAAGGTCTCTTCGTGCAAGTCGGGATTGTTTTCCAGCCATTCGCCAACCGGCAAGCTGATGCTCAACTCGTCTTGCAAAGCCTGCTCCAGCGCAGGCACTTCCCATTGCTCTTCGACACTGCCTGGTGGCACATAGGTATTAAACAGGCTGTTAATCACATCTTCACGCATGGCACGAATGGTCTGGCCCACATCAACGGATTCCAGTAACTCATTACGCTGCTCGTAAATCACCTTGCGTTGATCGTTAGACACATCATCGTATTCCAGCAATTGCTTGCGGATATCAAAGTTACGTCCCTCGACTTTGCGCTGGGCGTTTTCAATCGCCCGTGTGACCATGGCGTGCTCAATCGCTTCGCCTTCTGGCATATTGAGGCGGGTCATGATCGCTGCCACGCGCTCACCAGAGAAAATACGCAGTAATTGATCTTCAAGTGACAAATAGAAACGGCTGGAGCCTGGGTCACCCTGACGGCCAGAACGACCACGCAACTGGTTATCGACGCGACGAGATTCGTGACGCTCGGTACCGATAATATGCAAGCCACCCGCTGCCAGCACGGCATCGTGGCGTTGTTGCCACTCGGCTTTGAGCTGGGCAATTTTGCTTTCTTTGTCCGCATCGCTCAAGTTGGCGTCATTGCGAATGGCGTGAATTTCACCTTCTGAGTTACCACCCAAGACAATGTCGGTACCACGACCGGCCATATTGGTCGCAATCGTGATCATGCCTGGACGACCGGCCTCGGCGACAATGGTCGCTTCGCGCTCGTGCTGCTTGGCGTTTAACACCTGATGTTCCAGCTTGGCCTGGGTCAGCAATTGCGAAATCAGCTCGGAGTTTTCAATTGAAGTGGTACCGACCAATACCGGCTGGCCTTTGGCCTGGCATTGCTTGATATCTTCAATCACTGCCTTGTATTTTTCCATGCCAGTGCGATATACCTTGTCCATGGCATCTTTTCGCTGCACCGGTCTGTGGGTTGGAATCACCACGGTTTCCAGGGCATAGATCTGGTTAAACTCGTAGGCTTCGGTATCTGCCGTGCCTGTCATACCGCTGAGCTTTTGATACATGCGGAAGTAGTTCTGGAACGTAATCGACGCCAGCGTCTGGTTTTCTTTTTGAATCGCCACGCCTTCTTTGGCTTCCACCGCCTGATGCAAACCATCAGACCAGCGACGGCCTGGCATCATACGGCCAGAAAACTCGTCCACAATCACGATTTCATTATTGCGCACCACGTAATGCTGGTCGCGGTGATAGAGGTTTTGCGCGCGCAGGGAGGCATACAGATGATGCACCAGCGTAATATTAGCCGGCTCGTATAGGCTGGAACCAGCCGTCAGCAAGCCGGTTTGCTCCAGCAGTTGCTCAGCATGCTCGTGACCGGCTTCGCTCATGGTCACGCTTTGCGCTTTTTCATCGACCCAGAAATCGCCTTCACCGTCTTCAACTTGCTGACGAACCAGTTGCTTGGCGACTTCGTTAATCGCACCATACAAATCAACACTATGCTCGGCCTGGCCAGAAATAATCAGCGGTGTACGTGCCTCATCAATCAAAATGGAGTCGACTTCATCCACCAGCGCATAATGCAAAGGACGCTGTACGCGCTCCTCTTTGCTAAACACCATATTGTCACGCAGGTAATCAAAACCAAATTCGTTATTAGTGCCGTAGGTGATGTCTGAGGCATACGCCTGTTGCTTGGCGTCATGCGGCATTTGCGACAGGTTGATGCCCACACTCAACCCCAAAAAGTTGTAGAGCTGCCCCATCCACTCGGCATCGCGTTTGGCAAGGTAGTCGTTGACGGTGACCACATGCACACCTTTACCCGTTAACGCATTCAGGTAAGTCGGCAAAGTTGCCACCAGCGTTTTACCTTCACCAGTACGCATTTCGGCAATTTTGCCTGCATTCAACACCATGCCGCCGATCAACTGCACATCAAAATGTCGCATGCCCAAGGCACGCTTGCTGCCCTCACGCACCACGGCAAAGGCTTCTGGCAACAACTTTTCCAGAGACTCACCGTTGCTAAAACGCTGTTTAAACTCTTCGGTTTTTGCACGTAATTGCTCGTCGCTCAAAGCTTGAATCTCGGGCTCTAATGCATTGATTTGTTTGACGTTTTGCTGATACTGTTTGACCAGTCGATCATTACGACTGCCAAAAACTTTTTTAAACAACGAGGCTAACATGAGTCACACCGATTTCCGCATACGCGGCATTAAATTGGAATAAAACGAGATTGTATAAGATATAGAGGGCGGTTGTCTCAATTATTGCATGTCACTGCCGGAAATCCCTCAGGAATGGTTCCTGAGATATTCACGTGGGTCCAGCGGGTTACCATTGAGTCGAATTTCGTAATGTAAATGCGGGCCAGTAGAACGCCCAGTGCTGCCGATCAAGGCAATTTTCTGCCCTTTCATCACGCGGTCACCCGACTTCACTAGCAATCTGGAGTTATGCGCATAACGCGTTTCCAGACCCGATCCGTGATCTATTTTAAGCAGGTTACCGTAATCTGGTGTTTGCACGGCGGTGGTCACGATGCCATCTGCCGCTGCATACACTGGCATACCGACAGCGGCCGGGAAATCTAGTCCCTCATGAAAAGCGCGATGTCCATTCAACGGGTCAATCCGCCAGCCATAACTGGAAGAACTATACGCCGCTGCGACTGGGCTGCTGTTAGGCAACATTTCGCGCAGCACACTTTTTTGCAATAGTTTTGCTTCAATTTTGCCTTGATACTCATCCCTGAAATCCAGATCGGCCGACATTTGCTCAATCGTCGCTTTCAAATCCTCTTCGCTTAACGGTGAGTCTTTCACCAGCGGGCCACCCTGGCCCAATGAATCACTGACCAGCGATTCAGCGGCGGGCACTTCATTAACGGGAGTTCTTTCGTTAATCGGTTCTGCGGTCGATTTAACGCCAGCCAATTTGGACAAACGCTGATTCTGCGCATCCAGGCGCAAAATACGCGCCTGTAGTTCGCCAATTTGCTTGGCATAGGCATCAAGGTGATTTTGGGTAGATAGCATGGCGCCACGCAAATGTGGCGGCAACATGGCTTTCACGCCCTGTGACTTAATCACTTGTTGTGGCGTGATGAATAATAAGATCAATACAACAGGCACCAGGATTAGCGCGAGCAGCAAACCCAAGCTCTCAAACATACCCAGTGTTTTTGGCTTAGCCATTTTTTCTGAAACAATAATGATATTAATCATGCTAAGAACTCTCGCTATTCACCGGCACGCGACGATTACCCAACGGGTTAACCAACGCTTTCTGGCCTGGTGGTGTACAATATTCATGCATTCTGTGGACAACCCGCCATGTTCAAAATCAATCAGATTTTCAAGCATCATCAAGATCTCAAGCCGCTATTACAAGAAGCGGATGATAGGCAGCAATTACAGCAATGCTGGTCAGCAGTCGCCCCGGAATTCTCCAGGTTTTCGCATGTGCTGGCACTGCATGATGGCGCGCTGACGATTGCGGTGCAGTCAGGTGCGGCGGCCAGCAGAATCAAGTTAATGGAAACCCAACTCCTGCAAAAAATCCGGGATTTTTGTCAAAATTCCAGGAAAATCAAAGGCTTAAACCTTAACGCAATTAAGGTCAAAGTGCAAGTAAAATCTCGCCCGCAAAGCAGGCATAAACGCATCAAAGCCCCCTCAAATCGCGCTTTAAACACGCTGGAAACCTATGCTAACGAGGCCAATAATCCAGCGCTCGAAGCCGCTTTACGTCACTTTATTGACCAGCAACGCCACGACTGAGTGACGCTTTTCCGGCTTTAAAACGGCCCTGAAAACCCGCTTGTAGACGCACTTTAATAGTGCAATAATGGCCCAACCTGTTACATTTTGTTTACAACTAAAATAGCAGGGGAATCAGCAGTCATTACGTTTATCGCAGTTTCATCAGGAACAGGAGAAGTCATGTCAGTCGCATTAATGTTAGCGCTCGGTGCTGCAGTGTTGGCGGTGCTCTATGGCGTAGTAATGAGCAAGTGGATTTCAGGATTACCCGCTGGCAATGCCCGCATGCAAGAGATTGCGGGCGCCATTCAGCAGGGCGCGGCCGCTTATTTATCCAGGCAATACAAAGCCATTGCCCTGGTCGGTATCATTCTCGCCATTTTAATCGGCGTATTTTTAAGTCTGCAAACTGCCATTGGTTTTGTTGTTGGCGCAACATTGTCAGGGGCCTGTGGCTTTATTGGCATGAATGTGTCGGTGAAAGCCAATGTGCGCACAGCGCAGGCCGCAACCAATGGCATAGGTGCGGCACTGGATGTTGCGTTTAAAGGCGGCGCAATTACCGGCATGCTGGTGGTTGGTCTTGGGCTACTCGGCGTGGCTGGCTTTTATATATACTTAGGCGCAGAGCAAGCCACGGACTTAAATCCGCTGATAGGCCTGGCGTTTGGCTCGTCGTTAATTTCTATCTTTGCCCGCCTGGGTGGCGGCATTTTCACCAAAGGCGCAGATGTAGGCGCTGACCTGGTCGGTAAGGTAGAAGCAGGCATCCCCGAAGATGACCCGCGTAACCCGGCTGTGATTGCCGACAACGTGGGTGATAACGTGGGAGACTGCGCGGGGATGGCAGCAGACCTGTTTGAAACCTATGCAGTGACCTTGATCGCCACCATGGTACTCGGCGGCCTGATGGCGGCAGAGGCAGGCGCCAACGGCGTGATTTATCCATTGCTGCTGGGCGCGGTTTCAATCGTTGCATCCATTATTGGCTGTTTTTTTGTGAAAGCCTCACCAGGCATGAAAAACGTGATGCCAGCGCTTTACAAAGGCTTGGCCGTAGCCGGGGTGTTATCCCTTATTGCGTTTTACTTTGTCACGCAATACGTGTTTCCGCAAGGCTACACGCATGGTGAAATCACGGTTACCAGCCAAGCATTATTTGGCGCCTGTGCAGTCGGACTGGTGTTAACTGCGGCGCTGGTGTGGATTACCGAATATTACACCGGTACCGATTACGCACCTGTCAAACACGTAGCACAAGCCTCGACCACTGGCCACGCTACCAATATTATTGCCGGCATTGGCGTTTCGATGAAATCGACTGCCCTGCCCGTGCTGTCGGTCTGTCTCGCAATTTATGTCGCGTTTCACCTTGCAGGCCTGTATGGGGTAGCAATTGCCGCCATGGCCATGTTGAGCATGGCCGGCATTGTGGTCGCGCTGGATGCTTATGGCCCGATTACCGATAACGCAGGGGGTATCGCCGAAATGGCCGAATTACCCAGTAGTGTACGCGAGGTCACTGACCCGCTGGATGCAGTTGGCAACACCACCAAAGCCGTTACCAAAGGCTATGCCATTGGCTCTGCCGGCCTCGCATCATTAGTACTGTTTGCCGACTACACACACAAACTGGAAGGGGCGGGCATCACTGCCAGCTTTGATTTAAGCGACCCGAGAGTGATTATCGGCTTGTTTATTGGCGGCTTGATTCCTTACCTGTTTGCCGCCATGGCGATGGAAGCAGTTGGACGTGCAGCTGGCAGCGTGGTAGAAGAAGTGCGTCGCCAGTTCCGCGAAATCAAAGGCATCATGGAAGGCACCGCCAAACCTGAATATGGCAAAGCGGTAGACATGCTGACCAGCGCAGCGATCAAGGAAATGATGCTGCCCTCCTTATTGCCAGTCGCCGCACCAATTTTAGTTGGCTTATTCTTGGGCCCAGTAGCATTGGGCGGCTTGCTCATGGGGACGATTGTCACCGGCCTGTTTGTGGCGATTTCGATGTGCACGGGCGGTGGTGCCTGGGATAACGCCAAAAAATACATTGAAGACGGCCATCACGGCGGCAAAGGTTCAGATGCGCACAAAGCGGCAGTGACTGGTGATACGGTCGGAGATCCTTACAAGGATACCGCGGGCCCGGCAGTGAATCCGTTAATTAAAATCATTAACATTGTGGCGTTGCTGATCGTTCCGCTATTGCATTAAGTGTCGCACAAGCAATAAAAAAGTCGGCCTAGGCCGACTTTTTTATCATCCGTCATGCAGATTAAAACGCGGGCTTCACTTCTAATGCATTGTAGCGTTCAACACCACCCAGGATTTCGCCATGGGCAGACTCAATGCCTTCCCAACCTTCGATTTTCACCCATTTACCTTTGTCTAGGTCTTTGTAGTGCTCAAAGAAGTGGGCAATCATGTCCAAACGCCATGGGGACACATCGCTCAATGTTTTTTGATAAGCATACAAACCGCACACTTTTTCAATCGGCACTGCCAGCACTTTGGCATCACCACCAGCTTCGTCAGTCATTTTCAACATGCCCAATGCGCGGCAACGTACTACCACACCTGGCAACAATGGCACTGGTGTAATCACCAGCACATCCACTGGGTCTCCATCATCGCCCAAAGTGTGTGGAATATAACCGTAGTTACAAGGATACTGCATGGAGGTGCCCATGAAGCGATCCACAAACAGCGCGCCACTTTCTTTGTCGACTTCATATTTAACCGGGTCGCCGTTGGCCGGAATTTCGATAATGACGTTAAAGTCGTGCGGCAAATCTTTGCCGCTAGGCACCAAATTCAAAGACATCTTCTTAAACCCATTTCAACAAAAAAGCGCCATTATAGGCGAATAATATGAACATTTGACTGACAAACAGCACTATTTTTGATCTTGCGCAACAGGCATGGCATCGCGGCAGGCTTGCCGCACCGCGACCGGCGTCAGCTTCAATGCGAGGTAAAGCAAAAACGGAATAATTACCAATTCATCCAGTTGGCCAATCACTGGAATAAAGTCAGGAATCAGGTCAAACGGCAACACCAGGTAAGCCAATGCCAGCCACAACAAGGCCTTGGCCAGCCAAGGTGTTTGCGGATGCGCATGCAAGGCACGGTAAAAAACCACCTCTTGTTTAAAGCGGCTGGCCAAGGCCGCCAGTTGCGCGCGCAAACCCATGTGTGATTAATCCACCTGCAAGGTACGACCGGTCAGCTTGGCAAACGCTTCCATATACTTATCAGACGTACGTTGTGCGACATCAGCAGGCAACTCAGGACCAGGGGCCACCTTGTTCCAGCCGCAACTTTCAAGCCAATCGCGCACATATTGCTTATCATAACTCGGTGGGTTACTGCCAATCTGGTATAGGTCAGCAGGCCAAAAGCGTGAAGAATCCGGCGTTAAGGCTTCATCCATCACATGTAACACGCCGTGCTCGTCAACGCCAAATTCAAACTTGGTGTCGGCAATAATAATGCCCCTGGTGCGCGCATATTCTGCCGCGCGTGTATACAAGACAATCGCGGCTTTTTCCACCTGGGCAGTCATGTCTTTGCCAATCAGCGCTTCTACTTGGGCAATGCTAATATTCTCGTCGTGCTCGCCGACGGCTGCCTTGCTTGATGGTGTGAATAGCGGCTTAGGTAATTGTTGTGCCAATTGCAGTCCGGCCGGCAATGCAATATCACAAACCGTGCCCTTGGCTTGATATTCCTTCCAGCCACTGCCCACCAGATAACCACGCACAATCGCTTCCAGTGGCAAGGCCTTGAGCTTTTTCACCACCACAGCGCGGCCTTTGACCTGCTCGACTTCATCAGGCGCAACCACAGACTCAGGGGCAATGCCGGTGAGATGGTTAGGAACGACATCCTGTAATTGCTCAAACCAGAAGTTGGCCATTTGCGTCAGCATGGCGCCTTTATACTCAATGCCGGTTGGTAAAATCACATCAAATGCACTGAGTCGATCAGTGCTGACCAGTAACATCGTGTGCGCATCAATATCGTAAATATCACGCACCTTACCCTGGTGCAGTTTTTTCAGGCTTTTGATGGAAGTTTCGAGCAAAGGCGCACGCATAATGTCTATCACACAAGTAAAAACAGCATTATAAATGCGTGACGCGATTGCTGGCGAATAAATTGATGCGCAACAAATTAAGCCTCGACCGCTTAAGCCGCGACCGCCTCGTCGTCTTCAACCACTGGCAGGTTAGCCATGGATAATTTGGCATACGCCACGTAGCGCGTTAAGCGCAACAGGTTGCAGGTATAGCCGTATTCATTGTCATACCAGCCGATCAATTTGACAAACGTTGGGTCGAGCATAATGCCAGCACCGGCATCAAACACACTGGCTGCCGAAAATCCGCGAAAATCGCTGGAAACCACGGCGTCTTCGGTGTAACCAAGCACCCCTTTTAAATCGCGCTCCGCCGCGTATTTCATCACGGCACAAATCTCTTCATAACTGGTTTTTTGTTGCAATTCAACGGTTAAGTCGACCACAGACACATCGGCCGATGGAATCCGCATTGCCATACCCGTGAGTTTTTTATTGAGCGCCGGAATCACCTTGCCCACCGCTTTTGCCGCGCCAGTACTCGAAGGAATAATGTTTTCAAATACCCCACGGCCGCCGCGCCAGTCTTTATTGGAGGTGCCATCGACTGTTTTTTGTGTCGCGGTCGCCGCATGTATGGTCGTCATCAACCCACGCTTGACACCAAAATGGTCATGTAGCACTTTGACGATAGGTGCCAAACCGTTGGTGGTGCAAGAGGCCGCCGAGACAATATCTTCACCATGATAATGATAGTGATTAACGCCATAAACATACATCGGCGTATCGTCTTTGCCCGGTGCAGATTGCACCACAATGCGCGCGCCGCCAGCAATATGGGCCGCACAGGTTTCCCGGGTTAAAAATACACCAGTACACTCAATTACCACATCCACTGCTTCCGCTTCCCAGTCGATGTCTGCCGGTTTGCTATGCGCAGTCAAGCGGATTTTTTTGCCATCCACCACTAAAAAATCGCCCTCTAATCGTGCATCCTGCGCCAGCCTGCCGTGCACAGAGTCATACTTGAGCATATACAACATATGGTCGGGCGCTTCGATGCCATTAATCGCCACCACCTCCATATCTTTAAACTCAGCCTGATTTAATGCGGCCCGCAACACCATACGACCAATCCGGCCAAAGCCGTTAATCCCAACCCGAATGCCCATTTTTGACTCCTCCG
>CAYPZE010000039.1:0-14957 GCA_964415305.1 uncultured Methylotenera sp.
AGTTGCTCAAAGGCATAGCCCGCAGCGCGCAAATCGGCCACCACGTCGGCCATGTCTTGCGCCACAAAATGGGGCAGCATCCAGCGGTCATGTAATTCTGTGCCCCAATGCACCAGTTTGCCGGTGTAAGGCGTTTTCCAGAAGCGTGCGACTAAGGCGCGTAACAGCAGGCATTGCAGCAAACTCATGCGTGCATGCGGCGGCATTTCAAACGCTCTAAACTCCACCAGCCCCAGCCGACCGGTCGGGCCGTCAGGTGAGTATAATTTATCGATAGAAAACTCAGACCGATGCGTATTACCGGTTAAATCCACCAGCAAATGCCGTAACAAGCGGTCAACCAACCAGGGCTGGGCGCTTTCTTCGCCCGGTGGCAACATTTTTTCCATCTGCTGGAAAGCGATGCCGAGCTCATATAAATTGTCATCGCGCGCTTCGTCCACGCGCGGCGCCTGGCTGGTGGGGCCAATAAAGGTGCCAGAAAACAGATAAGACAACGCTGGGTGGTTCTGCCAGTAGGTAATCAGGCTGCGCAATACATCCGGGCGCCGCAGCAAGGGGCTATCTGCCGCCGTTTCGCCGCCCAGCGTCACGTGATTACCTCCGCCAGTGCCAGTGTGGCGACCATCCAGCATAAATTTCTCGGTGCCGAGTCTGCACAAGCGCGCGGCCTCATACAGGTGACTGACATTTGCCACCAGGTCTTGCCAACAATTAGCCGGATGGATATTCACTTCAATCACGCCCGGGTCAGGTGTGACACTGAGTAATTTCAAACGACTATCCCGCGGCGGGGTATAGCCCTCCAGCCACAACTTGAGTTTAAGATCACTCGCCGTCTGCTCCACCGCGCTTAGCAAATCCAAATAATCTTCCAGCCGGGTCACTGGCGGCATAAACACATATAAACGGCCTTGCCGCACTTGCACGCACAAGGCGGTGTGAATCACTTCGCGGGCTGTCGGCTGGCTGGTTTTGTGCTTGAGCCTGACTTTGGGCAGCTTGGCATCGGCCAGCGCAGTTTGTTCGGCGAAGGTATCCAGCGCAAACTCAGGCTCAATATCCGCTGGTAACTGCCATGGCAATGAAGACAATGGCAGGCGCAAGCCCATCGGCGAATCCCCCGCCAGCAGGTAAAGGTGCTCGCGCCGCAACGGCCATTTGCTGGTCAGCCACTCGCCCGCCGCTTCAGACTCGACGGGTTTTAATGGCATGACATAACCCACCACCTTGCCCAAGCCCTGATTCAGCACATTGGCCAATTGCTTGCGCTCAGCGCTATCGGTCAAATCGGCATTAAGAGGATCAATATTGTGCGCTAATTGCTGCTCCTGCTGCGCCAAGGACCAGACATCCTCATAGGCAGGCACCACACAAGCAGGAGGAAAACCTAACAGGTCCGCCAGATGCAAGGCGAATGCCTGCGCCTGTTTGACCGTATAGCCATCGTGACTGCCCTCGGCAGAAAACAGGTTGGCATCGTGCCATACCGGCTTGCCATCGGGCCGCCAGTACATATTAATGGCCCAGCGCGGCAGAGGCTCGCCGGGATACCACTTACCCTGGCCGTAATGCAAAAAGCCGTTAGGCGCAAAGTGCGCCTTAAGACGCAAGGCCAGCTCACCGGCCAGTTGTCGTTTGTGCTCACCTAACGCCAAGGTGTTCCATTGCGCGCCGTCCATATCATCAATCGAGACAAACGTCGGCTCGCCGCCCTGCGTCAGGCGAACATCCATCTTGGTGAGCTGTTTGTCGACCTGCTCGCCCAACTGCACAATGGACTGCCAGTCTTGCTCGCTGTAAGGCTTGGTCACGCGCGGGTCTTCATGAATGCGCGTCACCGTCATTTCATGACTAAAGGTCACCTCAGCCACATCGACCAGGCCCGTCACGGGCGCCGCTGACGAGGGTAGTGCCGTACAAGCCAATGGAATATGCCCCTCACCCGCCATCAGGCCTGAGGTTGGATCCAGCCCGACCCAACCAGCACCGGGGATAAACACCTCGGTCCAGGCATGCAGGTCAGTAAAATCCACCGTGGTGCCACTGGGGCCATCCAGTGCCTCCACATCGGCTTTCAGTTGTATTAAATACCCAGACACAAAGCGCGCCGCCAGCCCAAGCTGGCGCATGATTTGCACCAGCAACCACGCAGAGTCACGGCAAGAGCCCGTGCGTTTTTGCAAAGTTTCTTCTGGCGGTTGTATGCCGGGCTCCATGCGCACGGTATAGCCGATATCGCCTTGCAGCCGCTGGTTAACTGCGACTAGAAAGTCGACTATACCAACTTCAGGCTGCACCACCTCGCGGCGAATCACCTCCATCCACTGTTGCAATAAAGGCCCCATCGGCTCCGCTTGCAAATAAGCGGTTAATTCAAACGCCTGCTGCTCGGTGTAATTAAATGGAAAATGCTCAGCATACTTTTCCACAAAAAAATCAAACGGGTTGATCACGGTCATGTCCGCCACTAAATCGACCGTAAAATCGAGCGAGCGCACCATTTCGGGGAATACAAACCTGGCGATATAGTTACCGTAAGGGTCCTGTTGCCAATTGATAAAATGCTTTTCCGGATTGACCGTCAATGAATACGACAGCACTGGCGTACGCGCATGCGCGGCAGGTTTCAGGCGGACTTCATGTGGAGACAGGCTGACCAGGCGGTCAAATTGATAACTTGTGCGGTGATGTAAAGCGACACGGATAGCCACTGCCACTCCTCTTTAGAGATTATGATTATAAGCAGTGAGATGCAGGAAATATGCCAGCTGCGCAGGTAGATCATCACGCAGCTGGTAAAACGTTTAACAATACGGGGCTATTTGCCGCCGCCAACTAGACTTTTCACGGCGCTCACCACATCGCCTGGCATGACCACGATTTTACTGTTATTGGAATCTGCCATTTTTTGCAGGGATTGAATATAACGGTCGCCCAGCAAAAAGGTGGCCGAGGCATTGTTTTCTTTCACCGCTTCGGTAATCATTTTAATCGCCTCGGCGGAGGCTTTGGCACCCACCATTTGCGCCTCGGCATCTTTACGCGCCGCTTCCAGGCGCGCTTCTGCATTCAAAATCAGAGACTGCTTGGCACCCTCTGCTTCGGTCACTACCGCCACGCGCTCACGCTCGGCTGCCGCTTGCCGTTCCATGGCATCCTGCATATTAGCCGAGGGCTTAATATCCTGAATTTCAACGCTTTTCACGGTCAGGCCCCAATCTAGCGCCTCATCGGCAATCGCCTCTTTCAACTCGGCCTTGATGCGGTCACGTGAGGTTAATGCATGGTTTAAATCCATGCCACCGATAATCGAGCGCAAACTGGTTTGTACCATGTTGCGCATGGCTTCTTTAAAATTCTCAATACCATAGACGGCGCGCTCAATGTTAGTCACCTTGATAAACGCGACTGCATTGGCCAGAATCACTGCGTTATCGCGCGTAATCACTTCTTGCTCAGGCACATCGAGGATAATGTCCTTGGTAGTCACCTTATAGCTAATCGTGCTCAATATGGGGTTAATCACATGCAAGCCCGGCGTTAAAATCCCGGCAAATTTGCCCAAGCGTTCAACTACCCACTCTTCGCCCTGCGGCACAATCCGTACGCCTTTAACGATGGCGATAACCGCCAATATCAATATGATGATGCTGATTTCCATGTGGTTTCCTCTGCTGAAAAATATTGAACTGCTGCATGCAGCCACCCCAAACGTCTTGGGCTAGTGTGGTTTAGTGTTGTGTCAGTGGCGCAACACGCAAGCCATTGCCTTCCACTGCGATGATTCTGGCAGGCTGATCAACCGCGATGTCTACGCCTGCATAGGCGGTCCATTCCTTGCTGCCCATCACACCCTGGCTAAACCGAATTTTGCCTGGCTGCGCCGGGCTGACGGCAACGGTGATCACGCCCTGACGACCAATCTCCTCGCCCTGTGCCTGCCCGACACGCGGGGCCGGATGCGCTTGTTCGCGCTTGCGCCAGATGGCGACGGCCAATACGGAAAACATGGCATAGATGACGATTTGCCAGGCCAGACCAAAGGCTGGAAATACCCAGGAAAATAACGCCATGACCAAGGCTGCGACGCCAGGCCAAAGCAAATACAAAGTCCCGGACATCATTTCCAGACACAATAAAATCAGACCGATAGCGCCCCAACTCCAGACCAGTTGCACCGTGCTCACCCCCATTGTTTTTAATACATCCTACCAGAAAAGAACGTATTTTTGCTGCCTATTACATCCATGGCCATGGCCCTGACTGTATTAGCATGCCCTAGGTTATCCGCTTAACATCGTTACCAAACAGGGAGCATTATGGAGATCATCACCTTAGTCATATTCGCAGTGTTAACGCTTTATATCATCATGCTGTATAACAGCTTGGTCAGCGTTAAAAACAACATTGCCAAAGCCTGGTCGAATATTGAAATACTGCTCAAGCAACGTCATGACGAGTTGCCTAAACTAATAGATACCTGCAAGCAATATATGAAGCATGAACAAGACACGTTGGAAAAGGTCATGTTAGCCAGGTCACAGGTGTCTAAAGCGCAGCAATCCCACGACGTGAACGCCTTGGGCACCGCGGAAGGGGCATTGCGCACGGGCTTGGGCCATCTGTTTGCCGTGGCAGAAGCCTACCCTGAATTAAAAGCCAACGAGAATTTCCTGCATTTGCAATCCCGCATCAGTGGGCTAGAGAACGCCATTGCTGACCGTCGTGAGTTTTACAATGAAAGCGTGAATATCAACAACGTACGTATCGAACAGTTTCCCGATCTGTTAGTGGCAAAACTCTTTCACTTTCCGCGCTTTGAGCTCATGCGTTTTGCCAGCGAAGAATTACGAGACATTGATATCGGCAAACGCTTTAATAGTTAAATTGCACCATGTTGCAGTTTTTACGCGGTCACGATAACGACGCGATCACGTCCGTTGGCCATCTGACATTGTTGCTGATGGCCGTGTATGCCCATAATCAACGGGTATGGATAGGCTGTTGCACGTTGATCGGCCTCATCAGCCTCTGGGCTTGGGCAGCCAACTATCAAAGATGTCGCGTCATTTCAGATACACCGACCTCACGCATTGCCTCCGCCGCACAAGGCTATGTTGAACTATATGGGCGCACTGCGATGGCGTATAACAATTTACTGATTAGCCCCTACAGCCATACGCGCTGTATTTGGTACCGTTATCGCGTCTATGAAAAAGAAGACAAAGGCTGGCGCCAGGTCAGCAATCATACCAGTGACAGTATGATAGAGATTAGTGATGGCACAGGCAGTTGTGTGATCGATCCAGATCATGCAGAAGTCATTGCGCCGGATCGCCGCGTGGTCAGCCAAGGTAATTTTAAATACGTGGAAGAGCTGCTGCGAAGTGACGCAGTGTATGCCTTAGGCGAGTTCACAACGATAGGCGGTGCCAACTCCATGCTTGATTTAAACGCTGATGTGACTGCCTTGCTAACATCCTGGAAAGAAAACAAACAATCGTTGTTGCAACGCTTTGACCTGGATGGCAATGGCGAGATTGACCTGCAAGAGTGGGAGTTAGCTCGCAGGGCGGCAGTGCGTGAAGTCGAGCAAGAACATAGAGAGATCCGCGCAGCAGATGGCATCCATGTGATGCGGGCACCAAAGAATGGCCTGCCATTTCTATTATCCAACCGATCGCCACAAAAGTTACGCAATACCTATCGATGCTGGGGCGCGGTGCATTTAACCATTCTCTTTCTGGCCATTGCAGGCGCACTATGGTTCTGGCAAGGTCATACGCTGATCGAACTGTTTACTTAAGCGCCTGAAGGTACGCAATAGCAAGAAGCCGTGTGGCCTGCATAAACACCCTCTGCACAACGATGAATATTTGAAGGCATGGCATGACTACTTGTGTCAAAATGTTGCAATGACTCAACCGCCTACGCGTATCACGCTTGCCTCTGACCGTTACGAACGGCTGGCACAAATCCGTGACTACTTTCCAAATGCATCCGGCCCAGCGCTTGACCCTGCATGGCAAGGCGGTCGTACTGCCGCACTGCAACGATTAGTCGCGGCAAACGCGGAGGACTATGCGCGTAGCCGCAACCAGCTATCGGGAGCGGTGACCGGACTTTCACCCTATTTGCGCCATGGTTGCCTGTCACTGCCAGAAACTGTGGCCGATGTGCGTGCGCGTTTTGGCAAACGCGGGCACAAGCTGATGGCAGAGCTCGCCTATCGAGATTATTTTCGTCAGGGATGGTACCGCTTTGGTGACGCCATCATGCAGGCAATGGAGCAGCCGAAAGTGGTGTTGGGCAACCAGCCCATGCCAGACTTTATTGCACAAGGCTTCACTGGCTTGGTGTGTATGGATGACATTGTGCATCAGCTACAGAAAGTCGGCTATGTGCACAACCATGCACGCATGTGGTTTGCGGCTTATGTCATCCATTGGCTAAAAATAGACTGGCGGCAGGCCGCGGCGTGGTTTGAATCCCAGCTACTGGATGGCGATGTCGCCTCCAACCATCTCTCATGGCAATGGATCGCCTCCAGCTTTAGCAGCAAACCTTATATGTTCAACAAAGAAAACCTGCTGAAATTTGGCGGGGAATCCTGGTGCCAACAATGTCGCGTGCGTTGTCCGTTTGATGCCAGTTATGAGCAATTACAGCAGCAATTGTTTTCGGATGCGGTTGGCGATGAAAAACCCATCACGCATCAACTGCGTCCACCCGAGCCCAGCCCCAAAGGCGTCGCCACCCTGGTCTGGGTGCATGACGAAATGCTCTCGCCATCACATGCGCTCTCGGCATTTAATCTACCGTCCCTCTTTGTGTTTGACCCGGCGTTATACCAGGCCTGGCCACTCAAGCGCTTGCAATTCATGGCCGACTGCCTGGCTGAAATGCCAGAGGTCGAGGTATGGGTCGGTGCAACCAGACAAGCACTGGCGCAGCGCGCGCAGGGACGCATCCTAAGCCAAGACACGCCACAAAAAGTTCTGAAGCAGGCTGTGAGCGAACTCAATATGGAATGGCGTCCTGAGCCTCAACTGACCGCAGCCTCGTTAAGTGACCATCAACTGATGCGCTTTAGCCGTTATTGGAAAGCGGTCGAGCCCACCCTCATACGCTAGTTTACGCAAACTAGCGCCCACCCGGCGCTGCGCGCATGTGCGCCTGTGGTAAAATCCCGCGCATGAATACTTCTAACGCAAACGCCAATACCACCCGCGAACTCGCAAAATCATTCGACCCAAAAACCATCGAAAGCCAATGGTATAACTTTTGGGAAAGCAAAGGCTTTTATGCCGCTGGCATGAACCCGCAAGTGCAAGACAACTTTTGCATTTTGCTGCCGCCACCCAACGTCACCGGCACCCTGCATATGGGCCATGGTTTCAACCAGACCATTATGGATGCCTTGACCCGCTACCACCGCATGCGTGGCGACAACACCTTATGGCAACCGGGCACCGACCACGCAGGCATTGCCACGCAAATTGTGGTCGAGCGCCAGCTCGATGCACAGGGCGTCAGCCGCCATGACCTCGGCCGCGAAAAGTTTCTGGAAAAAGTCTGGGAGTGGAAAGAATATTCTGGCGGCACCATCACCCAGCAAATGCGTCGCCTAGGCACCTCACCCGACTGGCAGCGTGAACGCTTCACCATGGATGCTGGGCTTAATAAAGTAGTGACTGAAACCTTTGTACGCCTGTATAACGAAGGCCTGATCTACAGAGGAAAAAGATTAGTTAACTGGGATGTGAAACTGGGTACTGCCGTGTCTGACCTCGAAGTGGTGCAAGAGGAAGAAGATGGCTCTATGTGGCATATCAACTATCCACTGGCAGATGGCACTGGCGCATTGACCGTAGCCACGACACGTCCGGAAACCATGCTGGGTGACGTCGCCGTGATGGTGCACCCGGAAGATGAGCGCTATGCGCACCTGATTGGCAAAACTGTGGCGCTGCCTTTGTGCAACCGGGAAATCCCGGTGATTGCTGATGAGTACGTAGACAAAGAATTTGGGACCGGCGTGGTAAAAGTCACGCCAGCCCACGACTTTAACGACAACATGGTCGGCCAACGTCAGAGCCTGGACAAAGTCGTCATCCTCAACCTGCAAGGCTTTGTGCCTGCAAGCGCTGAAGTCTACGCCGCTGACGGCAGCGCCAAAGCCGCGATCACCCTGCCTGCCAACCTGGTCGGGCTGGAGCGCTTTGCTGCACGCAAACAAGTTGTAGCCGACCTCGAGGCCGGCGGCTTCTTAGTGAAAGTGGAAAAACACAAATTGAAAGTGCCACGTGGCGACCGCACCAATGTGGTGATTGAGCCCATGCTCACCGACCAGTGGTTTGTGGCCATGAGCAAAGCCGGAAATGACGGCAAGAGCATCACCGAAAAAGCGCTAGAAGTGGTTGCTAATGGCGAAATCAAGTTTTACCCAGAAAACTGGGTGAACACTTACAACCAGTGGCTGAACAACATTCAAGACTGGTGTATTTCTCGCCAGTTATGGTGGGGTCACCAAATCCCGGCCTGGTATAGCGAACACGGTAAAGTCTATGTGGCGCACGATGAGGCTGAAGCAAAAGCTATGGCAGCCAAAGATGGCGACACCGGCGCACTGAAGCGCGACAACGATGTGCTGGATACCTGGTACTCGTCTGCCCTGTGGCCATTCTCTACCCTTGACTGGACGGGCGATGACGCGATAGATGCGCAAAACCAGGCCTTGCAGCAATACCTGCCGTCATCGGTACTTGTGACCGGCTTTGATATTATCTTTTTCTGGGTAGCGCGCATGGTCATGATGACCAAGCACATCACCGGCAAAATTCCGTTCAAGCACGTTTACGTGCACGGCCTGATCCGCGATGCCGAAGGCCAGAAAATGTCTAAGTCCAAAGGCAATGTGCTGGACCCGATTGATTTGATCGACGGTATCGATCTGGAATCGCTGCTGAAAAAACGCACCACCGGCCTGATGAATCCGAAAGATGCCGAGAAAATTGAGAAGCGCACGCGCAAGGAATTCCCAGAAGGGATTGCCGCTTATGGCACGGATGCGCTTCGTTTCACCTTTGCCAGCCTTGCTTCGCCTGGCCGCGACATCAAATTTGACCTGCAGCGCTGCGAAGGCTACCGCAACTTCTGCAACAAACTGTGGAACGCCACCCGCTTTGTGCTCATGAACACTGAAGGCCAGGACAACGGCTTTGGCGCAGAAAGCTGCGAAGCTGGTGGCCGCAAATTCAGTCAGGCAGACAGATGGATTGTCAGCCTGCTGCAACGCACCGAAGCCGACGTGGAGCGCGCGTTTAACGACTACCGCTTTGACCTCGCCGCCAAGGCGATTTACGAGTTTGTCTGGGATCAATACTGCGACTGGTATCTGGAAATCGCCAAAGTACAAATCCAGAATGGCAGCGAAGCTGAGCAACGTGCTACCCGTCGCACCTTGCTGCGTGTGCTGGAAACGATTTTGCGTCTGGCACACCCGATTATTCCCTTTATTACCGAAGAAATCTGGCAAACCGTGGCGCCGATGACTGACCTCAAAGACAAGTCACGCGGCACTGAGAGCATTATGTTGCAAGCTTATCCCAAAGCGGACCTGGAAAAAATTGATGACCAGGCTGAAGCGTGGGTGGCTACTCTGAAAACAGCAGTAGAGGCTTGCCGTAGCTTGCGTGGTGAGATGAGCATTTCACCTGCGTCCAAAGTGCCATTGATTGCCGCGGGTGACGCTGAGCAACTGGCAGCGTTTGCGCCTTACCTCAAGTCACTGGCCAAGCTGGAGAACGTCGACATTGTGGCTGAGCTCCCAGAAGCGGATGCACCAGTGATGCTGGCAGCTGACTTTAAGCTGATGCTCAAAGTGGAGATTGACGTCGCCGCCGAAAAAGAGCGTTTAGGCAAGGAAATCGCACGCCTGCAAGGCGAGATTACCAAAGCCAACAGCAAATTGGGCAACGAAAGCTTTGTCGCACGCGCCCCAGCTGCCGTGGTGGAGCAAGAAAAAGCACGTTTGGCCGAGTTCAGCGCCAATTTAGACAAACTGCAAACGCAATTAAATAAGCTCAGCTAAGCGCTCACGCTGAGCCTACCACAATGTGGTATCGCGCTTGTACTCAGGCGACGGTGCCACATTTGTGGCAAAACTTGGCAAACGCGTTTTTTCTGGCGTGGCAGCCAGTGCAATAGTTGTGCAAACAAATACCGCAGTGCATGCAAAAATCATTGTGTTCATTTTTGAGGTCTACCTGCCGCTCACAGCCTGGGCAAATCCCCTTAGCCAAGCGCTCTAAGGCGGTGTCATACCCCAGCTCTTCACGCCGCTGAAATTCAGGTTGCGACTCGGCCAACTGCTGCTGCGCCAGATAACGCTGCAATGCAGCAATGGCATATTTACCGCCAACCACCGTGAGCAAGATACCCACCAGATAGCGCACATAGCCGCCATAATCCGGCAAATACGGCACTAATTCGACGAAAAATGCCATTAAAGCAAAGATAATAAAGCCCCACACAAAAGGCCAATATTGTGATTTTCGCTGTTTAACAAACAACCAGGCGGCAATCCCCAGCAAAGGCAGGGTCAGTAATAGCCGATATAAAAACACCCGCGTCGCCTGATGTTGGTTTGCCTCGTAGAATTTTTTACGGGCCACGTCTTCCATGGCAGTGATCTGAGATTGCAATTGCGCCTCATGCTGAGACAGGTTGGTTTGCTGCTGCTGAATATGCTCTATTGATTTCTCAGCGGCCCGCTCCTGCACTTTCAGCGCATCGAGTTGTTGCGTGCGCTTAAGCAACTCATCATCCTGAGTTGATAATTGCGTCACATCACGCGTGGCCACCCAGTTATCGAAAGTACTGCGCGCAGCCTGATAGTCTTTTTGCCGGATGGTGAGTTGCAAACTGGCCTGCTCCAGTTGATCAGCTAAGCGTTGTTGCTGCGGAACAATATCTTTCAAAGCGGTTCGCAAGGGCCCAATCGCGAGGCGATTCACGAAATGCTCAGTGGTGTATTGCGGTTCTACGCGCGGCAGGTCGCCGATAATACTGTTACCCAACCCGGTTAAAAACCAGGCAAAAATAAAGGCCACCGCCCACAAGGCACGGTTAAACCATTTTTCAGATAAACGCACCCCTTTATTCATGCCCCACCCCTTTGAACAGTTTAACCAGATGCTAACGGGCTTTCAGACTGACAGCAACCGTTGCACAAATTGTCTGTCTGACAAAAAACGCCGCCGCTATCATACGGCCTTGGTTTTAGAGGATAATCTACAGATGTCTGACATGGAAGAAGAAAACCCGAAAGAAGTCTTATGCAGTTGCAGTGGCACAACGCGAGGCTTGATTATTGAGCTGGTCGCCCAAGGCAAAGACCTGGATGGTATTTCGCGTTATTCAGGCGCACTGAGCGGATGTGGCGGGTGCGAATGGGAGATTACCGAACTGGTGAATGCTCTCAATGCAAAGACTTAAACACGCGCCCCACATACCGCGCACGACGGGTCTTTTTTCAAGCGGATGGTGCGCCACTCAGCACTCAAAGCATCCAGCAATAACAATCGGCCTTGCATGGTATGGCCAATATTCAGCAACAGTTTCAATGTTTCAGCCGCTTGTGCGGTGCCTATCATGCCAACCAGCGGTGCAAACACGCCATTATCGGCACAACGCAAGGCCTGGTCATCGCCCACATCGGGGTACAAGCAGTGATAACACGGGCTGTCGTCATAACGAAAATCAAACACACTTAATTGGCCCTCAAAACCAATGGCTGCGCCCGAAACCAACGCTGTTTTGTGGGTAAAGCAAAGCTGGTTGAGTAAGTAGCGTGTGGCAAAATTATCCGAGCAGTCAATCACCACGTCAGCGGCGGCAACACGTCCGGCAAGCTCGTCTTTGCTCAGCCGGACTGTCTCGACATTCACTTTGACTTCAGGATTCAAGCTGGCAATCGTCGCCTGTGCAGACAAGGCTTTGTTCTGGCCCACCGCCGCAGTGGTATGAATAATCTGGCGCTGCAGGTTGGTTAAATCCACCTGGTCAAAGTCGCAAATGGTTAAAATGCCAACACCGGCGGCAGCCAAGTACATGGCCACTGGCGCGCCCAGGCCGCCCGCACCAACAATCAGCGCATGGCTTTGCGTGAGCTTTTCCTGGCCCGCGTATTCCACTTGCGGCAACATGATGTGCCGACTATAACGTAACAATAAATCGTCTTGCATGAACCATATCCGTTTACTCAAGGCAGGCGCTGCGCCTGCACCATTTGCTGTATTAATACTTTGGGCGACAACATCACCACACGGTCATCAAACACGGCTCCGCCCGCTTGCTGCTGGGCTTTATCGACAAAAGTGAGGTCGCCATCTGCGTTTTCCTGCTCATCGGGATGCGTCGGCGCCGCCATCGCATGCGCTTGCCCGCCAGACACCGATTGTATGCCACCCAGCCCGTTTTCGCCATGCGAAAGGACTATCGCGGCCGGACGGCTGGGGCCGCTGGTCAATTGCCCAGATTCACCTACCACTTGAATATTGCTGGCAGTCTCTGCCGCAGACACAGAAAACCACTGTGTATGATGGGTAAAAGTACTATCGGCACGGTAGCGAAAAAACCGACCCCAGGCATCGGTGGCCACCAGGCCTAATTGCAGCCACGGCAGCACACCCTCATCGCCAGCACAACTTTGATTTGCTGATATATTTTCCCAGCCATCTGGCGGTTGGTCAGTATCCGGGCATGGCAAATAATGATAAATAATGGCGTGGCCGATCAATGCCTGCTGGGCCGCAACCAGCCGTTGTTCAGTTTGCTGGTATTTCTGCAAGCCATGTTGCACGCGCAATGGCGTCATCAACCAGCCCATCATTAAACTCAAAATCACCAATGCCAGCGCCATCTCCAGCAAGCTGAATCCAGACATTGCGGGTCTCAAACACCTCTGGCGACTACCCCGCGTCAGGCTCATGGCCGCGTCGCCTTATCCTGGATGTCGTTAATTGATAAATCTAATGCTGTCGTGTCTTGCACATGCAACGACCGCAAGGTGGCGGCTTCAAGGTAGGCATTCAGATGCAGCTTGTCCGGCGCGCCATCGCGGACTTGGCCTGGTAAGCGCTCTCCGCTGAGGACGATGCTGGCTTGTGTCTGGCCTGGCAGGTAAAACACGAGCTCCCGCCACGCATTCTGCTGAAACCAGTGATGTTGTGGATTGCCGTCCAGCATATGTTGTACTGCCCACGGCCAGTGTGCGTTTGTATCCAGAGGCAGGCGACCGATACTGCTAGCAG
The DNA here is from genome assembly GCA_964415305.1 of uncultured Methylotenera sp. Lineage (GTDB taxonomy): Bacteria > Pseudomonadota > Gammaproteobacteria > Burkholderiales > Methylophilaceae > Methylophilus. Next base: position 13,320 of record CAYPZE010000039.1, read on the forward strand.
CAGAAAGACATTGACCAGCCCCCAAGGGCTGGCTACCCAAACAACTGCTGTCTTCGACCGCAGCAGGCATGGGGTAGGCAGGACATGGCAATGCAATACAACACAGACTGCGCTTGACCTCTGCCAGCACCTGCTTTTGCATGGCTTGGTGCATTTGGCTAGCGGTGATGGGCCAGACCACATCATTAAAATGTGTGGAGGATGGCGCGCGAACAAAGCCCTGCGCTGCGTTTTCCTGCGGATTAGCATTATCAGCAGTGTGATTGCTATCCAGGTAATGTTTGGCAATCTCGGTCGTGGCGTCTTCGCGCTGCTGCACCCAGCCATCCTCACGCACCAGTGGCTGCATGGGCGCCACCACAACCGCCACAACGCCATTGCCTTGCGTCGCATCCCACACCACCCCCTGTGACGAAACCACACTCCAGGTGCCCGGCGTATCCAGGTTCAGAGGGCGCAGGCGCGGATTATTTTTATAACGCTCGGAGACGGCGTACCATAAGCGCTCACCGCTGCCGTCGCGTAGATCGCCCACACCCAGGGTTTTCCAGGGCAGCCGCCCCAAGCGCGAGGTATTGCTACATGAGGTTTCTGCAATGCCATCATTATTGCGGTCTGGGCAAGGCAAATCACCGGGTCGCGGACAATTCAATTCACACGGAGTCGTGCCTAATGGCTGCAGCGCATAAGCCAGCAAGGCTTGTTGCGCCACAGCCAGCGAGGCGATGGTTTTTTGCATCGGACGCTGCCGGGCAGGATAAGCACTTTGCGCCAGGTATAAGGTCCAGCCGCCCATCCCAGATAACAATAGCAACACCACCCAGATCGCGATGCCACTCTGCATCTTGCACGCCGCAGGGAGAGATTGCATGGCGACGCATCTCATGGCGCCCCCATCAGCTCAGCGGGTAACACATGAGGAAAATTAAACAGGTTCAGGTCACATTGCGCTGCAATCACATCGGCGCCTGCTGCTAATCTCCAGTGACAGCGACGCAGCAACAATAAACCAACCTCTGCGCGCTGAAGTTGCTGCAACCAGCCCATCACATCGGACTCATGTGCCACTGACCACGTGAGTTGTATCGGGGTCACGCTGACATTAAAAGCTGGCGGCTGAGCGGTTGGCCATTGCGGGCGGCAGCTCGCCGCACTACATAGCAGCGACGGCTGCATCTGGTAACTGACATGCGGCAACGCAAATTGCTGCTGCATGGCGACCAAGACAGCATCCCAACGATCAAAATCAGGCGCCTGCATCACCCCTAGCGCCTGCCATTTTGAGCGATTAGCGAGAAAAAACGCAATATCAGGCTGATCACTGGCCTGCTGTGTCACTTGTTGCTGGCGTTGTTGTAATTGTTTTTTTGCCTGCAACAAGTCAATTTCAGCTGTCCATTGTCGGTGTAAAACAATACCCACTATGCCTGCCAGCAGACATAGTGCGACCAACCAGCCGATGGCAGGCACACGCAACGCGAGCCAGTAATCGCTAACTTTCATTAGCCGCCCCCGGCCGGGGTTCTCGCAAATACACCTTAAGCACCGGCGGCTGATCCGGCCACAGTGCCGGACCAGTACGCCCCTGCCGCTGAGCAGCATCAGTAGACACGTTGGGCGTCAACACTTCAACTTTTT
>CAYPZE010000040.1:0-14789 GCA_964415305.1 uncultured Methylotenera sp.
GCGCCCAGCTCTCGCCACTGCGTACCACGGTAGATTTCAGCAAAATCACCAGCTCGGTTTTAACACTGGCCAAGTCTTTCTGACGGAACAGGCCGCCCAGGAATTTCACATCGCCCAAGCCTGGCACTTTGGTACGTGTATTGTCCACGGTTTCAGACATCAGCCCGCCAATCGCAATCACACTACCATCTTTGGTACGCACAATACTGTCGGTCTCATTAATATTAGAGGATGCGGTTGGAATGGTATACGTACCGCCGTTCGCACTGGATAAGGTCACCGTTCTATTAACTTGCGTCACATCACTAATGAATGGATGCACGTGCAAGGTGATATTGTCGTCTTTATCAATCTGCGGCGTCACATCGAGTGAGATCCCTGAAAAATAAGGTTGCAGCTGAATATCCGGTGTCACAATCGCGCCGCCAGTGGTGGTGGTTACATTGGTTTTCACATTGGTCACATAAAACGCGTCATTACCAACTTTAAGCACGGCTTTCTGGTTGTTAATCGTCGCAATGCGCGGGCTAGAAAGCACTTCTACATTGCCCTGCGTTTCGAGAAAGTTAAGCAATGCCGAGAAACCTTTACCCTGCACGGCCAGTGCAAACATCGAGCCACCCAAAGAGGTCACTGCGTTATTACTTAATGCACCGGGCTCGGTCGTGGTCACAACGCCATTGGTCAAATCACCGGTTTCACTCAGTGAAGCATTCCCATTGATGTTACCAAACGTGACATCACGGCCACGCGTATGGCGGGCAGCGGCCCAGTTAATGCCTTGTTGCGAGTTTCTGTTCAGCTGCACTTTGATGATTTTGGCTTCGAGAATCACTTGGCGATCTACCGTGACCTGCATCAGGCTCAAAAACTTTTCAACCTGGCGGATTTCTTTCGGCATGGCTTTGACCATGATCAAGCCAGACTGGGCATTGATAATGACTTTACGGCCACTTTCTTCGCCAATCAGGCTGCTCAGGGAGGCGGCAATTTCTTCCCAAAAATCATTATTGGTCCGCATGCTCACATCGGAGGCATACACTTGCAAGTTAGACGCACCAGAAGTCCCCACGGCACCCGTACCAGTGCCTGTCCCTGTGCCGGTTGACCCAGTCATGGCAGCCGCCTGACCAGCCACACCTGCCGCACCACCAGCACCTGAGCCACTGGCCGTACCAGAGGTTACGCGGGTGGCCGAGGTGCCTTTACGCGCACCGGTAATATAGTTAACTTGGAATACGCGGGTTTGAATCGTTTGCGGCTCGACAAAAATCTGCTTGCCGTTCATTTTGTATTCGTAGCCATACAAATCCCGCAAGGCATTGAGCGCTTCAAACAAGGTCACATCACGCAAATTAATTGAAATATCGCCTTTAAGCTCGGGGCTCAATGCAATGCTGTAAGGGCTGCCGGAGACAATGCCCATCAGCACTTGAGCCGCGGGCGCTTTGTTCACCACCAGGTCAAACCTGGGCTCGACACGCTTGGCGAGTGCTTTGGGTGGCTCAATTTTGAGTGGCTCGAATAACTCATCAGTGATCTCTTTGGGAGGAGGCGATACCTGTGTTTGCGCCTTGGCCGCCGAGGTCGCCAATTCGTTCTGAATTTTAGGGTTAATCGATGGATTGGTCGGTGCAAACGGGTTGCTGGTGCACCCCGCCAACCCGGCACCGATCATCATCACACCCAAGGTATTCACTAAAGTTTTCATAGCAGTCTCTCTATTGATGTTCGCTTGCTGCCTCACTGCGTGAGTCCGGCAAGTGTTTGTCACTTTATTTATCAATGGTTATTTTTTCAGTCTTTTTTGGCTGATGTTTTAATTTTTTGGGCGTGCTTGCCTTTTTTGGGGCACGCTCTGCGGTCACTGGCGTCATCATGTTGCTCAGGCCCATGGTCAGCACTTTCTTCTCACCGAGCTTGCTGACAAACAAGGCTTTCTGATGTGTGACCGAATTTAATTTAAAGTCCTCGTAATAGCCGCCCACAGGCACCATTTGTCCGTTGACCACCGCAAAGCCGTTTTTACCGTTATCCTGAATCGCCGACAGCTCCCAGGCCTTTTCTACCTGTCCCTCGCCATGTGGCAGATACGCCATCACAGACACTGGCGGCCGGGTCGGGTCCACCATGCCATCGGCCATCACCCCATGGGCGTATACCAGGCCTATTGCTAATACTGCTGTTATTAAGCTGCGCATGCTAAATCCCCAACCATGCATTTTCACCACTCAAGGTATAGACCTGCACTGTTAATTCACTTTCCGGATACTCGGCTTTTAATTCCGCCGTTTCCCAGGCGAGTTTCTGGCCAATGGCCTTTAACGATTGTGCATATGCCATCAATGCAAAATACTTGCCTTTGAGACGTACTTTGACCGCATGCTGATACACATGTGGCACATTCTTCCACACCTCTTCAGTACTGGTTTGCGCACTGCTGCCAGCCTCGCTACCGGTTGATTGCAGCAACTTTCTTTGCTTTTCAATAAAGTCGACGACCGGTAACGATTGCATTTCAACCACTTGCACATCAGCATGCTGTTGCAGCAGCTTTTTCAAAAAGGCTACCATGTCTTGTGGTGATACCATATAAGAAGACACTTGCACCAAGTCGGCAGCCTGGCTGTTGATTTTCTGGTTGGTCTCGTCTATTTCATGCTGAAAAGCGTTGCTGGCCGGTTGCGGTGCAGCTTGCGCGGCAATGTTGGTCATCTGTTCAGTGAGACTGGTCGTATCATTCTGAATCTTGAGGATTTCTTGCTGGGTCGCGGCCAGTTGCACGCGTTGTGGCTCTAGCAGAAAAGTATCTAGCAACCCCACGACAGCAAACAATCCGGCGCCAAAAATCATCCAGCGTTCGCGCTTGGAAAGCCCTTGCCACTTATTCACCATTGTTTGTAATTGTTCAAATTGCATGGTTATTCTTTCCGAGGCTGCGCGGCTGGTGATGCCTGCGCGGTGTCACGCACAAAGGCATCCCAAGTCACCGTATTGAGCAATTTGGCTGTCGCTTGCACGTCCTGACCTTTGACCTCAAACGCGTAGACTTTCAGGCTGGTCGCAGCAGGACTTGCCACAGGGTTTGCCGGGGCGGCTGCAGCTACCGCAGTCGCAGGCGCTGCGCTGGCTGGATTATCAGCGCCCGGCTTACCAGACACCACAGGCTCGCTTGCAGTGGCAGTCGGCGCTGGCGTCGCCGGAGCAACAGGGGCAGTCGCAGCGGCTGGATTCGCATGTAACTCGACTTGTTTAAACTGAATGCCAGAAAATTGCGTGCCTTCAAAGACGCGTTGGGCAGATAACATATCCAGATACAGCGGAATATCTTCTGACTGCAATGCCTGCCCGCTCAATGACAAGTGTTGTGAGCCCGGCTCGATTCTAAATCCGGTTAACCACAAGCCCGGTTGCTGCTGTGCCGTCAACGCACGCATATAATCAATCAGGTGATAAGCCGACACTGACAGTGACTGCTGGAAGATCGCTAAAATCTGAGACTGCATCTCAAAACGGGCTTTGAGGTTTTTCAGCGTCGCTTCTAACTGTGTGTTATCAATCGGTGTTGCACGCTGGGCAAACTCATTGACCTTTTTCTGCATGGTCTCGTACTGGGCCACAGCCTGGTTACGCTGCACTTGCAACTGGGCGTTTTCTGCCTGCAGGCCGGTAAACAGGTAAACCATCACGGCAGCGGCCAGCACATAAATACCCGCCACCATCGGCAGACTAAACCAGTCTCTGGATTTAACCAGCCCGCCTTCAAACAGGTTAATCTGCTGACTCATGCGGCCATCTCCTGACGCAAAGCAGCGCCTAAAGCGGGCAATAGCATGGCTTGTTTTTCCAGGCTGGAGAAATCCTGATCAGCAGGCAATTCGACAATATCTTCGAGGTTAAATACATTCACTGGCACATAGAGGCTGGCACTCAAACCACTGACCAGATAATCACGATTTGTCACTGGCGACACCACCAGGCGATTCAGGCTCAAATAAGGAAACTGGCGGTCGAAGCTATCTAACGAGCGCTGCAACTCCAGCACCAGCTTATCAAAATTACTCTTAAATAAATCACCACGATCATTCAGAAAATCGCGATCCAGCTCAATCAGGCGCGCATGGTACAACTCACCTTTGGCGGTAAATGTCAGCAAACATCCGCGTGGCAAAATGCTGAGCATCACCAGCGCCCGGTCTTCATGCTCCAGCAAATGCGCAATATTGCGCTGCACCAGCGCATGCACATCGACTGACTTCACGTTAAACCCGGCTTCGGATAATTGATTGCCGACCGCAGACACCACCGCTTTTTTCGCACAAATCGCCAACATCAATGGTTGGCGATTGGCGTAAGAAGGGTCTACCGGCACATCAATACCATCCACCACTGCTTGCTCTACCGAATAATCCAGTAAGCCTTTCAACATCCAGCGCAAGGCAGGTTTGATCTCTGCATCCGGCATGTTGGGCTTATCAATTTGTACAATATTGTATTGATCCACATTTAAAACCAGATTGCAGGGCGAGGTCTTCAGGTCATTTTTGGTCACAAAGTGACGCAATATGGACGTTGCATGCAAGGGTACCTGCTCAACTGCGGCCAATGAGACGACCGGCTTGGCGCCTTCGGATGGTGGCATCAAGGCGACAGTACTCACATGCATATCAGTGATACTGACACCCACTTGCTGTTTGCTCTTTTGTCGTTTAAACCATTCCATAGCGACGCATCTGTCCTTCTAAATAATTTTTTTATTTAAAATCAAAGTATAACAAAGACAACTTCAAGCTTTATCATAAATAAGTATACACAAAAAACCAACCATTCAAGACATCGCGATGTGCGCACAATGACTGATGCTTTATCAAGCACTAACATCTCTCATAACGAACAATAGATTTTCGATATATTTACCAGCAACTTTAGTGCCTGCATGGCTGGTTTAAAGCAAGGATAAAAAGAACAAAACCACCTGATTTAGGTGGTTTTGTGATCGCTAAAAGTTTTCTCGCATGTAGATAATCGGCGCTTTGTAGATGCCGAAGGTCGCACGACCAATAGGGTCTGCGCCAAACCAGTTCTTCATCCCTGCCGTCCCAGCGATCGCATTAGATTGTGTCGTGCCTGGGCCAACACAGGTTTGATCTCCGCCTGCCCCCTCAAAATTCAGGTCTAAATCCACACTGCCGGTATTGGGCGTATTACCCGTCACACCGGGGGCACTTAAGCGTAAATTCATTCGCCCCTGAATCATGTCAGTGCTTCCACTCAACACCGTTTCGCAGGCGTTCAAGTTACCTCTGTAGCTAGCGGTAGGCATCGCTATGGTTTTGATATCAAAAGTCGTGCAGCTATCCTCGGTACTCCGCCTATAACCGGTAGAACTCCAATATTGGGCCTCAATCGGCACGGTGAGCGGTAGCAGTTCAGACCCGTGCACAGGGGTAATGGCGAGACGCCCGTAACGGAAAGGCACGGTACTAGCGATGGGAAATGGGGTAGTGGCTGTTGTAACACCGTCTGAATCTTGCACTTGTGTGCGCACCGTTACTATTTGCTCATTAATCGGTGTATTAGGGCGAGGCACATAAAATTTGGCATTCATCGCGGCAACCCCAGCCGCCCAACTCCCAATCAATGAATTGGTCGCTGTACTACGAGTCAATGCAACAGTCGTCAAAGCCGGGTTAGTTGTAAAGTTAAAGTGAGCCCACACGGAAGGATCAAACTTGGCATAACTACCGACATAGTTTTGAGTCGTTGCAGGGGTTAAACTGCCATTGGTGGCCGTGATTGTAAACGGCACCTCTAGCGCAGGTCTGTTCGTCGTATCCTGACCGTAATAAGCGAATGTGCCACACGCTCTGACCACAGTCCCAGTGGTAATTTCAAATCTATCCGGGATAAAGCGTCCAAAATAATAGGTCTCACCGGTATTGCCAAAATTGCAGCCATATTTTTTCGGTGTGTTGACGAGGTCTTCGTTGGCAAACGAACCTACAATGCAATCCCCATTCGTAATGTCTGCCGATGCAAAAGTATCATCATAGACATCGCTCGTCTTGAATTTAAAATGGCCAACCTCACTGTATTGAAAGGCTCTGGTGCCTGTGCTCACACCAGACGCTGCTTGAGGAAAAGCCCCCGTAACAACGCCGACAGCCGGCGCGCCCGGGTGCGCATACAATGGCACATAAGAATCACCTAGCACTTTTTCCCTGATTTTTGGTGTACCGTTATAACCAACCTCACCACTGCTGACACTGAGGCTAAAAAGATCTCTGCCCGCCCGGAACCTGGTTGTTGTAGAGTCAGACGGGATAGCGGCAGATGCTGTTTGCAGCGCGTCACTGGAAGTCACGCTAAGAGATAGCGGACGTACGGTAAAGTTATCCGAAGAGCAGCCAGTTTTAAGTAAACCCAAATCGCGCACCCGACAGCGGAGTTTGGGGTAAGCCATTTTTGGATAACCGCCGGTGAGCGCATCTGTCGCAGTAAAGGTGACTTTTTTGCGACCATTATCCGAGGCTGCAAACGTGACCTGCTTGGTTGCCACAATATCGGTCAGACTGCTACTGCAAGTTCCGCCATTCTCAATGACCAAGTCCACCGTGAGACCAGTCAGAGAGTTATAGCCACTGGACTGCGCACCGTTGGCAAGTAAGGCCACCACATCAACGTCAAAATCTCTACCCAGCAACTTGGTATAAAGTGGATTGCGCCCGGAACTAGTATAAGTGAGCGCATTCTCCATACACTCAAACGTACTCACACAAGGTGTATTAGTAAAAGTAAAACTGCAACTCTGTGAACTAGTTGCAGTGTTCCAGCACTTCACGCCACTCAGCGGCGCTTTACTCAACCCGGTGGCACCCATGGTATAGGTTCCAGCGGCGGTGCCCTGAATAGTGACGGTGCCTATTGGGCCAGTGGTGCCGATATCAAACGTTTCAGGACTCTCGGTGACCGCCGGAGAAGTTGGACTAAACGTCAGGCTGCCGGTCAGGCTACCGGTACTCACCAATTGGTCGTCAGGACACGGCACCGTAGATGACAGGCAAGCCAATACTTTGACTTCAGCGGGACACAGAGTTGCGCTGCCAGCATGACGGATTTCCAAGTGGTCGTAATTAGGCACAAACGTGGAGCCAATCACAAAGTCGTAACTAAAGGTGTAAATACCAGCGGAAGTAAAGTCATATTCAATCGCCGCACCGGTATCCTGATAGGTGGTAGAAACAGAGTCACTCAGGCTACCTGTCTTACCAATTGCACAGGCATTGCCACTCGAGCTACTCCAAAACGTATTCCAGAAGCCTACACAATAATGATCAAATTTTCGGTTGCGCTCACGAAAAGACTCCACCACGTCGAGGTTAGCAGGTAGCGAGTTGCTAGAGGGGCAGTTACCGGAAGTTAAAGGATAAGTCCCTACGACTTGCTTGCCGTTACTGTCCACATAACGCACACCGCAACCATTATCACTGCCTCCCAGATAGGTATCAATTGCATGATAGTAGCGCACAGGGTTAGTGCTACTGACCGGATAGCCTAATGGCACCACCAGAGTCACTTCAGCGGTGATGTAATCCAGAGGATAAGTGTATTTCCAGTTGACGGTCACAGAGGGGCCAGGCACCAGCAAACTGTATTGTGGTGTGCCAAAACGGGCCGTCGTGCTTTGAACTACCCCCTGAGAGACGGTGGTTGGGCTTGGATTACTGAGACTGGTGTTGGAATACTCAGTAGAAGCGGTATAAGCAAAATGACGCGGGCCATAGATTGTATTATTCGCCCGTAAATAAATACCGTTATCGAGGTTATTGTTACTTGGAACCACCGAAGGACTATATAACTGCCCGGAGTTATTTAACCGGCGTACCTGCATTTCAGTGGTTTCATCAATATAGATGCGCAAACCATTGGTAGCATTTGAGCCACCCGTTGAATTGAGCTGCACCACGGCCGCGTGCAGACTGTTTGCGCAACACAGCCACCACACACAGCACAAAAATATTTTTTTGGTGAATCCGCTCACTACCTATTCCTTGTTAGTTGCATTCCTCAACAGGCGGGCCACTATACAAGCATCTGCTGAGTGTGACAGCGATTTGTCGCTCTATACGATCTTGTGCACCTACCGCCCCCACCGAGGCAGTTGAGCTGATGCTGTAAATGCCAATATCCTGGGTATCACCTTTATCTCTTGGCACGGTTCGGCTACAGGTCAATAAAACCGTAAAGTTATTAATGGTGAGTGTCGTTGGTGAGGCGATACACCCCTGCATGGAGACCGAGCCGGGTGACAGTACCTGATAAGCCGCCCACTCTACGCCCGCCCTGGCCGCCAAATAAGCATTGGCACCTTGCACATCCTGTATCGTGCCCATTTGCGCCAGCAACGACAACCGCATGGCATACCCCACCAGTGCAGCCAATGTCACCAGTAAAAATATTGCCACAGGCAACATAAAACCCTTTGCGCGATAAGCAATGCTTTTCATGGCGAATTCACCACATTAATCAAGTTCACCAGTCTGGCCACGCCACCGTTTTTGGCGAGCGTCAATTGCGCAGTGACCACGCTGGAATGCTGCATCACTCCCTCAGTGTAGGTAAAACTACACTCGGTCACATCCTCGGCGACAACATTTGCCGTCAGGCCATTAAAGTTAGCCACACGCCCGGCAGCGATAGCAACATTTGAATACATGACTAAACGGCGATTAGGCAGATCGCAGGCATAAATCACGGCGCCGTTCACCACATAAAAACGGCTACCCGGTGACGCAAAGGGGAAAAGTGCGCCGGTAAAAGTGACGGCGCTTGCGTTCGCACTCACTGGCCGGATATTGTTGCCCTCATACACATCAGCCCCTGCAATGCCCATGTTGTAAATCACCAGTTGGTCACCGGCATCCACATTCACCATCGGCCCTAACACATCTAATGTGAGCCGACCCGCATCGAAATCTTCTTGCTGATAACGGCCCCCTGCTTTAATTGGCACAAACTGCACATAGCTGCCTGAGCCACCCGGCACCCACACGCTATTCGGCAATGCATTGCGGATATCGCGCGACATACGACGCAAGGAAATATCGGCACGGTCGGCCAGCTCGTAATACGCTTCTGAGTTCACGTAGGCCAGGACGGAGTTTTTAATAAAACTGACGGAGATGCCGCCCAAAATAGCCATGACGACAATGACAATGACCAGCTCCACCAAGGTGAAACCAGACATGGCCAAGCGAGGCTGCTTAAATTTTCGGCGCATAGCGAACCTTAAATCCCGTCAGGCGAATCACTGTGTTGGCTGGCCCGTTCACGGTGACGATGATTTGCAACACGGCGTCGGCGGGCAACCCGGCAAAAGGACCGGCGCCGCCCGCTTGGGCAATGGCAACAGAGGCAGAATAGGCATTTAACCCAGCCAGTGCCGTAGCATCCCCGATACGGCAAATCCCCGCACAACCGCCACCCGGCATGGTAAAACCGCTGTAATCAGCCACGTTATCAAAAGGGTTAGCAGCGCCGTAACGGCTCTCGCCTGCCGGGCTAGGGCCTGCTAAGTTAGCTTGCGAGGTCGCGCAGTCAGCCGCGCTATTGGCTGTAGAGGCGTTGGGGTCATCCGGGTCACAAAAGGTAAAAGGCATTTGCTGGATTTCTTGCATCAGCGACTCAGCAATCGCAATCGCCTGTTTGCGCGCGAGTGGGTCAGCTGAGTGCCCACTCATAAATGCCAGCGCGCCAATCACCCCAGCAATGGCAGTTGTCACAATGACAATAAACACAACCATTTCAACCAGCGAAAAACCGCGATGGATTCGTTTGCTGGTTGGCGCGTGTTTATTATTGTTGTGATTACCTGTTTTAGTCATATGCATCACCTGGCTGCTCACCAGGTGGTTTATTTAGTGTATGTAGCCCGTGTTTGCTTCCACCGAAATGCCTACAGATTGCAAGGCATTCTTTTTATTGGTCACACTATAGGTTGCCAACTCGTTTGGATCTGCCCTACCTAATCCATCAAATCCTAAAGCTTTGTTAGAAGAGCGAACAGTCACACTGCGGGAAAACGTGAGCACATAGGCGCCGGCAGTTTCCGGATTAATCACCACTTGTGCAGCGCCGCAATTAGGATCGAAGCACAAACTAACCGTATTTGGTTCTACCGCATCGTTATGTATCACAAACACTCTCTTACGCTGAGCGATGGCCGTTTTTTGCGCATAACGAAGTGTAGATGAAAGTAAACCCGCGTCACCGCGGGTTTCAAAGATGTCACCATTTGCGAATCTGGGAGCTGCTACCGCGACAAGAACTCCCATCACAGCAATGACCACCACAAGTTCAACTAGGGTAAATCCCTTCATGTCAAAGTTCTTAAAGAGCGTATTAACAACCGTCAACCCTTGCTTTGCCTGTTGCAGGATCATATATCACCGAACAAGTAGAATCACTTCTTACAAAGGTACCAGCCGTCGCAGTATCATTAAAGCCAGCGGTATCTTGCAAAGCGGCTTTAATTCCTGCTGCCGTTGGCCATCCGGCAGCGCCCACCTCAACAGCTACTGTATCCATAGTAATTTGTGTTCCTACACTCCCGCCTGCGATCCAAGATGCACGTGCCAGATTCGATGCGGAAACAATAGACCCTGCCAAACCGTTTGCAGCAGCTTTTTGGGCGCTTGCTTGAACATTCACAAATCTGGGCAACGCTGTTGCTGCCAAAATACCCAATACAGCAATTACTACAACCAATTCAACCAATGTAAAACCAGCTTGTTTTTTCATTACTTAAACTCCTAATCAAAATTCCCTACCGTTATTATCACAGTGGCAGGTTATACCTGCGTCAAATATCTACTAGCAAAAGATGTGCCAGACAATTTTGGTCCATACTCACTCCCCTTGCCCACACACATCAAACCAAACATAAAGAATAAAACAACACTCCATGAAAGCTCACTATCCTTAACCACCTTTAAGCATCACAGAACTCATGTCCCATATTGGCAAAAACACACCCAAAGCCAATACAAGAACTAAGACGCCTAAAAAAACAATCAAAATAGGTTCGATTTGCGCGCCCAATGTCTTAACGTCATATTCGACGTCAGCTTGATACATATCAGCCACTTCCTGCATCAAATCATCGAGCGAGCCAGACTCTTCGCCCACAGCAATCATTTGCAACACCAGCGGATTAAACACACCGGTTTGCGTGGCCGTTCTTAAAATTGTCTCACCGCGCTCAATGCCAGCAGACATACTCAGAATTTTGGCGCCGAGGTAATCATTCTCTACGGTTTGCGAGACCATACGTAAAGCCGAAAGAATGGGCAAACCGCTACGCGTAGACAACGCAAAGGTACGCGCAAACCTGGCCATGGTGCCTTTAAAAATAATTTTGCCAGCAATAGGGATGCGCATTTTGTAACGATCCCATTGTGAGCGGCCTGCTGTCGTGCTGGTATAAGATTTGAACATCCAAACCGCGCCTACAATCATGCCAATCAGCACAAACCAGTAGTTGCGCATAAAACTTGAGAAGGCAATCAGTAATTGCGTAATGAATGGCAAATCGGTATGCATGCTGGCAAATACTTTTTCAAACTGAGGGATCACCATCACATTAATGACGACAATGGCAATCGCCATCGCGATGAGTACGAAGGTTGGATATTGCAACGCAGATTTAATTTGCCCGCGCATAAAGCGCTCAAATTCAATATGCTCTGCCAGCCTTAAAAAGATATTGTCGAGGTTACCCGTGCCTTCACCGACACGGATCATGCTGATATAAAAACTATCGAACACATTAGGATGCTCAGTCATGGCCACTGACAATTCGCGGCCTGAATCCAGGCTCACCCGCAACTGCCCCACGATTTGCGCCAGTTTGGCATTCCCGACCGAGCTTTGAATGCCCGCCAAGGCGCGCATAATCGGAATGCCCGCTTTGAGCAGGGTGTACATCTGTTTGCTGAATAACATCACATCCAAACTGGTGACTTTCTCCTCAAACAGATTAAAGGCAACGGCGCCCGCTGCTTTTTGCTTGATTTCAATCGGGGTGATTTTAGAGAGGATGAGCGCCGCACCCAAGGCGTCGAGGTCCGCCGCCTCCTGCACGCCGCTGACCATCATGCCATCGTCGGTACGTCCTTTATATTCAAACATTGGCATAGGCGTGACTTTTTAAAGGGTTATTCTTCAAACTGGTTATCCACGCGCATGATTTCATCAAGCGTGGTCTTGCCGTCTATGGCCAATTGTAATGATTGGTCGCGCAGGGTTTTACCTTTGAGTCGCTCGCGCGCTTTTTTGATGAAAATATTGGTGTCCGGCATATTCGCTGCCATCGCCAGTTCATCGGTCATCTCTAAAAATTCGTACAAACCAACGCGCCCCAAATAGCCGGTGCGGTTACAGTGCTGACAGCCTTTGCCATGGCGAAAATGCGTCACGGTATCGGGCTGCTGCATCACCTGTTTTAACCAGACCGACTCCGATTCAGTGGGTGTATGTTCTACGGCACAATGCGGACAAATGAGCCGCACCAGCCGTTGTGCCAGCACACCCAGCAATGACATTGCCACCATAAAGCGCGGCACGCCCATGTCGATCAAACGCACAGGCGCAGTGGAGGCATCGTTGGTGTGCAAAGTGGAGAGCACCAAGTGACCAGTCATGGAGGCACGTAAGCCGGTTTGCGCAGTTTCCTCATCCCGCATTTCGCCCACCAACACAATGTCCGGATCTTGCCGCAAAATGGCACGTAACAGTTTAGGGAAGTCGAGCTCGATTTTTTCGTTGACCTGCGTTTGAATAATGCCAGGCAAGCGATATTCCACCGGGTCTTCTACCGTAATCACTTTGGTTTCCGGCGTATTTAACTCGCTGAGGGCAGAATATAAGGTGGTGGTTTTACCACTACCGGTCGGACCCGTCACCAACACCATGCCGCTTGGACGACCAATCATTTTGCGGAAACGTGCCAGTAAGTCTGGCGGCATGCCTAATTTATCGAGTTGGAAATGGCCCGTATTCTGGATCAGCAACCGCATCACCACCGTTTCGCCATACTGCGTAGGCATGGTAGAAATACGCATATCCACCGCACGGCCTTTTACGGTAAAGCCAAAGCGACCATCCTGCGGCAGACGTTTCTCTGAAATATCCAGGCCCGCCATAATCTTGAGGCGCATCACCAGCGCAGTGGCAATCTTTATATCCGCTTGGGTTTGGAAGTGCATCACACCATCAATCCTGAATCGGATTAACAGCTTATTGTCTTGTGGTTCAATGTGCACGTCCGAGGCACGCACCTGTACCGCATCTTCAAAAATCGTCTGCAGCAACTTGACCACAGGCGCGTCGTCTATGCCCAGGTCAACCCCCATCAGACTAGCGAGATCGGCATTGCTGTCGGCCAAGTCCTCTTGTAGCTCTAACGCCAATGATGAGATTTGCTCAGTCTGGCGATAAGAGCGGTCTATCGTCTGCATCAGCAGACTTTCCTGCACGACGACAATATCAATCTCGCGTTTCAGTAACCGCACCAACTCGTCATACGCATAGACATCCGATGGATCCACCATCGCGATGAGGAAACTGTTGGGGCGCTCTTCAAGCAAAATGGCGCGGAAACGACGCGATTGAACTTCAGGGAGCTTTTGAACCTGCTTTACGTCCAGTTCGTACTGGCCTAGGTCCAAAAAGGGGATATTCAATTGATGTGCCACCGCCTCGGCAATTTGCCGCTCGTTAGCATAGCCTTTTTCAGCAATGACGCGACCCAGGCGTCTACCCGTCTTGCGCTGTTCTTCCAGCGCCTGATCGAGCTCAGCTTGGGTCATGAAATTCTGTCTGACCAGAATTTCACCTAATCTAATTTTCTCGGGACGAGCCATGGCGTTTTAATTATTTATCTTGATAGACTTTTCTCGACTATCATATCACTGTCATTCTACCCTTACGTTTGTAAACAAACAGCCAAAAATGTTTCATATCGTGCTTTTCGAACCCGAAATTCCACCCAATACGGGAAATATCATCCGTTTATGTGCCAACGCCGGCGCAAAACTGCATCTAGTCAAACCCTTAGGCTTTGAGTTATCAGACAAACACCTCAAACGCGCAGGGCTGGATTACCACGAATATGCCGAACTCTCGGTATATGAAGACTGGGCCGCATGCCAGCAAGCACTGCACGGCAAGCGCATGTTTGCACTCACCACCAAAGGCAGCACGCGGCATACCGATTTGCAGTTTAAAGATGAAGATGTATTTGTATTTGGGCCAGAATCGCGCGGCCTGCCAGAAGACATCCGCGCCCAGTTTGCGCAAGAACATCGCGTCAGGCTGCCCATGCTGCCGCATAGCCGCAGCCTCAACTTATCCAACTCAGCCGCCATTCTGCTCTATGAAGCCTGGCGACAAACCGGGTTCCCCGGCGGCGTGTAATCAAAAACGATAGGCAAAAAAAGCCCCGATTAAGGGGTAAATCGGGGCAACAGGCCTCATCGTAAAGGCTTCCGCTCAGGGAGGAAAGAAGCGGAAAGATGATTCATCATCATCGTGCTGTTATGAGTATTAGGTGTTTTGAAAAGTTCCGATCATTTATTTGCGTCAATTTAATTTGCTGCTGATGTGCATGACAACTGAATACACGAAAAAGTAATTTTTGGGTGAGCACTCACATATTCGCTAATTGTTTCATCGATTTTTTCGCCTTGTTGGCGAGTTACTTTTTTTGCTTGCCCCAAAAAAGTAACCAA
>CAYPZE010000041.1:0-13843 GCA_964415305.1 uncultured Methylotenera sp.
CAGCCTTTTTCAACCAGCCAGGCGGCGGTTTCTTCGACCTTTTTGCGCGACAAACAATAGATGATGCCTGCATCATCTGGATGTTCCCGCTCTAAAAAGCTTGCCAATTGTTGGCGCGCATTATTCTTGATACCCACGTGGTAGCGGATATTGGGTCTATCAAAACTGGAAACAAACTGGGCGGCGTTTTCGAGGTTGAGCTGGCTGATGATTTCGGCGCGGGTAGGTGCATCTGCCGTGGCAGTCAGCGCAATGCGCGGCACATCGGGAAAGCGGTTATGCAGCACAGTGAGCTGGCGGTATTCGGGCCGAAAGTCGTGGCCCCATTGCGACACGCAATGCGCTTCATCAATCGCAAACAGCGCCAGTCCAACATGCTGTTGCACTTCGTCGAGCAGACTTAAAAAGCTGCCGAACATGAGCCGCTCGGGCGCGACGTATAACAGTTTGATTTCGCCAGCGAGCACTTGCCGCGTGATGCGGCTGTTATCTTCGGCACTGAGACTGGAGTTTAAAAAGGCCGCGTTGACGCCCAGTTGTTGCAGGGCTTCGACCTGGTCTTGCATCAGCGCGATCAGTGGCGAGACAACGATCGCAAGGCCTTCGCGTGCGAGGGCGGGAATCTGGTAACACAGCGATTTTCCGCCGCCGGTGGGCATGAGCACCAGCGCATCTTGCCCGCCGATCACATGCTCGACAATGGCTTGCTGTTGGTGACGAAACTGCGAATAACCGAAGACGTCTTGAAGAATGTGTTGTGGCGAGGCGCTGGCCATGCTTAAAGAGCCTGGCTAGCCTAGGGTTTGTTGTAGGGATTGATTAAGGTATCGACAAGTGCATGCAAGGCTTGGCGCATTTGTTCTTCGCTGACTTCCATCAGCAAGCCATCCTCGAGCGCATCCTGGGCAATTTGTTTGAGTTCATCAAAATTTTCGGTCATGACTTTGACCTTTTCGGTGCAGGAAACCACCGAACCATCGTCACGTACCCATTTTGGCCACTCATTTGTCATGCACTTGCTCTCAATTGCTCTGTTCTAACGCTTGCAGCAATTTTACCAGCGCCTGGCCGCGATGGCTCATCTTGCTTTTTATTTCCAGGGGTAACTCAGCCACCGTTTTGCGCGTGGCCAGGTCCATAAACAACGGGTCATAACCAAAGCCCTCACTGCCGCGAAACTCGCGCAGAATTTCACCCTGCCACAGGCCATCGGCAATGATAGGCTGCGGGTCTTGCGGTGAGCGCACCAGGACTAACACGCTGTAAAAATAAGCACGGCGATCACTCTCGCGCGACATCACTGTGAGTAACTTATCGTTGTTGCGTTCATCTTGCGTGAGCAGGCTATTGGCCGGTTGCGGGCCAGCATAGCGCGCCGAAATCACACCCGGCGCCCCTTGCAAGGCATTCACACACAAGCCTGAGTCATCTGCCAGCGCAGGCAACCCAGTGTGCGCACTGGCATGGCGGGCTTTGGCCAAGGCATTTTCTACAAAAGTGCCGAAAGGCTCGGGGCACACCGGCACATTAAATTCGGCTTGCGATACGACCTCGATATTGAGCGGCGCCAGCACATGCGCGATTTCACGGATTTTGCCCTTGTTGCCGGAGGCGATGACCAGTTTGTTGAATGGCAAGGCCATATTTATGCCTGCAACGCCTGTTGTTGAATGTTTGCTATTTGAGCAATGCCTTTGGCGGCTAAATCCAGCATCTGGTTCATGGTGTCGCGGCTAAATGGCTCGCCTTCGGCCGTCCCCTGAATCTCGACAAAGCCGCCGTTGCCGGTCATGACCACGTTCATATCGGTATCGCAGTCGGAATCTTCGATGTAGTCTAAATCTAAGACCGGCGTGCCTTGGTAAACGCCGACAGAAATCGCGCCCACAGAGTCCTTGATCGGAGTTTCTGTCAGCAGGCCTTTTTGCAACAGCGTAGACACGGCATCGACCATGGCGACATAAGCACCAGTAATGCTGGCAGTGCGGGTGCCACCATCGGCCTGAATCACGTCACAGTCAAAATGGATAGTGCGCTCGCCGAGTTTTTGCAGGTCGATCACAGCGCGCAGGCTGCGGCCGATCAGGCGCTGGATTTCTTGTGTACGGCCGCTTTGCTTGCCGCGAGCGGCTTCTCGGTCCATGCGAGAACCCGTTGAACGTGGCAGCATGCCGTATTCAGCCGTCACCCAACCCTGGCCTTTGCCTTTCAAAAAGCCAGGCACTTTTTCTTCTACGCTGGCGGTGCAAATCACGTGCGTATCGCCAAATTTCACCAGCACAGAGCCTTCGGCGTGTTTGGTGTAATGGCGGATAATCTCGATGGCACGCAACTGGTCGTTGGCGCGCTGGCTAGGTCTGATCATGGTTTAAAGCTTTCGGTTATTTAATGTGTTGCCGGGTTCTACCCAGCGCTTCCTGTATTTCGGCAATGGCCTTTTCAATTTCGTCATCGGTCAGGTCCAGCGCGTATTGGCTTGGCGGGGCCGTGGTTTCATTCATCATGGTGGTAGTGACGTCTACCGGTAAATCCAGCGTTGAGATCGTCAGCGGACTGGTCACGCGCTGCCCCCATTGCAAGGCAATCGCGCTCATATTATCGCCCACCGTGATGCTGGCGTGATCCGCATCATCCAACAGCCTGCCAACACCATCATTGATATCTGCCGCCAGCATATGCTGCGCCATGCTTATTTCTGGCACCGCATTCCACACGCCATCCGAGCACAGCATAATGACATCGCCTTCACGCAACGGAATCGGCGCCGCCAACTCAGCCTGCGGTGCGCGATCACCACCAATGCAATTATAAATTTTATTACGGTGCGGGTGATGGTCTACTTCATCAGCGGTGATTTTTCCCTCACGTAACAACGACTGCACCACCGAGTGATCTTCGGTCTGAAACTCGACCAGGCCATTGCGGTAGAGATACGCGCGCGAATCGCCCACATGTGCGCAAAACAATTTGTTGTGCTGAATCAGCGCGACGACAATAGTCGTCCGGGGGGACTCCAGCAAGCGCTTTTGCAAGCGCACATTTTCAATCACATCATGCGCCCGCGCAATTTGCTCGCGTAAAAACTGCGCAGGCTGGGTAATCATGGGCTGCGATTCGCGCTGAAACGCTTCTATCATGGTTTTGACCGCGATTTCGGCAGCGACATCGCCATGCTGGTGGCCGCCCATGCCATCAGCCAACACCATAAAAATGGCATGCCTGTGATAAGAATACGCCAACCTGTCCTGATTATATGGCCGCGGCCCCTGGCGGCTGCCTTGTGCAATGGTGAACTTCATAGCGGTTTGTTCAGCACCTTGATGATTTTATCCACCAGCGACCCGCGCGGATCTTCTGCCACGCGGATGCCGATCATTTTTTTCTGTAATGAGAACACGCTTTGCGGCCGAGATAAATAATCCAGCTGCATGCATTCATCAATAATCGCCAGCAATTTTTCAGAGTATATCTGTTTACCCAGCTCTGTCGCAGGCACCAGCGTATCATTTTTTAGCCGGAGATTGGCCGAGACGGGCGATGCGCGTTGCAAACAGGCGTACATGCTGGCGCCTATGCTATAGATATCGCTCCATGGCCCAAGATGCTTGCGGTCTATGTATTGTTCTGGTGGCGCAAAGCCCGGCGTGTAGGTTGGCGCCAAGGTCACCTCAGACAAGGCCTGGCGCGCCGATCCGAAGTCCAGCAGCATCGGTGAGCCATCGAGACGGATATAAATATTGGCCGGTTTGATATCCAGATGCAGCAATTTGCGCGTATGCACCTCGCGCAAACCATTCAGCAGTTCGACAAACATGCGAATCAAAAAGCTCTCAGGCACCGGCTGTGACAAGGCCATGATGTAATCTTGCAGTGATTTGCCGCGCTCATACTTCATGACCATGTAAACGGTATTGTTGGCGCGGAAGAAGTTTTTCACGCGCACGATGTTTTTGTGCTCGATATTGGCTAGTGCCAGGCCTTCTTCAAAAAAGCACTTCATGCCATGTTTGTAAGCGGCTTCGTTTTTGCCGTTGGAGCGAATATGCGTGTGTTCGTCACGCTCAGCCAGTGTCACCGGCATGTATTCTTTAATCGCCACCGTGTTTTTTTGCAGGTCTTGCGCCAAATAGACGAAGCTAAACCCGCCCAGACTCAACACCCGCGTAATGGTGTAGTCATGTAGCGCAGTGCCTACCGGCAAGGCAAAATCATATTTATTGGAGAGCTTCACTAACGCTTTAACGACACAATCATGGCTTTTATTAAGGGAAACCTGCATGCAATGACTTGCGATCCCACCACCAGCACAGGTTTCTTTTATCTGAATGCTATTTTCGCATATCGATAGCGCATTTGATACAATCGTCCAGTTTGCCAGGAGACGCAAGGTAGCTACGAAAATGACGACAAAAAAAACCACCAACCAACCTATTCTAAGCATGACTGGCTTTGCCGCGAGCGAAGCCCGATTTCCGGGCGGCCTGCTACTGATTGAACTGCGGGCAGTCAATCATCGCTACCTTGAACTCAATGTCAAAATCGAAGACAGCTTGCGCCAGTTTGAAGCACTGATTCGCGAACAATTACAGACCAGGCTCGGTCGCGGCAAAATCGAATGCCGCATGAGCCTCAAGAGTGACAACGCAGCCACCACACTGGCGCTCAACCCGGCCATGGTGGCACAAATTGCACAAACGCTCAGCGAGCTGCAACAGCATTTTCCGCAAGCACAACCGATTAACCTGGTCGACGTCTTCAAATTGCCCGGCGTCTTGCAAACTGAAGCCGCAGATGCCGAAGCCATGGCACAAAGCGTGCAAAGCGGGTTGTCGCAGGGCATTGATGAACTGATTGCCGCCCGTGCACGTGAGGGCGAAAAACTCAAACAGGTATTGCTCGACCGCCTGCAAGGCGTGCGTGAACAAATCAGCATCGTCAAACCACTGCTACCCACGCTGGTGAGCCAATACCAGGAAAAATTGACCTCCAAACTACGCGAAGCCATGCAGGCAGATGACGACCGCGTGCGCCAGGAAATCGTGCTCTACGCACAGCGCATTGATGTGGACGAAGAACTGGCGCGCTTGCAATCGCACATTACCGAGATGGACCGCATTCTGCAGGCCGGTGGTGCCATGGGTAAAAAGCTGGACTTTTTGATGCAGGAAATGAACCGCGAAGCCAATACGCTGGGTTCAAAATCTGTCGCGATTGAAACCACGCAGGTCTCTATGCAGCTCAAAGTATTGATTGAGCAAATGCGCGAGCAGATTCAAAACATTGAATAAACCACTCACGCTGCACCAAAATCGGGATTCCAAAGCGCACCACAATGGTGCGTTTTGTTTTAGTAGCAACCGTTTAAAAATCATAACAATATGATTTAAAACACTATTGTTTGCTGGCACACGGCTTGCTCTTATTTAATTGAATTTTACAAGCAAGGCAAAGGTCCAGCATCATGACGCAATCGGCCAAACAGTTTTTTGATGAAATGCAGGGCTATGGGGGCAATGTACGCGCGATCTATCAGGCGTATAACCGCTGGTTAAGCGATGTGCCCACGCAACAGCTGGCCGCCAAGCGCGCCGAGGCGGAAGTATTGTTCCGCCGTGTGGGCATTACTTTTAACGTCTATGGCGAAGAAGATGGCGCCGAGCGCCTGATCCCGTTTGATGTGATTCCACGCATGATTTCAGCCAGTGAATGGGCGCATTTGTCTAAAGGTGCCGTGCAACGCGTGCGCGCACTCAATATGTTTTTGCATGATATTTATCATGACCAGGAAATCATCAAGGCCGGCATTGTACCCAATAGCATTTTGAGTAATAGCCAGTACCGTCCCGAAATGGTGGGCGTAACGGTGCCCAACCAGGTCTACGCACATGTGGCCGGTATCGACCTGGTACGCACCAGCGAATCCCAGTTTTATGTGCTGGAAGACAATTTGCGCACACCGTCTGGCGTTTCGTACATGCTCGAAGACCGCAAAATGATGATGCGCTTGTTTCCGGATTTATTTAAAAAATACCCGATTGCGCCGGTCGAACATTATCCGCATGTGTTGTTGAACAATTTGCGCTCAGTGGCACAAACTGGTGTCACCGACCCCACCGTGGTCCTGCTTTCACCTGGTGCCTATAACAGCGCCTACTTTGAACATGCCTTCCTCGCCCAGCAAATGGGCATAGAGTTGGTGGAAGGCCAAGATTTGTTTGTCCGTAATAACGCCGTCTACATGCGCACCACACAAGGCCCGCAAAGGGTGGATGTGATTTACCGCCGCATCGACGACGACTTCCTTGACCCTCTGGTGTTCAAGCCCGACTCCCTGTTGGGCGTGCCAGGTCTGCTCTCCGTCTACCGCAATGGTGGCGTCACGTTAGCCAACGCCGTGGGCACCGGCGTAGCTGACGACAAGGCGACGTATGTCTACGTGCCGGAGATGATTAAGTTCTATCTGGGTGAGTCTCCCATCCTGCAGAACGTGCCTACGTATCAACTCAGCAAGGAAGATGATCTGGCCTACGTGCTGGATCATCTGCCCGAGCTGGTCGTGAAAGAAGTACAAGGCTCTGGTGGCTACGGGATGCTAGTCGGTCCGGCTGCCAGCAAGCAAGAAATCGAAGAATTCAGGTTACGCATTGTGTCTAAACCCGCCAATTATATTGCGCAACCGACATTGGCCTTGTCAACCTGCCCAACGCTGGTGGATCAGGGCATTGCCCCCCGCCATGTTGATCTGCGGCCGTTTGTACTCTCGGGAAAAACGGTCAGCTTGGTGCCCGGCGGCTTGTCGCGCGTGGCGCTCAAAGAAGGCTCATTGGTGGTGAACTCGTCGCAAGGCGGCGGCACCAAAGATACCTGGGTGCTGGAGCGCGATGACATCAGTGTAGAAACTTCGCAGTCGCAAATGGCTGCCCAACAAGTGAATCAAGAGGCCGTGATATGTTAAGCCGTACCGCAGATCATTTATATTGGATGGCACGTTATATTGAGCGCACCGAAAACGTTGCACGCGTGCTAGATGTGACCTATAACATGTCGCTGCTGCCTACCGACAGCAGTGATGAAGCCGCGCTGTGGGATACAGTGCTGGAAATTGCCGGTATCCGCGATATCTATGACAAAACCTACAAAGAACTCAATGCTGCCAATGTGATTAAACACCTGGTGATGGATAGCAATAATCCCTCGAGCATTTATAGCTCTTTGCGTAGCGCCCGTGAAAACGCGCGGGCCGTGCGTGTGGCCATGACCACCGAAACCTGGGAAAACATGAACACGCTATGGCTGGAGTTTGGCCAATATATCAAGCAGGACCTGACGGTCAGCGGCTTGAGCGAGTTTTGCGAATGGGTCAAAAGCCGCTCGCATTTATTCCGCGGCGTGTGCTTTGGCACCATGTTGCGCGATGAAGCATTCAGCTTTGTGCGCCTGGGCACCTTTATGGAACGTGCTGACAATACGGCGCGTTTACTCGATGTAAAGTATGAGTTTTTAATCCCCATGCAAGAGGCCAATGACGGTGCGGTGGATTATTACGAATGGAGCGCAGTATTGCGCTCGGTATCGGCGTTCCAGGCCTACCAGAAGGTTTACCGTGATGCGATTGAGCCGATGAAAGTGTCTGAACTACTGATTTTGCGCGAAGACATGCCACGCTCACTACATGCCTGCTACGCCGAAATCATGCCGATTTTGCGCCAGGTGGCCGGTAGCCGCCAAACCGAGGCGGAGCGCTTAGCCGGGCAAATGCATGCCAAACTGCACTACGGCCGCATGCTGGATATCGTTAAGGATGGTGTCCATCATTTTCTGGATGAGTTTATCCTGGCCAACCGCAAGCTGGGTGAAGAAATACAGCGTAATTTTTTAAGTGCGACGGCCTGACGTTACAACATTAGATTGCCATGACCCCCCTCATGCGCAGACTGTTTAACACAGCGCTGCGCTTTTTTACTTTGGCCGACCACGCACATGCTGCTCAATATTGAACACCAGACCCACTATGCTTTCAGTGAGATGGCGCAATACACCATTCAGCAACTGCGCCTGACACCACGCAATGGTCAGGGACAACAGGTCAAGCATTGGCAGATCAAGGTCAATGGTCAACTCACCGCATTTGAAGATGCCTATGGCAACCTGGCCCACACCTTAGTCATCGACCAGCCGCATGAGGAATTGCTCATTACCGCCTGCGGTGAAGTGGAAACAGGAGTTGAGCCAACAACGCCCGAGCATACCTTACCACTAGACGTCTATCGGCGAGATACGCCGCTGACGCAAGCAGATGCCGCCATGGCGGCGTTTGCACACCAATTTTCCGCTGCGCCATTGACGGACATGATGCAGGCCTTGCGTGAACACATGCAATACATCCCGGGCGCCACCCTGGTCGACACCCCGGCCGCCGAAGCGTTTCGGCTAGGCAAAGGCGTTTGCCAGGACCATGCGCACGCTTTTATTGGCTGCTGCCACCAATTAGGCTTACCGGCGCGCTACGTCAGTGGCTACCTGTTCACCGCAGACGGCCACCTGATGCAAACCCATGCCTGGGTCGATGTCTGGCAAGACGATCACTGGCTAGGCATGGATGTGTCTAACGGCACCTTGGTCAATCAAACCCATGTCAGGCTTGCGACGGGCCTCGATTACCGCAGTGCCGGCCCGATTACTGGCTCGCGCATGGGCGGTGGCATAGAGGGTATGGCAAGCATGGTACATGTCAACCAGCACGGTAACCTGACCGACAAACAGCGTGCGGATTATCAACAGCAACTTCGGCAGCAAGCACAGACGGCGCAGCAGTAATCGCTACGCATGCTATGATGATTTTTTAAATCTTATTTTACGCTCTTTACGCTTATGACTTATTGTGTCGGTATTTTGCTGGAAAAAGGCCTGGTGCTGGCGTCGGATACGCGCACCAATGCGGGCGTCGATCAAGTGGCGATTGCGCCCAAGATGCACGTGTTTGAACTGCCTGGCGAACGCATGATTGTGCTCCTCACGGCGGGCAACCTGGCCATTACCCAATCGGTGGTCAACCTGTGCCGTGAACAGCTCAAATCGCCTGAGCCGCATGCGCATCTGCATAATGTGCAATCGCTGTTTGAAGCCGCCACGGTGGTGGGAGCCGCCATGCGCACGGTGCATCAGCGTGATGGCAAGGCGCTCAAAGAGCACAACATAGACTTCAGTGCCAGCATTCTGGTCGCAGGACAAATCAAAGGCGAAAAACCGCGCCTGTTCAATCTTTATGCGGCAGGCAATTTTATTGAAGCCACCTCGGATACGCCTTACCTGCAAATCGGCGAGACCAAATACGGCAAACCGATTATTGATCGTGTGATCAAACATCAAACCAATGTCACAGATGCGGTAAAATGCGTGCTGATTTCATTTGACTCTACCATCCGCAGCAATATTTCTGTGGCCTTACCGATTGATTTGATGATATACCGCACTGACACCTTTAGCGCCGACTGTCGACAACGACTGACCGAAGATGATCCTTATTACGCCAGCATCCGCAAGGGCTGGGGCGAAGGGCTCAAATCTGTTTTTTCTTCACTACCTAATCCTGAATGGTGTGCCTCATGAGTCAAGGTCATTTATTTGTGATTTCTGCTGCCTCCGGGGCCGGTAAAACTAGCCTGGTGCGTGCCATGCTGGCACAAGATCCGATTTTAAAACTGTCGGTATCGCACACCACGCGCACACCACGACCAGGAGAAGAGGACGGTATTCATTACCATTTTGTCCCTGAGTCGGAATTTATGGACATTTTGGATAAGGGCGGCTTTCTCGAAAGCGCGCATGTGCACAGTGCGCGCTATGGCACCGCACAAAGTGAGGTCGAAAATGCATTGGCCTCTGGGCGCGATGTGATCCTCGAGATCGACTGGCAAGGTGCCCAACAGATCCGCACCCTATTCCCGCAAGTCACCTCCATTTTTATTTTGCCGCCGTCGATTGATGCGTTGGCACACCGCCTGAACAACCGAGGACAGGACAGCGAAGCCGTGATTACGCAACGGCTGGCTGCCGCGCGTGAGGAGATGCGTCACGTGCATGAGTTTGATTATGTTACAATAAATGATAATTTTGACGTGGCCTTGCAGGATCTGATGGCGATTGTTCGCGCCCAGCGCTTGCAGTTAAACCGCCAGGTAGCCTGCCACGCGTCATTGATTCAATCACTTACCTGACCCAGCGCGCATGCACGCTGCATCTAGGCTCACATATTAAGAGGTTTTTATGGCACGTATTACTGTCGATGATTGCTTGGACAATATCTCAAACCGTTTTCAATTGACATTGGTGGCGGCTTATCGCGCCAGACAATTGGCCAATGGTTCAGACCCGTTAGTCAGTGGTTACTCACAAAAAGACAAACCAACCGTGATTGCCTTGCGTGAAATCGCCGCTGGCAAAGTCGGTGTAGAGCTGTTAGAGAAAAAGGGCCAAGCATAAACAACTATGCCCCACACCCAAGGCGATTCTGCCCATCGCAAGTCCAGGTCTCCCCTGGAAGAAGTGGACTTGCTCCCTGCTGACCGTGAGGACTCCCCCCTTACCCAGCTTATACGCAAGTATCTCAACGAAGAAGAAGTGCAACTGGTCTGGCAAGCGTATCGCTATGCCGAGCAGGCGCATGCCGGCCAAACCCGCAAAACCGGCGAACCTTACATCACTCACCCGATATCTGTGGCCTGTATTCTGGCCAAGTTGCACCTCGACTTACCTACCCTGCTGGCGGCGTTGCTGCATGATGTGGTGGAGGATACCGAGGTTGACAGTGCAGCGATTGCCGAGCGCTTTGGCAAACAGGTAGCGGACCTGGTCGATGGCCTGACCAAGCTCGATAAAGTAGAGTTGCAAACGGCCACTCAGGCACAAGCGGAAAACTTCCGCAAAATGCTGCTGGCCATGAGTCAGGATGTGCGGGTGATTCTGGTCAAACTGGCCGACCGCCTGCACAACATGCAAACGCTGGAGGCCATGCGACCAGAAAAACAAAAACGCATCGCGCGTGAAACGCTGGATATTTACGCGCCGATTGCCAATAGACTGGGCCTGAACCCGATCTACCACGAACTGGAAGACTTAAGCCTCAAATACCTCTACCCTAACCGCCACCACGTCATTGATAAGGCGATTCGCCTGGCGCGTGGCAACCGCAAAGAGGTCATCAGCAAGATTCTGGAAGCCATCCAAAACCAGCTGAAGCAATATCATATTGAATATGATGTAGAGGGTCGTGAAAAACACCTTTACAGCATTTATAAGAAAATGGCCGAAAAATCGATGAAATTGTCGCAAATTGGTGACATATACGGTTTTCGCGTCATCGTTAAAGACACGGCCGCCTGCTATTTGGCGCTTGGTGCATTACATGCCTTGTATAAACCGATTCCCGGCCGTTTTAAAGATTATATTGCCATCCCCAAAGCCAACGGTTACCAGTCTTTGCACACCACGCTGTTTGGTCCGTTTGGCACGCCGATCGAGGTGCAAATCCGTAGCCAGGAGATGCATAATATTGCCGATGCCGGCGTTGCTGCGCACTGGCTGTATAAAACCACCGATGCACATCTGACCAAACTGCAACAGCAAACACACCAGTGGCTGCAGCGCCTGGTTGAAATCCAGACGGAAAGTGACGATAGCCACGAGTTTCTGGAAAACTTTAAAGTCGACTTGTTCCCGGATGAAGTCTATGTGTTTACGCCCAAGGGCAACATCATGGCCTTGCCGCGTGGCTCGACTGCGGTCGACTTTGCCTATGCGGTGCACTCTGACGTCGGTAACAGTTGTGTCGCGGTGAAAATCAATAATGAACTGGCCCCGCTGCGCACAGAAATGCGTAATGGTGACCATGTCGAGATCATCACGGCGCCGCTGGCGAAACCGAATCCGGCCTGGCTCAACTATGTGGTCACCGGCAAAGCCCGCTCGCACATCCGCCACTACCTCAAAACCGTGAAGGTAGAAGAGTCGGCACAACTGGGCGAGCGCATGCTCAATGTGGCCTTGCGCGCCATGCATATAGAACCCGCCGAGATTAGCGATAAGCAATGGCAAAAGGTCATGAACGACTATAGCAGCAAAACCCGCCAGACCATTCTCACCGATATCGGCCTCGGCAAACGCAACAGCCTGATGGTGGCGCACCAGTTGCTGGCGCATCCGGCAGATGCTGAGGATAAGTCCGGCAAAGTGCTAGACACCATTACCATCCGCGGCTCGGAAGGCATGGCTGTGCAATTTGCGCCCTGCTGCCGCCCGATTCCTGGCGATCCGATTCTGGGCTTTATCAATAAAGACAAAGGCCTGGTCATCCATACCCACGATTGTCCGGCGATTCGCAAGTTCAGGCTGGACCCGGAAAAATGGCTGGATGTGGAGTGGGATGCCGATCCGAAAAAACTGTTCAGCGTTAATTTACGCATCACGGTGGTTGACGAGCGCGGCATGCTGGCCAAAGTGGCAGCGACCATCTCCAATGCGGACGCCAACATTGATAATGTCAGTGTCGAAGTCAGCGATGGCAGTCAGTATTCCAACGTCAACTTTACCGTGCAGGTGCATAACCGCGTGCACCTGGCGACCCTGATCCGCAACCTGCGCAAAATTCAGCAAATTGTGCGTATTAACCGGGTTAAAGGTAACCAGCTGGAACAACGTATCCAGTAATCGCGTCTGAGTCTGCATGCGCCCCTTGAGCGACATCAAAGGTTTTTCGCCTGCCTTGTGCAGCCAGCTGGCAAAACTAGGCATCCAGTCGGTGCAGACGTTGCTGCTGCATTTGCCATTGCGCTACCTCGATGAAACCCGCATCACCGCCATCCGTGACTTACGCCTGGGCGAACAGACACAGATTGAAGGCGTGGTGGTGCACAACGAGGTCGCCTACAAACCGCGCAAAATGCTCAATGTCAGGCTGCAAGACGACACCGGCCTCATTCATCTGCGCTTTCTGCACTTTTATCCCAGCCAGGTGGCTGCCATGCAAACCGGCCAGCGCTTACGTGTGTTTGGCGAAGTGCGGCCAGGCTTTTTTGGCTACGAAATGGTGCACCCGACGCAGCGCAAAGTTGGCGAAGATACGCCGGTCAATAGCGCCCTAACCCCCGTCTACCCGACCACTGCTGGCCTGGGGCAATCGGCGATTCGCAAAGCCATGCACCAGGTGTTGAAAGCGGAGTATTTAGTCGAAACCCTGCCCGACTGGGTATATCAATCGATGCAGTTGCCGAGTTTTGCCAGCAGCTTGCAGTTGCTGCACCAACCTCCACCTGAGGTTGCGCTGGCCTCACTGGAAGACCGCACGCACCCGGCCTGGCAACGCCTGGCCTACGACGAACTGCTGGCGCAGCAATTATCGATGCGCCAGCACTATGCGCGGCGCAAACAATCGCGCGCACCCGCGATCTCTGCCTCAACCACCCTGGTGGCCCGTCTGCTGGCCAACCTGCCCTTCACCCTCACCGCCGCGCAGCAAAAAGTGGTGGCTGAAATTGGGCATGACCTGGCGCAGCCACACCCGATGCAGCGCCTGCTGCAAGGCGATGTCGGCAGCGGCAAAACCATTGTTGCCTGCCTGGCAGCTTTGCAATTGATCGAGGCTGGCTGGCAAGTGGCCATGATGGCCCCCACCGAGATTTTAGCCGAACAGCATTACAAAAAACTCTGTGACTGGCTGCAGCCACTGGGCATCACTGTGGCCTGGCTCACTGGCAGCCAACACAAAAAACAGCGTGAGCAATCACTTACACTGATCGCCAGCGGCGAGGCCATGTTAGCCGTCGGCACACATGCGCTGTTTCAGGAG
>CAYPZE010000042.1:0-13742 GCA_964415305.1 uncultured Methylotenera sp.
CTTGTATCCATTTGATTTGTTTATCCTATTAGTGTTAATACTAGTATAAACTATCTTCTTGTAAGGGTATTAAAACTTAGGTATTCTGCGCAAGATTTATCAATATTTGTGTGGTAAGAAAGGAACTGTCATGGCTGGTAAAACGCTGTACGACAAATTGTGGGAATCGCACGTGGTGCATGAAGAAGCAGATGGCACCTGCTTGATTTACATTGACCGCCACCTGGTTCACGAAGTCACCAGCCCACAGGCTTTTGAAGGGCTGCGACTGGCTGGCCGGAAGCCTTGGCGTAATTCCAGTATTGTGGCTAACCCAGACCATAATACACCGACCAAAGATTGGGATAAGGGCATTGAAGATCCGATCTCTCGCCTGCAAGTGGAGACACTTGACAACAACATTAAAGAGTTTGGTGCGTTGGTGTATTTCCCGTTTAAAAACAAAGACCAGGGCATTATCCATGTCATCGGGCCTGAAAATGGCACCACACTGCCTGGCATGACCGTGGTCTGCGGCGATAGCCATACCTCTACCCATGGTGCGTTTGGTGCCTTGGCGCACGGTATTGGCACCTCAGAGGTCGAACATGTTTTAGCAACACAAACGCTGGTGGCTAAAAAGTCCAAAAGCATGTTGGTGCGCGTAGATGGCCAATTAGGGAAAGGCGTGACAGCGAAAGACGTCGCGCTGGCGATTATCGGCAAGATTGGTACCGCTGGCGGTACTGGCTATGCCATTGAGTTTGGTGGTGAAGTGATCCGTGGCCTGTCCATGGAAGGCCGTATGACGCTGTGTAACATGGCAATTGAAGCCGGTGCACGCGCAGGCCTGGTGGCGCCGGACGAGAAAACAGCTGCTTACCTTGAGGGCCGCCTGCATGCGCCTAAAGGCGACAACTGGACCAAAGCCGTGGCTTACTGGAGAACACTGAAGTCAGAAGCGGACGCTACATTTGACACGGTAGTGGTATTGAATGGTGCAGAGATCGCCCCGCAAGTGACTTGGGGCACGTCGCCTGAGCAAGTGCTGCCGATTGGTTCTACTGTGCCTGATCCGGCACAAGAAGCCGATGCGACCAAGCGTACCAGCATCGAAAACGCCTTGAAATATATGGGCCTGACTGCCAATACGCCAATTGATCAAATTCAGCTGGACAAAATCTTTATTGGCTCATGCACGAACTCACGTATTGAAGATTTGCGCGCTGCAGCTGGTGTCGCCAAAGGCAAAAAAGTCGCTAGCAATATCAAGCTGGCAATGGTGGTGCCAGGCTCTGGCCAGGTCAAGCGACAGGCTGAGGCTGAAGGCTTGGACAAGATTTTTATTGAAGCCGGTTTTGAATGGCGTGAACCAGGCTGTTCCATGTGCTTGGCCATGAATTCAGATCGCCTTAGTCCAGGTGAGCGCTGTGCTTCAACCTCCAACCGTAACTTTGAAGGCCGCCAGGGCCCGGGTGGCCGTACCCACCTGGTCAGCCCGGAAATGGCTGCTGCTGCTGCGATTGCCGGTCACTTTGTGGACGTGCGTAGCGCGTAAGAGGAGAACACTATGAAAGCATTTACTACTTTAAATGGCCTGGTTTGTCCGCTTGACCGAGCTAACGTTGATACCGACGCCATTATTCCCAAGCAGTTTTTAAAGTCCATCAAGCGCTCCGGTTTTGGTCCTTATCTGTTTGATGAGTGGCGTTACACCAACTATGGTGAGCCAGGCATGGATTGCAGCACACGCCCATTGAATAAGGACTTTGTGCTCAACCAGCCGCGTTACCAAGGCGCGCAAGTATTGCTGGCACGTGACAATTTCGGCTGTGGCTCTTCCCGTGAGCACGCGCCATGGGCGATTGAGGACCAAGGCTTCCGCGTGATCATTGCGCCTAGCTTTGCCGATATTTTCTTTAATAACTGCTACAAAAATGGCATTTTGCCGATTGTGGCCTCTGCCGAACAAGTGGATGGCCTGTTTAAAGAGTGCTTGGCGAATGAAGGCTACACACTGAACGTTGATTTGGAAGCGCAAACCGTGACCACGCCGTCTGGCCAGTCATTCAGCTTTGATATTACGCCCACCCGTAAGCACAACCTGCTCAACGGCCTGGACGAAATCGGCCTAACCTTGCAGCATGCCGACGCGATCAAAGCCTTTGAGCAAAAACATCAAGCGGCACAACCTTGGTTGTTTGCTTAACCCCAGGTTGTTTGCTTAATTGAATTAATCTCCCATGCATAGGCGTGGGTTTTAAAATAAAGGAACTCTACAATGGCGTTAAATATCGCTGTGTTGCCTGGTGATGGCATCGGCCCGGAAATTATTGCGCAAGCGTTGCGCGTGCTCGAAGTATTGAAAAAAGAAGGTCTGGACATGACCTTTACGGAAGCGCCACTGGGCGGCCAGGCGTATGATCAATACGGTCATCCATATCCTGAGTTCACGCAGGACATCTGTCGCAAAGCGGACGCCGTATTATTAGGTGCCGTTGGCGGCCCGCAGTACGACACCCTGGATCGTCCTTTGCGTCCTGAGCGCGGGTTACTGGCGATTCGTAAGGATTTGGGTTTGTTCGCTAACCTGCGTCCGGCTGTATTGTTCCCCGAGCTGGCAAACGCCTCAACCCTGAAACCAGAAGTAGTAGCAGGTCTGGACATCATGATTGTGCGTGAATTGACCGGTGACGTGTATTTTGGCCAGCCACGTGGCATGCGTACCAACGAGCAGGGCGTACGCGAAGGTTTTAACACCATGATTTACAGCGAGCCTGAAGTGCGTCGTATTGCGCATGTGGCATTTGAAATTGCCATGAAACGTGGCAAGAAGCTGTGTTCCGTAGATAAGGCCAATGTACTGGAAACCACCGAGTTCTGGAAAGAAATCGTCATTGATGTGGCGAAAGAATATCCGGAAGTAGAACTGAGCCATATGTATGTCGACAATGCCGCCATGCAGTTGATCCGCAACCCAAAACAATTTGACGTGATGGTGACCGGTAACATCTTCGGCGACATCTTGTCTGACGAAGCTTCCATGTTGACCGGTTCTATCGGCATGCTAGCATCTGCCTCATTGAATGAAAGCAAAAAAGGCCTGTACGAGCCATCACACGGCTCTGCACCAGATATCGCCGGTAAAAACCTGGCGAACCCGATTGCAACCATCTTGTCGGCGGCTATGATGTTGCGTTACAGCTTTGACAACGAAGCAGCCGCAACCCGCATTGAAAACGCAGTGAAAAAAGTATTGGCTGCAGGCTACCGCACGGGTGACATCTATGAAGAGGGCACGAAGAAAGTTTCTTGCTCTGAAATGGGTGACCAGATCGTCGCTGCTATGTAACACTGGCTGCGCGGGCGAATGACTGTGCATGCCGTCTGCCTGGTTTTAAGATATAGTCGTCACTATGATTGTAGTAACTGGAATTAATTAGGAATTTAAAATGGCGCAATTTGATAATGTCAGCGTAAAAAAGAAAGCCAACGTTTATTTCGATGGCAAATGTGTGAGCCACACCGTATTGTTCCCTAATGGTACGCGCTGTACCGTGGGCGTGATTTTCCCTAGCACACTGACTTTTAACACCGGCTCACCTGAGCTGATGGAAATTAATGACGGTGTCTGCAAGGTACGCCAAAAAGACGAAGAAAACTGGACCACTTATAAAGGCGGCGAGAAGTTTACGGTGCTTGGTAACTCCAGTTTTGATATTGAGGTTTTAGAAACTGTAGACTACGTCTGCCACTTCGAATAAGTCCAGCCGAACTTGCTTGCTTGAGCGGTGTTATACGCCCTTGTCGTACTTAATGTAATGCCTGTGGGCGTATGCCTTGCTCAAGCTGCGCAATTTCTAGTTGGTGTAGGAGAGAGTATATATGCCAAGCTTTGATATTACATCTGAAGTCGATATGGTGAACTTGAAGAACTCGATTGATGCTGCCAGCAAGCAGATCACCAATCGGTATGACTTCAAAGGCACGTCGGCCAAAATTGATTTCAACGAAAAAGATAAAGTCATCACCCTGTTTGGTGATAATGATTTCCAATTGGATCAGGTGAAAGATATTCTGTTGCCATCCATGGAAAAAAAAGAGCCCGAGTCTTCCAAACGTCTGGAACACAAGGATGTGCAGAAGGTCTCTGGTAATAAGGTGAAACAGGATCTGCGCGTGCAGGATGGCATTGATAGCGATCTGGCCAAAAAAATCACCAAGCTGATTAAAGATAGCGGCATGAAGGTGCAGGCGACGATTCAGGGTGACACGGTCCGTGTGAATGGCGCCAAACGCGATGTGCTGCAAGAGGCGATTGCCTTTGTGAAAAAAAACATTACCGATTTCCCTTTAAAATACGGTAATTTCAGAGATTAGTCATTGGGAGAGAAGCATGGCGAAATGGGTGACATTAGTATTGACGATGTTGGTATTGGCAGGTTGCAACACCATCAATGGTATGGGTAAAGATATTGAACAAGCGGGCGAAGCGGTTCAGAAATCTTCCAAATAATCAATTTAATGCCGGGAGTACCGGCTGAAATATCGAGTCACTATGTTAAAAGTAGGGTTTGTAGGCTGGCGTGGCATGGTTGGATCCGTGCTGATGCAGCGCATGATGCAGGAAAATGATTTTGCGGATATTGAGCCGCAGTTTTTCACCACCTCGCAAACAGGTGGCGCTGCGCCTCAGGTAGGCAAGGATTCTCCTGCGCTGAAAGATGCTAAAAATATTGATGCATTGCGTCAGATGGATGTCATTGTCACCTGTCAGGGGGGTGACTACACCAGCGAAGTGTTTTCGCAATTGCGCGCCACGGGCTGGCAAGGGCACTGGATTGATGCGGCCTCTACCTTGCGCATGGAGCAAGACTCGATAATTGTCTTGGATCCGGTCAACATGCATGTGATTAAGGATGCCTTGGCCAAAGGCGGCAAAAACTGGATCGGCGGCAACTGTACTGTGTCATTGATGTTGATGGCGCTGAATGGCCTGTTTAAGGCTGATCTGGTGGAGTGGGCAACGTCTATGACTTACCAGGCCGCTTCAGGCGCGGGCGCGCAGAATATGCGTGAACTGATTAGCCAGATGGGCGTGATCAATGCTTCTGTCGCTGGTTTGCTCGCAGATCCAGCTTCAGCGATTCTGCAGATTGATCAAACCGTTGCAGATACCATCCGCAGCGATGATTTGCCACATGCCAATTTTGGCGTGCCACTGGCTGGCAGCCTTATCCCATGGATTGATAAAGACCTGGGCAATGGCCAGAGCAAAGAGGAGTGGAAGGGCGGCGTCGAGACTAACAAGATTTTAGGACGTGAAGCTAATCCGATTGTGATTGACGGTTTGTGTGTGCGCATCGGCGCCATGCGCTGTCACTCACAAGCATTGACCATCAAGCTACGTCAAGACGTGCCTATGGATGAAATCCATCAGATGCTGTCTGAAGCCAACAACTGGGCTAAAGTGGTGACTAATCAGCGCATGGACAGCATGACTGAGCTCACCCCTGCGGCCATTACCGGCACATTGATCACGCCAGTCGGCCGTTTGCGCAAGCTGGCGATGGGCGGTGAATATTTGTCAGCCTTCACCGTGGGTGACCAATTATTGTGGGGCGCGGCAGAGCCTTTGCGACGGATGTTGAGAATTCTGGTCGAAGCTTAAGTAATTGTTTAAGTAGCAGCCCGTAAAGCCATGATTTATTAATGAAATCATGGTCTTTTCGGGCTTTTGCTTTTTATATAATCCTGTTTAATGGGGACTATAGCTTCAAATCGGTGTATTTATTGCTCCAAAGCCGCCTGGGCGCGCTTGCGTGGCTGTCTGAATGATGCTATTTTGACAAACGCCATGAATGAATAAGGGTTAATCGGTGAGTAAACTTCAATTAAAAAAAATAGCCTTTGCCTTGAGTTTGAGTACGGCCCTCTCGGCGCATGCCGCTGGTTTGGGCAGCATCATTTCCAGCTCAAAACTCGGGGAGCCGCTTAATGCGGAAATTGAGTTGTTGGCGGTTACGCCCAGCGAACTCAACAGCATTCAAGCCGCGCTGGCGAGCGAACAGGTCTATCAGGACCAGATGCTGGAAAAACCGGCTTCTTATCCTTTTATTAAAATTGAAGTTGGCAACAATACCAAAGGTCAGCCCATCCTTAAGCTGACCAGCTCGCAACCGATTACCGAAGCCTTTCTGGATATGCTGATCCAGGTGGATTGGCCGACTGGCCGCCTGGTCAAAGAATACACCTTGTTGCTGGACCCGCCTGGCTTTAACTCTAACTATGTGTCTGAATCTGGCGGGCTGCCACAAAGCGCTCAAACAGCGGCACCTGCGCCTGCTAATAGCGCTCCGGCAGCTATCCCTCGCGAGGCAACGCAAGACGCTCCCCCAGAAGCCAAAAAGCCGCTGGCATCCAAGCCTGCAAGTACTAAGTCTGTGCCTAAACCTATCGCTGCCGATGCGCCAGCAGACACAGAAAGTGCGTTGACGACAGAGCGTGGCGATACTTTGTATGCGATTGCCAGGCAAATGAAACCTGACAATGTGAGTGTTGAACAAATGCTCGCTGCGCTCTACCAAACAAACCAGCAGGCGTTTGATGGTAAAAATATGAACCGCCTCAAGGTCGGCAAGATTATGCGTATGCCAGACCAGGCAACCTTAGATAGCATTAGCCACCCACAGGCGAAAAGCTTGATTGCAGAACATGCGACCAACTGGCATGCCTATAAAAATTCATTGGCAAAAGTGGTCAAGGAAAGTGCAGCCAGCCAAACCGGCGGCAACACACAGCAATCGGCAGGTAAAATTGGTGCAGCAGGTGAGAAGCCAGCGCCTCAAGCCAAGCCTGCTAAAGATGTGTTGAAGCTGTCTGCCGGTGATGAAAAATCGACTACACAAGCCGATAAAGCGGCTTCTAAAGCCTCAGCAACTGCGGCACAAGAAGATGCCACTGCCAAGGCAAATGCCATTAAAGAGGAACAGTCTCGTGCTGCTGCGCTTGAGAAACAAGTCGCAGACATGAAGAAGTTGATGGACATGAAGAATAGTGCCCTGGCGCAAGCAGAAGAAAATGCAGCTGCCCAGGCAAAAAACGAACCTAAAGTAGAGGCAAAACCAGAAGCGCAGGCTACGCCTAAAGCCGCTACTGAGGATAAAGCGACAGCGCAGCCCGCATCCCCAGTGCCTGCTGTTGCAGAGAAACCTGCACCTGTCGCCGAAGCAGCGAAGCCCGAAGTCGCGGTTGACGCTTCAGCGACAGACGTTGCGGTGCCGCAGCCGTCCTTTATGCATGTGTTGTTTGAGCGGCTAAAAAATATTAGCCCAGTCTTGCCCTTGGCCTTAATTGCATTGCCTGTGTTGCTTTGTGTGTGGGCGTTGATCCGTATCCGTCGTAAAAAGCAGATTGATAATTTTGAAGACGTCATCGTGACGTCACCCGCCACCGAAATGCAGAACAATACCGTGTTCGGCGATACACAGGCAGCGGCCTCTGGCGATACCTCATTCTTAACTGACTTCTCTCAAAGCGGTGTCGGCGGCATGATAGATTCGCATGACGTAGACCCGATTGCCGAGGCAGAGGTGTATATGGCCTATGGTCGTGACGCCCAAGCCGAAGAGATCCTTAAAGATGCGATTCAAAAAGACCCTGAGCGTCAGGAACTCAAATTGAAGTTGCTGGAAATTTATCAAACAACTGGCAATAAAGCGGCATTTGAGTCTTTGGCTGGCGACGTTTATGCCAAAGCCGGGCCTGCAGATGCTACCTGGGCAAAAGTCAGTGCGATGGGTCAAAAGCTGGATCCTGATAATGCGTTCTACCAAAGCGTGCCATCGGGCGCCAGCGATGCTTCTGTGGTGGCTTCAACAGCCGCCTTGCCAGTGACGGAGGCGCAAAACGAAAACGCAGAGGATGCCTATCATTTTAATTTTGAGGCGCCTGCATTAGAGTTTGATGGTGCGTCAGAAGCTGTGGCGGCTAGCGAAGATTCGGCTGTACGCCCGGTCAATGTCGCCGCAGCTGCAGAGGCAGCAACAATATCATCCTTGGCCGAAACACCCGCTGTCGCGAGTGATGCAGAAACCTTTTCAGTGGACGTACCTGCTGATGTGGCAACGCCACAAGCGACTGACACAGCAATTGAATTTGCGCAAACGCAGTCAGCCGAACTGGCAGCTGCGGCCAATCCGCTGCGCTTTGAGGTTGACTCTGTTGTCGAGACACCGGTAGCTGATCGCTTGGCCGATGATGCAGGTGTAGAGACTGATTTGGCATTGACGCCTAAGGCGCTAGACTTACCTTCTCTGAATCTGGATGACAGTGCACAAAGTGCTGATGCTGGGATGAGTCAGTCTTTGTCTACCGCGTCAGGTGAGCCAACATTGTCCAGTGAAGATGCTGTGTTTGAATCTTTGCCTGAGTTGTCGCTGGAATTGGGCGGCCCTAATGACGCGGTTAAGGCTGGCGCCATAGATGAGGATGCGCTAGAGATTGAAGAAATCAGCCTCGGCTCTGCTGAAGCAGCATTAAATGAGGCGCCAGCCATGGAAGAGATGGCAGCAGACAGTACTGCATTTCCTGAGATTTCGCTAGATGTGGCTGAAGCTGCGGCAAGCAACACTGACGCGATTGCCGATGAGCCAGAAGAAGTGAACACCAAGCTGGACTTGATTCAGGCTTATATCGATATGGAAGATGTGGTGGGTGCCAAGGAACTGATTGATGAAGTGCTTGCCGAAGGGGGTGAACGGCAACGGCAGCGAGCGAGTGATTTGCTTGCAAAAATCGTGTAAATCAAGGCCGGGTTTCCGGCCTTGTTCATTTATGGACTAGCTAAAAGCAGGGGGGGGGGCTGATTTGGCGTAATCGCAGGCAGCCCTTATACTAGGCGCCATGAAAATTGCGATTGGCATTGAATATCACGGCGCCTATTTTCAGGGGTGGCAAAGTCAGCCGAATGCATTGGGCGTACAGGATGCGATTGAGTCTGCGATTGCCGCGGTCGGTGGCGAAAAAGTACGTTTGCATGCGGCCGGGCGTACCGACTCTGGCGTGCATGCCTTGATGCAGGTGGCGCATTTTGAAACGTCTGTGGTTAGGCCATTGAGCGCTTGGGTACGAGGGGCCAATGCCCATTTGCCTGCCTGGGTAAGGGTGTTGTGGGCGGCTGAGGTTGCGGATGATTTTCACGCCAGGTTTAGTGCCCGTGCCCGTAGTTACCAGTACGTGCTCTACAATCATGCCGTGGCACCCGCAAGCCAGCATGGACGTGTGGGTTGGTACCACCGGCCGCTCAAGCTTGAAGCGATGCAGCAGGCCGTCCCAGTACTGCTGGGCGAACATGATTTCAGTGCATTTCGTGCCAGTGAATGTCAGGCCAGCACGCCTGTGCGTACCATGCATCGCGCAGAGGTGAGGCAACACGGTCGTTACATTATTTTTAGCTTTCAGGCGAATGCCTTTTTGCAACATCAGATTCGCAATATGGTTGGTGCCCTGGTCTATGTTGGCCAAGGCAAATTAAGCGTCGCCGAATTTGCTGACTTGTTGCAGCACCAGGATAGACGTCTTTCACCGCCCACGTTTATGCCGGATGGCCTGTATTTTACCGGTGTCGATTATGACCCCAGCTGGCAATTGCCGTCTTCTGAGGCTTGCTGGGATTAAAGAGAGTGACTCAAAAAAACATGACAAGAACTAGGGTTAAAATTTGCGGAATCACCCGTTTGGACGATGCGCTGACGGCCATTTCAGCAGGGGCAGATGCTTTGGGCTTTGTGTTTTATGCCCCTAGTCCGCGAGCGGTGACTGCAGCACAAGTGGCAAATGTCACCGCCAAGTTGCCGCCGTTTGTGAGTAAGGTCGGCTTGTTTGTGAATGCGGAGGTCGAAGAGGTGCAACAGGTGATTGCCGTTGCAGGTCTGGATTGTTTGCAGTTTCACGGCGATGAATCTGCAGACTATTGCGCGCAATTTAATCTGCCATATTACAAAGCAATCCGCGTCAAACCAGGGCTAAATTTGGTACAATGCGAGCTTGATTTTGCGTCAGCGACTGCTTTGTTGTTGGATACTTACTCCGAAAAAGCGGTAGGCGGCACTGGTGAAGCATTTGACTGGTCTTTGATTCCTGCCGGTTTACAAAAGCCAATCATATTGGCGGGTGGTTTGAATCCTGACAATGTCAGGCAAGCCGCACGTCAGGTGCAGCCTTATGCGCTGGACGTGAGTGGCGGGGTGGAAGCGCAAAAGGGGATTAAGTCCCCGCAAAAGATAGCTGCATTCATGCAGCAGGTGATGCAGTGTGATGCAGAACGTAATGGGCGGTTTGAGTAAAAAACGAGAGACGGAGTAATGCATGCAAGTCTATGACATGCCAGATGAGCACGGTCATTTTGGCCCTTTTGGTGGCGTTTTTGTTTCAGAAACGTTGGTTGAAGCTCTGGATGAGTTGCGGGTGATGTATGAGAAGTATCGTCACGACCCTGAGTTTTTGGCTGAGTATGCTTATGACCTTAAGCATTTTGTCGGTCGTCCTAGCCCGATTTACCACGCGAAGCGCCTCTCCGACAAAGTCGGTGGCGCGCAAATCTATCTCAAGCGTGAAGATTTAAACCACACCGGTGCGCATAAAATCAACAACACCATTGGTCAGGCATTATTGGCCAAGCGCATGGGTAAGCCACGCGTGATTGCAGAAACTGGCGCAGGCCAGCATGGTGTGGCGACAGCAACCATTGCTGCACGTTTGGGCCTGGAATGTGTGGTGTATATGGGCGCGGAAGATGTGAAGCGTCAAGCGCCTAATGTATTCCGTATGAAGCTGCTCGGTGCTACGGTTGTACCCGTCGAGAGTGGCTCCAAAACCCTCAAAGACGCATTGAATGAAGCCATGCGTGACTGGGTCACCAATATTTCCAATACTTTTTACATTATCGGCACCGTGGCTGGTCCACATCCTTACCCGATGATGGTACGTGATTTTCAAGCGATCATTGGTATTGAAGCCAAAGAGCAAATGCAGGAAATGATAGGCCGCCAGCCAGATGCGGTTGTCGCCTGTGTTGGTGGTGGCTCTAACGCTATGGGAATTTTTTATCCATACATTGATGTAGAAGGTGTGCGCTTAATCGGAGTTGAAGCCGGTGGTCATGGATTGAGTACTGGTCAGCACGCCGCACCATTAACCGCCAATAGTCCGATCGGCGTGTTGCACGGCAACCGTACTTACCTGATGCAAGATGAGGACGGCAATATCATCGAAACACATTCTATTTCTGCAGGCTTGGACTATCCGGGTGTCGGCCCAGAGCATGCCTGGTTAAAAGACATCAATCGTGCTGAATATGTGGCGATTACTGACGAAGAAGCCATGGCTGCATTTCATAATCTGTGTCGCACTGAAGGCATTATTCCTGCCTTGGAATCCAGCCATGCACTGGCCTATGCAGAAAAGCTTGCCAAAACCATGTCTCCGGACCAAGTCGTACTGGTAAACCTTTCCGGTCGCGGTGACAAAGACATCAACACCGTAGCGCGTTTAGCTAATATTAGCCTGTGACCTCTGCTGCTGTTTGCGCTGAAAAAAAGATTATCCAGCGCAAACCGCACGACAATTCTTCGGTCTTTATTTGAACTAATTTAAAAAGCATTCTTATGTCTCGCATTCAATCTGTATTCGCCACGCTTAAGGCGCAAGGTAAAAAGGCACTGATTCCCTACATTACGGCCGGTGACCCACATCCAGATCATACCGTGCCTTTGTTGCATGCCTTGGTAGAGGCGGGCGCCGACATGATCGAGCTAGGCGTGCCTTTTTCTGATCCTATGGCAGATGGTCCAGTGATCCAGCGCGCCAGTGAGCGTGCATTGGTACACAAAATGGGCCTGCGTAAAGTGCTGACCATGGTCAAAGCGTTTCGCGAAACCAATCAAACAACCCCTATCGTATTGATGGGTTATGCCAACCCAATCGAAGCCATGGGCAGCGCGCAGTTTGTAGCGTTGGCCAAAGATTCTGGCGTGGATGGTGTACTGACGGTGGATTATCCACCTGAGGAGTGCGAGGTATTTAATCAGCAACTGGCTGCCGCCGAGATTGACAGCATTTTTCTGCTATCGCCAACCACCGAACCATCCCGGACTGAATTGATTGTGAAGCAGGCCACGGGCTTCCTATATTACGTCTCGCTTAAAGGCGTGACCGGGGCAGCTAACCTGGATAT
This sequence comes from uncultured Methylotenera sp., assembly GCA_964415305.1. Classification (GTDB taxonomy): domain Bacteria; phylum Pseudomonadota; class Gammaproteobacteria; order Burkholderiales; family Methylophilaceae; genus Methylophilus. The sequence continues at coordinate 12,215 of CAYPZE010000042.1, forward strand.
TGTTGAAGTGAAAAAACGCGTGGCAGACATCCGTAAACAAACCAGCATGCCGATTGGTGTTGGATTCGGCGTGAAAGATGCTGCCACAGCACGTGAAGTAGCTGCGATTGCGGATGCCGTCGTGGTCGGTAGTCGCATGGTGCTGGCGATTGAAAGTTCTGACGCCGGCAATCTGGTTGCGAATGTGCAGGCATTAATGCATGAGTTGCGTGCTGCGATTGACTCTGTATAGGGCGTTAAATCTATGTCCTCAGAATATCGCAATATCAAAGCAGGAGAAGCTATGAGTTGGTTAGACAAGATTCCACAAAAAATTAAACGTGCTGTTGGTTCTGTACAAAAGCGTAATGTGCCTGAAGGCTTATGGCATAAATGTGATGCCTGCCAAACGGTGCTTTACCGTACTGACCTGGATGCCAATCTGGAAGTATGCCCGCAGTGTGGCCATCATCACCGTCTCGGTGCGCGTAATCGCCTGAATGTGTTGCTGGATGCTGAGGGCCGGGTTGAAATCGGTGCTGATGTGACCCCGGTTGATGCGCTCAAGTTTAAAGACAGTAAAACATACGCCGAGCGCATGAAAGCGGCTCAGCGTGATGTGAAAGAAAAAGATGCGCTGATTGTGATGCGCGGTGCAATTGAAGGTGTGCCTGTCGTCGCCGCTGTGTTTGAATTCAAGTTTATGGGCGGCTCCATGGGTTCTGTGGTCGGCGAGCGTTTTGTGCGTGGCGTACAAGATGCGATTCAGCACAAGTCTGCCTTTATCTGTATTTCTGCCAGTGGCGGCGCACGTATGCAAGAGGGCTTGCTGTCATTGATGCAAATGGCTAAAACCAGTGCTGCATTGACCAAGCTGTCTGAAGCAGGCTTGCCATATGTTTCAGTGTTGACGGACCCGACCATGGGCGGCGTATCAGCCAGCTTTGCGATGCTAGGCGATGTGATTGTGGCTGAGCCGAATGCACTGATCGGCTTTGCCGGCCCACGCGTGATTGAGCAAACCGTGCGTGAAACCTTGCCTGAAGGCTTTCAACGCGCAGAATTTCTACTGACGCATGGCGCGATTGACATGATCATTGACCGTCGTGAGATGCGTACCAAATTGAGCCAGTTACTGGCTAATTTCTTGAATATTACCAAAGCTGCCTGATGCCACCAGTGATATCCGGGCTTCCGCAAACTGTTGATGGTTGGCTTGGCTACATTGAATCGTTACATCCCAAATCCATAGAAATGGGTTTGGGGCGGGTGCAAACGGTTGCTGCGCGTTTGCAGCTACAATTTCCGTTTACCGTGATCACCGTTGGTGGCACCAATGGCAAAGGGTCTACCTGCGCCATGCTGGAGCGCATCTACAGCACGGCTGGTTACCAGGTCGGCTGTTACACCTCCCCCCATTTAGTGCATTATCAGGAACGCGTGCGCTTTAATGGCCATGTGATTGCCGATGCGCTGCTGTGGGAAGAAAGAAAAAAGAAGAAAAAATAAAAAAAAAAGAGAGAAGAAAAAGAGAAAAGATAAAAAAAAG
>CAYPZE010000043.1:0-12686 GCA_964415305.1 uncultured Methylotenera sp.
TGCCGCGTATTTTTTGCATTGATACCACGCACAGTCCGCCAGAAGCCGGGCTCACACCGCAGTTGAAGCAAGCCATTGAGTTGCGTTTGCAGCGTGGCGAGCAAAGCCTGCTGTTTATTAATCGCCGCGGTTATGCGCCGGTGTTGCATTGTTCCGCCTGCCAGTGGCTGGCAGATTGCCGCCGTTGTTCAGCCAAGGCCGTGTTGCATCTGCGCCAGCGTGTATTACGTTGCCATCATTGTGGTGACGAGCAGCCGATTCCGGTGCAATGTCCTAGTTGCGGTAATCCCGATTTGCGCCCGATTGGCCAGGCCACCCAGCGCATTGAAGAAAGCATGCAGCAGCTGTTTCCGCAGGCGCGGGTGGCGCGGGTGGATAGAGACACCATTCAGGCCAAGGATGCTTTAACGGCGCTGTTGTCCGCGGTGCATGCCGGTCAGGTAGATATTTTAATCGGCACGCAAATGCTGGCCAAAGGCCATGATTTTGCCAATCTGACCCTGGTGGGTGTGCTGGACATTGATAGTGCACTGTATAGCCCGGATTATCGCGCCAGCGAGCGCCTGTTTGCCCAGCTGATGCAGGTCGCTGGGCGTGCAGGACGCGGAGATAAGCCAGGCGAGGTGTTGGTGCAAACGGCTTTTCCGCAACATGCTTTATTTGCCGCTTTGCGTGAGCAAAATTATGCCGCTTTTGCTAACGATTTATTGCAAGAGCGCATGACCATGCAGTTTCCGCCCGCGACTTATATTGCAGTGATGAAAGCAGAAGCGCCAGACTACAGCTTGGTGAATCAGTTTTTGACCGATTTTAGCCAGGCTGCCAGGGACTATGTTTCGACATACGCCGCCACTTTGCCGGATCAGCCTTTGGTATATGACCCGGTTCGCCCCGGCATTGCCAGGTTAAACAAGATGGAGCGCGGCTATGTGATGTTGCAGTCTGCACATCGCGGCGCCTTGCAGCAGCTACTGCAGGTGGCCGTAGACTGGGTGAAGACACATCCGCTGCAAGCAAAAATCCGTTGGGTGCTGGATGTAGATGCACTGGAATATTAGCAAAAGTTACAAATATGCTACTAAGCGCCTTTTAAATTGTAAAAAAACGTTAGTATTTGGGTGTTTTTTAAGGGAATTTTGGGCGTTGTTATACCATTGAAGAGATTTTGGATTTTAGAAAGATTTGGGGAGTTATCTTGAACACACAATTAAAGCGTATAGGCCTGTTGCAGTTATTGGCACTAGGCTACACCTCTCAGGTATTGGCTGGCGGTGTTTCTTTGCCAGACATCCAGCAGAATTTGCCGAGACCTGTGTTGCCTGAATCCAGACCGATCATTCAGGTGCCTCAAGAAACACCGGCAACCGAAAAGAAACAAAAAAAATCCAGCCTCAAGATCATTGTCAAAGAATTCAAATTCTCGGGCAATAAACAGTTTTCAGACGAAGTGCTGGCGGCGCAATTGGCCTACCTCACCGGGCATGAAATTGGCATGCGTGAATTAAACGAGGCGGTGGGTACCGTTCGTAATTACTACCGTCAACGGGGCTATTTGCTGACACAAGTCTACTTGCCGACCCAGGATTTGCAAAAAAGCACGGCGACAGAAGCCGTGGTGTCACTGTCTATTCTCGAAGGCACATTAGGTGAAGTCAAAGCAGAAACTGGTGAAGGCCTCGACCAGGCTTACTTTCAGTCGCTTTCAGAGTATGGTTTGAACAAAGGCGATGTGCTTAATGAGCGCAATCTGGTGCGCAACATTATGGTAATGAACGGCTTGCCGGGCATCCAGGTGACTTCGCAGCTTAACCCTGGCGAAGCCGTCGGTAGCTCGGATGTAGCAATTGCTGTCGAACCTCGCGTGCCCCGCGTCACTGGTTTTGTTAGCGCCAGTAACTATGGTAACCGCTTCACCAACCGTGAAACATTGGGCTTTGGCGTCGCGGTGAATAATCTCCACGGCCGTGGAGACCAACTGGCGGTAGTTGGTAAAACGTCCAGGGATGAAGGTCAGCGCTCTATCAGTGGTTTGTACTTCACGCCGGTAGGCAGTGCTGGCACCATCATGAATGTGGCCTACAGCTATGTCGATTACAAGCTGGGCGGTCCTTTCAAGCAATTTGATGCGTCTGGGGATGCCCATTATTTCTATGGTTCGCTTGAACATCCATTGCTGCGTGAAACCAAAAAAGGGGTTGCGTTCAAGGTCGGCGGTAACTACAAAATTTTAGATGACGATGTGAATGCGTTTTCTATCAATAACCGTCGTGATATCAGCAGCCTTGAGTTAGGGTTTGTCGGCGACTGGATCAATGAGATCGGTAGTGTCGCTTATCAGTGGAGTTTCCTGGTGACTGGCGGTAACGTCTCTTATAAAGATTCTGCCGCAAAAACCAACGACAGAAATCAGCTCGATACCCAGGGCAGTTTTGTGAAGTGGAACTGGACTTCAAGCCGTACTCAAGTGTTTGAAAACGGGGTGAACTGGATCGTGCGTGCAGACTATCAGGGCGCAGGGAATAACCTTGATATTGCAGAACGTTTTGGTATCGGCGCGATTAACCGCTGGCGTCAATTTTCTGAAATCCCAAGTCAGGCGGATCAAGGCTGGATGGTGGGCACCGATGTGCGTAAAACCTTTGCGACGACTGGGGCCGATGTCACGCCTTATATTCAGTCAGTCACACCATTTGCATTCTATGATGCAGGGCGTGGCAAATTGAACCATGATCCGATTGGTAACAGTGTCTATGTGCGCTCTAACCATATTGGTGTCGGTACAGATATTCAGTTCCCGGCGCAATGGGTGTTGACCACGACGTATTCACAGCAAAAGCGTGATCTTGATGGCGCTGAAAGTAATACTGAGTATCAGCTTTGGGCGCAGTTAAGAAAAAATTTCTAGTTTCACATCTGTCGTCAACCTGATCCAGGCAACAAGTCTGGACATATAAAAGTAGCCTGTGTGACCGCCCTTGCGTTCAATTGGAGATTGAGTGCAATGACGGTCACGATTAGTCATAGTGGGCTACATACAAAAATAACTTCCTGAACCAAAATTACACCCATATCAGGAATTGAGAGAAGTGTTGGTAACCCACTGATCGCAAGTGCAGATCAGTGGCGTTTCTTACTATAAAGGAGAAGTGTCATGAAAGCAGCATCCTTAAACCATGTTTATCGTTTGGTCTGGAGCAAGCTCCAGCAAGCCTGGGTAGCCGTGGCCGAGACGGCCCGCGCACAGGGTAAATCCAGTGTTACCGGGCAAGTGGGCGCAGCGATTGCGCCAGCGCAGCTTACTCTGGCTGCCTTAACCACCGCAGGTAAATGGCGTGTAGTGGTGGCGAGTGCTTTTGTGGCTGCCGTCATGCCAGTCTCTTCTTTTGCAGACACCAATGTCGTCGCTGGCGTGGTTGCCGGTGATCTGACCGTAAAAGACATCAGCGCAACGCACACGCAATATATCCATACAGCGAATGTCAATATTGTGGATTTTTACAAGTTCGGCGTGATGAAGGGTCATCAACTGGATGTTGTGATGCCAGATGCTGGCCGTGCACTGTATCGTGTGATTGGCAACAGCCGCTCTGAAATCAATGGGACACTCAATTCGAACGGCAGTCTGTTTCTGGTGAACCAGAATGGTATTTTGTTTGGTAAAGGGGCCGAAGTAAACGTTGGTAATATCGTGGCTTCTACCTTAAATATCAGCAACGACGCCTTTTTACAAGGCAACTATAAGTTTACGGCTGAGAACATGGCTGGCAACATCGAAAACCGCGGCGTGATTAAAGCGCAGGGTGAAGGTTATATCGTGATGCTGGGTAAAAAAGTCGTGAACTCCGGCACGCTGGTCGCCAGCAAAGGTAGTGTTGTACTGGCTTCTGCAAAAGAAGCCGTGCTGGATTTTTACGGTAATGGTCTGGTTAGAGCGAATTTAACCGGGCAGGCAGCAGAGGGCTTGGTTAAAAACAGTGGCCTGATTCAGGCCAATGGCGGCTTGGTGCAAATGGCAACCAACGCGCGTTCTGCTGCGATTAATATTTCTGGCATCGTCGAAGCTAACCAGTTGGTTGAGCGCGATGGCGTGATCCGCCTTGAAGGCGGTGATAACTCAAAAGTAGAAGTGTCTGGTCAATTGATTGCACAAGGCCAAGGCACAACGGGTGGTACGATTGAGGTCACTGGTGAGCAAGTGGCGCTGATGAAAGGCGCTTTGTTGGATGCCTCTGGTGATACCGGCGGCGGTAAAGTATTGGTGGGCGGTGATTACCAAGGTAAAAACGATGCCGTGTACAACGCCAGAACCACCTTTATTGCGCAGGGTGCCACCATTAAGGCTGACGCCTTAAAACAAGGTGATGGCGGTAAAGTGGTTGTTTGGGCCGATCATCTGACACGTTATTACGGCAGCATTTCTGCACAAGGTGGGGCAGTCAGTGGCAATGGTGGTTTTGTTGAGGTTTCTGGCAAGCAAGACCTGGCTTTCTTGGGCACCGTGAATGTTGCAGCAGCAAACGGCCTGGGTGGGACCGTGCTGTTGGACCCTGAAACCATCAACCTGATCAGCAGCGGTTCTGGTATCACGGATAATCCTTCTGGTACACCAGATGTGGCGTTTGCTGATAATGCAGGCGGCACTACCAATATTAATGTGGCAGGGATCACAGGCTTTAACCAGTTGTTCCTTCAAGCCACCAAAGACATCAACGTCAATGCAGCGGTCACCATGACCAACACGGCTGGCAATATTCGTCTCGAAGCGGGCAATGATATCAATGTCAATGCGGCGTTGACCACGACTGGCACTGGCAGTATCAACTTGAAAGCAGATGCTGATAATGATGGTGTGGGTAACTTGGCGATAGGCGCCAATATTACTGGCCGCGGCGGTGTCGTGTTGTCTGCGGCAACCTTGAGCCATACAGCAGGCGACATTATCTCCGACGGTGACAGAAGCGGTTTAGGTCATGCTGGCAGCGTGAGTATCACAGTCAAAGGCGAAGCCAATCTGGGCGATGCCAACATTTATGCCAGAGGGCGCACCGATCCTCCCAGTGCAAGAAATGGCTATGATGGTGGTAACGTTGTGATCAAAGCTGGTAGCCTCAATATGACAGGCAATATTGATACTTCAGGCGGTAAGTCTGGCTCTACTGGCTCAGGAAACGCTGACCCTACTGCAGGTACCGTTGGTGTGGGTGGCGCAGGTGGCAAGGTGGACATTACCACCACAGGTGATGCTATCGTTGGCAATATTACAACGCGTGCCGGTGACGCAGGTCGCAATTCCGTTGTGTCTGCCATTTCAGGCGAAGTCAGTGTGAAGAGTAATACGGGTAATATCACGGTAGGTGATATCACCACCAAAGGTGGTTTTAACGCCATTGGCAATAAAGTCACGCTCACTGCGACGGCTGGTACAGTCACGGCTAAAAACATTGACACCAGTGGCGGTGCTGGCCGTAACAACACTGACGGCAAGAGTGCTGGTGCTGTGAATATTGTTGCCGCCAACGGCATTACCACTCAAAACATTGTGGCGAGTGGGGCGGATGGTGTTGGTACTAACAAATCAGGTGGGGCTGCAGGTGCGGTGACATTACAAACGACAGCGGCGAATAGCGATATCAATGTTGGTGCAATGACGGTGAAGGGTGGAGATAAAACCGGGACAGGTATTGCAGGCAATGGCGCTAAAATTCTTGTTCAAGCCATGCGAGATGTTTATATGAATGGCAATATCTTAAGCACCAGCAATGCGGTTGATGCCGTGCAACTGGTGGCTGGCCGTCACTTTATTAATAGCGCTAACTCCAGCATCAAGACTGGTACAAAAGGCCGCTGGACGATTTACAGCAATGACCCAACCGGCGATGTCAAAGGTAGCAATTTGCTGGCGACTTATGATTACAAGCAATATGGCACCGCATTTGGCGGCACCTTGTTAGGTACGGGTAACGGTTTTGTGCATCAGGTGACGCCAACAGTTACCGCAACCTTATCAGGCACATCCACCAAGGTATTTGATGGTAACAATACAGTCACTGATCTGAGTGGTTTGAGTCTGACAACTAGCGGTGTGCTTGATAATGATGTTGTGACCTTCTCACCAACGTCGGTAACCAGCGCATCGTTTGATACGGCTGCTGTGGGTGCCGGTAAGGTCATCACGACAGGTGCAACGACGATCACCAGCGCGCTGACCAACGAAGGTAAAGTGATCTACAATGCATACACCACGGTCATCAACGACTCTACCGCAACAGGCAGTATTACTGCCGTGCCGGTAACGCCGCCTGTGGCTGCATTTGCATCGCCGCGTGATACGGCAGGGTTAGGTGGTTTAATTCCAAACAATCCGATTTTGAATACGATGTTTATCGTTTCTCTGAACCCTGCTGCGGGTGACGAGGAAGACCTGGATGCGGTGGCTTGCCCAACCAATGAAGATCGCTTGGGTAGTACGCCGATCTTGAGTTCTGGCGTGAAATTGCCAGATGGCGTGAACTCAAATTGTATTTAATTTAAATAGCCAAGCAAAAGCCGGACGATTGTCCGGCTTTTGCTTTTGTGCCGAATAATGTTTTGTATTCGTCGCGACAGCAAGTAAAATAACGGTCATTCGATTGCGGCTGTAGTTCAATGGTAGAACGCCAGCTTCCCAAGCTTGATACGCGGGTTCGATTCCCGTCAGCCGCTCCAAAGGAATTTTCATGGCCATCACTCCCCCGACCGTTTTAACCTTTGCAGCGACCGACCCGAGCAGTGGGGCCGGTGTCCAGGCAGATATTATGGCGCTTGCCAGTATTGGTTGTTACCCGCTGTCTGTGATTACCGGTATTACGGTGCAAGACACCGTGGGCGTAGAGAGTGTGATGCCGCTGGATGCGGACTGGATCAATGACCAGGCACGCGCGATTCTTGAAGATGTGTCGGTGAACGCCTTTAAATTAGGCCTGTTGGGTAGTGTGGAAAACGTGGCGGTGATTGCCGAAATCGTCGCCGATTATCCGGATGTGCCGTTAATTATTGATCCTATTCTTGCTTCTGGCCGCGGTGATGAGCTGTCTAATGAAGAAATGCAGGCCGCCATGTGCGAATTGCTGTTTCCACAAGCGACGCTGATTACACCGAATAGCCTGGAGGCGCGTCGCCTGGCTTATTACGATGAGGGCGACGAGGTGAAACATAGCTCACTCGAAGAATGTGCGTTGCGTCTGTTGGGCATGGGTAGCGAGTATGTGATGATCACCGGTACGCACGAGCGCTCACTGGATGTGGTCAACAGCTTGTATGGTGTACAAAACGAATTGCCGGGCCTGATTAAAGACTATCATTGGGAGCGTTTGCCTGGCAGTTATCATGGTTCTGGCTGCACCTTGACCAGTGCAATTACGGCTTGCCTGGCGCACGGCTTGACCATGGAAGAAGCCGTGCACGAAGCGCAGGAATTTACCTGGCAGACCTTGCGTCATGCGTTTCGCCCTGGCATGGGGCAATTTATTCCTGACCGGTTCTTCTGGGCGCGCGAGTCAGACGTGCAGGAAAAAGCGAGTGAACTTCAGCATTAGTGGTTTATACCTCGTCACGCCAGATTGCGATGACACCGAGTTGCTTTGCGCACAAGTGTCAAAGGCGTTACAAGGTAGCGTATCGCTGGTCCAATATCGGCACAAAACCGCCAGTGACAGTTTGCGTTTAGAACAAGCAACAGCCCTGCTCGCGCTTTGCCGCCAGTTCAATGTTCCATTTCTGATTAATGATCATGTGGCGCTGGCTGCCGCTTTGGATGCAGATGGTGTACATGTCGGCCAGCATGATAGTGCGATCATTGCCGCGCGCGAGGTGCTGGGCCCACAGAAAATCATTGGCGCCTCTTGCTATAACCGCTTTGAGTTGGCTGAGCAGGCACAGGCCGCGGGCGCGACTTATGTGGCTTTTGGCGCTTGTTACCCTTCCTCTACCAAACCCAATGCGCCTAGCGCTACTTCTGCATTATTTACCCAAGCCAAGCAGTCATTGTCTGTGCCCGTCGTCGGCATTGGCGGCATTACGCTGGGTAACGCCCGCCCATTAGTGCAGGCCGGGGCTGATGCACTGGCGGTGATTAGCGATCTTTTTCAGGCCACAGATATTGCGGCCCGCTGCCGCCAGTACCAGCTGTTATTTGCCAAAAATTGAGCGCTAATCGCTACGGCTTTACCAGACGTTGTTTGGTAAAATGCAGGCATTCATTGTTTTGGTAAAATTTATGCACATTCACATCCTCGGTATTTGTGGCACTTTTATGGGCGGCATCGCCGTGCTGGCCAAAGCGGCCGGTCACCGTGTCACCGGGTGTGATGCCAATGTTTACCCGCCCATGAGCACACAACTCGAAGCGCAAGGCATCGAGCTCATTGAGGGATTCGACCCTAGCCAAACCAGCCTGAATCCAGATATGTATGTGATTGGTAACGTGGTTACACGTGGTAATCCGCTGATGGAAGAAATCCTCAACCAGGGATTACCTTATATTTCTGGTCCACAATGGCTGGCCGAGAACGTGTTGCAAGGTAAGTGGGTATTGGCTGTCGCGGGTACGCATGGCAAGACGACCACCTCTTCCATGCTGGCCTGGGTACTCGAATATGCAGGCTTGGCACCTGGCTTTTTGATTGGTGGTGTGCCAGAAAACTTTGGCGTGTCTGCCCGTTTGCCACAAACGCCTAAACAAGACCAAAAATCGGTTTCCCCGTTTTTTGTCATAGAGGCCGATGAATACGATACGGCATTCTTTGATAAGCGATCCAAGTTCGTGCATTACCGTCCACGCACGGCCGTGCTCAATAACCTGGAATTTGATCATGCCGATATTTTTGAAGACCTGCCCGCGATCGAGAAACAGTTTCATCACCTGGTGCGCACCGTGCCGCAACAAGGCCTGGTGGTGGCTAACCAGCAGGAAAGCCTGGATCGCGTGATTGCGCGTGGCTGCTGGAGCGCATTAGAACGCATAGACAGCGCCAGTGGCTGGCAAGTACAGAATGTTGATGCCCAAGGCCGTTTTGATGTGTATTTAAACGGTGAGCGTCAGGGCAATGTGAGCTGGGACTTGCTTGGTGAACATAACCGCAGCAACGCATTAGCGGTCATTGCCGCCGCACGTCATGTCGGCGTCGCACCCTGTATCGCGATTGAGGCACTGGGTGAGTTTAAAAATGTGAAGCGCCGTATGGAAGTCAAAGGCGTGGCTAATGAAGTCACCGTCTATGATGACTTTGCGCATCACCCGACGGCGATTGCTACCACGGTGGCCGGTTTGCGTGCCAAAGTGGGCAAGGCCCGCATTCTGGCTGTGCTAGAGCCACGTTCCAACACCATGAAATTGGGCGTGATGAAAGACGCACTGCCTGATAGTCTGCGTGATGCGGATGCTGTATTTTGCTATGCCAATAATTTAGGCTGGGATGCTGCCGCTGCCTTAGCCCCTATCCAGCAAAAAGCGCAAACCTATGATGATTTGGACCAGTTGGTGTCTGCGGTGACCGCCATGGCACAGCCAGGCGATCATGTGCTGGTGATGAGTAATGGCGGCTTTGGTGGCGTACACCAAAAATTGTTGCAGGCCTTGCAGGGATAGTTGGACAAGCGCCGCATGGGGTTACCGGAGAGTTTCCGCAAACGCTCACCACTGGTGTGGGCGTTGTGGTTTTCGCTACTGGCACATGTGGTCGTGCTGACGCTACATTTTCAACCGGAACTCAAAGCTTTTAAAGACCAGATTCCTTCATTAGAAGTGATGCTGGTGAACAGTAAAACGCAAAGTGCACCTGAAAAAGCCGATGCGCTGGCGCAAGCCAATCTGGACCGCGGCGGCAATACCGATGAAAAACGGCAGATGAAGAGCCCGTTGCCCAGTGTGCAGCAAATGCAGGCGTCCATGCCGCATGCCGCACAGGCGACGCTTCCATCAGCCACGACTGCGAGCAGCCCGCACGAGACCGAGCTGGTGCGTGAAAAGCAGCGTGTGGCGCAATTGGAACAAGAAGCGCAAGCGCTGCTCACACAGCTAAAAGCCAGCCAGGCTGTGACCAGTTTGCAGACGCCGCCATTGTCACAGCCGCATCCGGCCAATAGGCAGCAGCCACCCTCACCGCATGTGCCGGTGCAAGCGCAGCCGCAAACAGCCGCCATGCAAGAGATGGCCAAACTGGAAGCCCTGATTGCCAAGCAGCAAGAAGAGTACGAAATGCGGCCCAAGCGCCAGTTTGTCGGCGCGCGCACGAGGGAATACCGTTTTGCCAATTATGTCGAGCAATGGCGGCAAAAAATAGAGCGCGTCGGTAACCTGAATTATCCACAAGCCGCGATGACACAAAAGCTCTACGGCAAACTGCAAATGACCGTTTCGGTGAAAGCCGATGGTAGTATAGAAAGTATTCGTATCCACCAGAGCTCAGGGCACAGGCTATTGGATGAATCTGCACGCCGCATCGTCCAACTGGCTGCCCCCTTTCCGGTTTTTCCGGAAGATATCCGCCAGGATACCGATGTACTGAGCATTACGCGTACCTGGACCTTTACCAGAGATGACCAACTCTCCACCGAATAAGCGTTGCATCCGGTGCGAGGTTTTACAAGGCAATCGTTATGACTACAAGTCACTTTCAATACCACGTATTTTTCTGTCTTAACCAGCGCGAAAATGGCGAAGACTGCTGCATGAACAGAGGCGCGGAAGCCGCGTTTGACTACATGAAAAAGAAAGTCAAACAACAAGGCCTGGCCGGTGCTGGCAAAGTGCGTATCAACCGTGCCGGTTGCCTGGACCGCTGCGGCGAAGGGCCGGTGATGGTGATTTATCCGGATGCCGTGTGGTACACCTTTGTCGATGAAAGTGACATTGATGACATCATTGAAAACCATCTGCAACAGGGCAAGGTGGTGGAGCGTTTGCTGGTTTAAGGTGACGCCACAATGCTGAAAAAATGGTGCCAACGCCTCATCATTAGCCTGTCGATTGCCAGCTTGCTGGCAGTCCTCGGCGTGGCGGCCTGGATTTGGCAACCCTATGACAAAACCGCCTGGCGGGTGAAATTGCCCATAGGCAGTGGCATACAGGTACGTGTATTGCCCATACTGATGCTGGCGACCTCCCCTGCCGGTCGCTGGTTACTCGATCAAAAAGGCTTCAGCCTGCATCATGGTGATATCCAGCTCTATGATGCCGATGGTTTGCGCGTGCATTGCCAGCATTGCTGGCTGGAGGCGAAATCTGTCAGCGATAAACCACTCATGCTAGACGCGGTGGAGTTGTGGTTAAAACTCGACGGCCAGCAGTTAAGTGGACATTTATTAGTCGATGCGGCCAAGCAGCCATTCAAGATTGATTTTGAAGGCAAAGCGACCATGCGCTCGTTGAAGCTGAACTGGACGCTGCCAGCGACGCCTCTGGCCAGTTTGCTACATCCTTTACGCGCACATTCAAGTGCCATTTCGCAAGCGACGGTCTCTGGTTTTCTGGCCGCCACCGGGACCTTGCGCTGGCCCAGGCAAAGTTGGAGTGTGCAACCGCAGCTAACGCAATTGCAAGTAAGCGGGTTGGACTTGAGCAAGGTCACCGCCGCGTCTGTGCAATATGATTGCCCGCTGCTGGATGAGCAAAAGCATCCTGAAAAAGTGCATTGGCTCAGCTACGATAAAATGGGCCGCTGGTTACCGATGGCGACGATTATTGCTGAAGATGCCGAGTTCAGGCATCACCCGGGCTATGCCATCACACAAATGCAGCAACTACTCGGCAAGGAAAGCACTGACAAGGCCGTGGGGGGCAGCACCATTACCCAGCAAGTGGTGAAGTATATGTTCACCAATGGTGAGCGTACCTGGAAGCGTAAAATAGAAGAATTACTGTATGCCGTACAGCTGGAAAATACGCTGGATAAAACACAAATTCTCAACCTGTATTTAAATACGGTCGACTGGGGGCCGAGTTTGTGTGGCGCACATGCGGCTGCAAACTATTACTTTGGACTCTCCCCTGCGCAGATGAATCCGATTCAAGCTGCGTGGCTGGCAGGCATCATCAAAAATCCGCACCGTGCCTGGAAGCAGCAGTTTATGGCCAAAAAACCAGAATTAGCGCGCGCCGAAAGCATTTTGCGCTATATGCCAGAGAGTGCGCGCAAGCAACCTGGTAGCCTGAATTTTCGTGCGTCAGCAGCCAAATAAACTACAATAGCACCTTATTCATCTTTCATTAGTGAGACGACTGTTTTGTCTACGCTCAAACTCAATAAATCCCCCGCCACCACTGATCAAGCGCGCCAGAAAACCGTTAGGCGCATGTCGCCAGAGTTGCGTGATCGTACTAAACCACCTGCTAAAAAAGAGGTACGTGCAGAGGTGCAAGCAGACGCAGACACGCAAGTGCAAGCACCCCGCAAAGACAAAGTATTTAAAGATAAAGAGCCGCGCAAATCGGCTGGCAAGCCAGCACATGCTGGCGGACGTCCACCCGCAAACAGATCAGGTGCAGGCCGCAGCGAAAAGCCGCGTGATAAAGATCGCCTTTATATTGCGAAAACAGCTGATCGACCACCTGCTCGCAGACCGGCCCCCACCGAGGCAGACGCTGACTTGCAACCGCATGACGCTGAGACAGACATACTCTCGGCCAAAGACCTCGAGTGCAATATGCG
>CAYPZE010000044.1:0-12621 GCA_964415305.1 uncultured Methylotenera sp.
CGCCATTTCATGACTGATGAATAGCAAGGTGACTGTCATCTAAAAAGTGTATTGACTTCATTAAAGCTTCACACAGGCTGGTTAACATAGTTTTAATCAATGGCGGCATCGATAAGCGCCATAAACCAGGATGACCGACTTAAGAATGGAACAAGCATGACGTTAATACAGTTATATACATCAGCAAATAAAGGAAGAATCATGAGCGAATGGCAAGACGAGCCACTGACCTACACCGCCAGCATGCCTGAGCTGATGACAGCGCAGGACATTATGTATCTGGCAGAAGATATTGTGGCTGACAACAATATTCAAGCGATTTACAAACCTGCGGAACTCTCTCTGGAAGTGGTATAAAAGCAAGCACGACTGCCCGGCAACCAGCCACGGCAAATCTGTACCAAACTCTCACAGCACCTCTGCCACACCGCCGTCTGGGCATGCATTTCGGCCACGCCTAGACACTGCCCCCGTGTTTGCCTAAAATAAAACTTCGACCATCACCATCACTGGAGGCAACCATGTTTTTTGGCGCGGTAGGCATCTATACTTTGATTGGCGTTGTTGTAGCGATTTGCCTGATTTTGTATGTGTTTGCAAAGCGAGTGAAGTAACTCGCAGGTAATAAAAAAGCCCCGTTAGGGGCTTTTTTCATGGTGTCATTCTTACTGTATCAACTCATGCCAGCTTTGCTTGGTGCCATAGCTGCCGTTGGTTTTTTGTTTGAAAATTTCGGTAGACTTACTCGTCGCGGAAAGGCCAAACACCTGATCATCAAGGCTCAATTGTTGTGGTGTAGGGTCATTACTGCCGGTAACCACCACATGTGGTACACCATTACCATCATAGACAATATTGTAACCAACCGCTGGTGTGGTCATACGCTCAGAGACGATACCACTGACCAGCAAAGAGCCACCTTTTTTGTAATTAAAGAAATTAAACCAACCATAGCCTGCCCCATTACATGCCTGACTACTTGGCACCATGGTAGGCATCATCAGTGCACCATTTAATAATAGTGGATCAAGATTGACGCGCTCGCCCGCCGGAAAATCTAGCACCCAGCCATAACCGGTATCAAAATTCACAACCTGGTCTTTGTTCAATACCACAGTACGATCACCGCCCAATACTTGGGTGGTAAGCTGACTACGTCCAATCGGACTAATTTGTCCATTATCTTTGAAAACATAAGCAGAGTTTTGTGGCGTATTGGTCAAGTCTGCTGGTTCAAGAAACTTACCAGTACCGATCATCACCACTTTATTATTATCCACCTTGCCTAATTCCGGTTGAGTAGTGATTTTTTGCACGCCACCCCCACCTTCAGTCAAGGTCGCAATTTTAGTGACTGCGCCTGTATTTATATCAAAGCGCCAAACATTGCCATTCAAATCACCGCCATAGACATTTAAAGCAGTATTATTTTCAAACATCTGGTCAGCATATGCCGAAATTCTTGCTAATCCGCTAGGCTCAGCAGCGCTGCCAGACCCTGTAGAAAGCGTTTTGAGTACACTACCCGTATTCACATCAAGGACATACAAATAACCGCCACCATTGCCTGTCGGATTATTTACCACAAACGTGCCATCATTCTTCTTACTCGCGTTCAAGCCGTTGTTATAACCCGAGGTGAGCAGCACCACCCAGCGACCATCTTGCATTTTAGTCACCAACGGGTTGCCGAAGGTATAGCCCAGCGTGCTGTTCGTGCCAGAGGGTTGCGCATAGAATTCCCACAGCAAGACTGGATTTTCTGGTGTGGTCACGTCGATCGCGAAGTATCCACGCCCACCGCCATTAAGCCCAGAAATCAGGACAGTGCGCCAAACAGCACCTTCGCCACTACAGCCAGAGACACAAACATCAGTCACTACCGGGCTGCCATTGACATAGTTGGTATGGTAGTTAGCGCCATATTCCTTATCCGCTAGGTTGGCAAGATTGGCAATCACTGGCGTAGGAATAAATGCCCATAACTCATTGCCGTTGTCAGCGTTAAACGCATGCAACATACCGTCGTTGGCGCCTACATATACGGTTCCGCTCGGTAGTAGCTTTCTATTCGCCTTATAGGCCTTATACCCTGGGTCAAGATAATCTACATTAGAGGCCTTGAAGTAAGCCGGGCGAGATTGTGAAATATCACCCAACGTCGCCAGGCGCTCGCGGAACCAGCGATTATCTGCCACCGTATTCGCCCCAGTATCCTCGTAAGTTTTATTGCCGCGGAGGTAATCCACCAACTTGCCGGCCTTGTTTGGCTCTGTCATTCTAAGGTCGCTATTAGGCAATCCTTGCATCTGGCTCAAGGCTTTATAACCTTTTTCGAGCGCATCTCGATGCTGCGCAGGCAAGTTGTCATCAATAAACGGTGTCATCGCGTTATTCACATTAAAAAATATTTTTCGGCTCGCACCTAGCTGATTTTGCAATCTTCCAGTACAACTGGACGCAATCTGGACATAGCAAGAGGCTGGCTCACTCATACCGATCGCAGAGCCTAACGCACCCCCAGCGCTACCACACGCAGTCTGATCAGAGTTAGTCGTCTTACAATAAAGCTTGCCATCCTGACTCGCTGACGTCGCAGGAGAGGTGCAGGTTTCTGCAGCTACATTTTCAATACACCACACAGCATTTTCAGAGGTTTTCAAAGACGTGGTATCCACCGTACGTGCCTCCAGGTTGCCTGTCCATTTAACAGATTGATAACTAGCCACATACTGGAAATTATCACCGCTGGTGGGGGCCAGACTGCTGGCGGCCGCTGCCGCACTTGCCCCTTGAATCGCCTTGATCTCGGACAAGCCTTTGGCCAGTGACTCTCTTAACAGTTTGGGGTTGCTAGCGCTGTAATAAGTACCACCCGCATTCACCGCAGCATGCCACAGATCATCAATACGGGTACCGTCCTCATTCGCAGTAGGATCCGGCCAGTTTTTCGTTTTCGTATCGGCAATATCCTTGTAGTCACCGGACGTCCGCGTTTTATAGTCTTCGGTGTACACCAGCGTCCCGTCAATCCCCAGACCTAATGTCATGGTCACCATATTTTGCTTAGGATAATCGTTGGTTGTGCCACATACTGATGACCCTAAGCCACCATTACAATTTGAGAACGTATTATCACGAATATCGGTGTCATAAAAATACTTGGCTGTGTCTGCCAGCGTGTTTGACTTGCTGCTACTGTCGTATTGTGGCCTCGGGCTAGCGCCATCCTGATCACCGATGGCAGCACTATTAATCCGTGTGGGATTACTACTGTCGTTCCAGTACCCATCCGTGGTCAGCAAAGTAAAGTTCGATTGGCAGGCGTACTGCATCGGGTCATCGTTACCCAACGTTTGTTTACCAGCAAAATGTTGCCCTACGCTAGACAACGCAGTACGCAAAGGCGTACCGCCACTGGCGGACACCGCAAACAGTTTTTGGTACCAAGATTGTTTTTGGCTGGTATTAAACGGGGCTAGCGCCAGGTAATTAGACTTAGGGCTATTGATCGTCACTAAACCGACGCGATAGCGGGAGTCCAACGACTTAAAGGCCTGACTTGCCGCTGTTTTCATGGATTGCATGCGCGTACGATAATAGGCCCACCAGTTCGCATAGTTAGTCATCTCTTCAGTGAGCGTGCAAGAGGTGGCGCTGGCACAATCTAATCTATCCAGTCCTTTGGTCGTTTTTCCAGGGGCAGTATAAGCCACATCACTGGAAATCTTGACATAAACCATGCTGCCAGGGATGTCTGAAGTCGTATTGGTCGTCAGCTGCGCCGTGTAATTACCACCAGTCATGGTGACCTGAATCGGGGTAGCGGTATTCACTGGCTCACCAGCAGGCGTAATAATCGTCAGTACATTGCCGCTGATATTGACCGTATTACCGCTCAGGTTGCAATTGCCAGACAGACTGTTACGGCACATATTAGAACGTACCTCACTGGCAAACTGGCTGCTGTTGTAGGAGTTGTTGACCGAGACGGTGGTGGATAACAGTTCAATATTATTGATTTTGATGCTTTGTATAGAGGCATTGTTGCTGGTCTTGTTCAGCGTCAAGGTATAGGTAGAGATCGGCCTGCGCAAGTTGGTATAAGTATTGCCATCATTGACGGTAGCGCTGGCATTGCGAATCTTCTGGCAGTACATAGAGCCCGTCAAACTGCGTCTGTTTGCAGCGGTGCTGGTATTACACCAACGGATATTAGAAGGGTAGATGTAGTTTCCAGTCGCCTCTTTCGAAATCACACAACTGGTCAAGGCAGGCGTGGAGCAATACTCACCTGGAATAAACGCATAGTAATTAGCAACTGACCGGATATCCGTGGTACCGTTTTTGCCAGCGCCCAGATCATTGACCTCATTAGGCACCGCGGCAAAGTTGGTCTGGCTTGCCATGCTGGCCCCCAAATAAGTCAGCGGCGGGGTATATTGCACCTCAGGATTGTAATACTGTGTGTTGTAATCCGCATTGTTAAACAGCCATGGTGAAGAAGAGTTCGACCAGTCTGGCGCATAATCCCAGCCCATACTGCCGGAGTTATCCAGTACAAACATGAGGTTTGGTTTGACATCGGAGCTACCAGATGTCTGCAACGGCATCGTCGCCAAATCTAGAAATTCGGCGCGCAACATTGCAGGCAATAACAAGCCCAGCCAAAGAAGTTTTTTGATCCAGTGTTGGGTTTTCATCGTTCCACCTGTTTAGTTGGAAATAAAAGATTGCATAAACGTGACCGTATTTTTAGGTCCGGCAATACGAAGTGTCACGCGATATAAGGGGGAGTCTGAACTGGCAACACAACGTTTAAACAACTCAATATTGGTAACGTTATGAGAGCAGTTCTCCCCATTACTGGGCGAACTTGCCATCATGCAACGCGAGGCATCATTAGGCGCAGACCCTGAGTTGATTTCAGCATTACTGTAGTTACACATACGCTCAACCACATAGCGAATTTCATTCCCTTGGCGGTCTACCCCATTGCGAATTTCATCGTTCCCATCTGTCTGACTCGGGGCAAGACTGCTGTTGCCATCACTCCAGGCCATAGTGGTTAACTGGCTTCCATCGCATACCAAGGCATCAGGCTGGTTATCAAACTGGCTGCAATTGGCGTAATACCCTTGGGTTGGGTGATGAATAAGGCTCGCTGTGAGACTGACGCTTGCAGCGATATTTTGCGCAATGCCTTCCAATGCCACATTGGATGCCGTACTGGCAGACTGGCGGAACACCAGATTACCTGATAGCAAGGCATTGGTATCTACACTGCGAATCAATGCCACCCCCGCAATCGACATCACCACCAGTGCCAACAGAGCAAAAAACAGCACAATACCGCGCTGGCACAGCTGCGACCGCGGTGTCACTCCATCAAGTAAAAGGCTATAAGGCATCGCGATTCCAAATAATGTTTCTGAGTGGAATAGTGGCTTCAAAACTACGGTAACGGTAGCGCTGCCAGTTAGGCACACTTGTTAAATCGACATTTGCGGGCGCTGCATCTGCTTGCCAGACACATACCCGACTAACACCGGCAGCGGCCCCATCACAGGCCTGACTGACAATATTTCTCTGCAAATTGCCATCCCTGGCGACCACCGCAATACGGATCGCCCGGATACGGTTACGGTCTATGAGTGCCATTGTCGGCCCAAAAGTACCTGTAGCATCGACCCATTGATCTACCCGATTTAAATAAGCCGAGGCTGTGGCACTACCAGAGGTGGGGTCTATGGTTGTGGTAATACCATATTGTGCCTGCAATGCAACGATGTCACTGGCGACCGGCACCGCTGCACTACTAGGAAATGGATTAGCCCCGGGCGTGCCGCCTGAGCGTGTCAATTCCAACGCAGGATTGACGGTATATTCATATTGATTCCATACGCCGAGGCAAGAAAAACGCACCCAGTCAGCCCCATTCAGAATACTTACCGGGCTCGCAGTAGGCACCGTATTTATTTCGGATAGCGTATTGATAGTCCGGTCTGCATTCAGCTTTTGTAGCCGGCCCAGACTACAGTTGGGATTAGACGGTGTCTGGTGAAACAGGACAATATCATTTTCCTGGCAACCGATCAGGCGTCCATCTAAGGTGGGGGCTGTCATGGTGCCCGTCGCGCGCAACGATGCACCACCGCTAGCAGGATTGCCATAACGGATACGCACAATATCATTACCCGTGCCGCCATCCACAATCAATACCGGGGAAAGATTAATGACCACACCGCCCTGGTTGATTGAGGTATCAATAGGACATAACAACGGTGAGGGGTCGGTGCTGTTATACAGCGGCAAGCCATATCCCGCATTTTGTGCGTCACGCTGCATGTAATACATGGCCAACACACCGCTCGATTGTGCGTCTGCGCCACCTGCTATCGTGCGCTTGCGAGCCTCAAACCCACTAAACAGGTTGCTGATAGCCAAAGTGGCGACCAAGCCAATTAAAACGCCGACCAGCAACTCGACCAAGCTCACCCCCAGCTGAAAACGCTGACGGCGTAAGCGTGAAAATAGGTGTACAGGCTTATGCATCACGGCATCACATCAAACAAATAACTGGACGCATTGACCTGATGGCGGGTGCCTCCGGGCACTTGCCAGCCAACAGTCACCGTCACCATGGTATTGGTCAACGCGGAGAAAGTCAGCGTACCATTGGGCAACTGGGATCTAATTTTGCTCTTATCGACTTGCGTAATATAGTTTGCCGCATCGCCGCCAAACGCCATCATATTGGCGATGTGTGTTTGTGCAATCAACTGCGCCTCTGCACGGTAGCGGTTATCGCTACTGTTTTTAATCATGGCGCTTTGCAGGCCAACCAGCGCCAGCACGCCCATACTAAATATCACCAGTGCGACCATGGCCTCTATCAGCACAGAGCCTTGCTGCAATCGCTTGGGAAAGGAACGTTTTTGTCGTGAAATTAACATGCTCTAGGATCTCCCACAGCCGACACAGATGGATCACACACCCTGACATTACCGCCTGCTGCCAGCAGCACGCGCAACGATCTGCGCTCTTCTGCCCTGACTTGTGAGTTAGTGATATTCACCACTGAAAGGCCCACAGGCGTGGCAGGGTCACGTGTGCCAAAACCACTAAACACAGCCGCGCTATTATCTGCCGCCACCGTCGTATTGCTAGAAGAGCCTTCTGTTGCGCTCTTTTGAGTGATCGTCGTTGGGCAACTGGTTGTCGGCGTTACACAACCAATCTGCCAGCCGCTATTGGTTTGCAGAGTGAATTTGACTCTGGCATTCCGCTTGATCGCTTCCATCCTCGCTTGCTGCAATCCGCTATGGATAGACTCGGCCACAGTACGAATCTGCGCATTACCAATCGAGGTTTGAAAAGCAGGAATGGCAATGGATGAGACCGACACCAATACCACCATGGTGACAACCAATTCTATTAATGAGAACCCCTGTTGACGCATGACGAAACTGCCCCTTTAACAACTGCCTGAAGAAGAAGTCAGCCAGCAAGTAGCGCCCGTCGTGCCATCGTAGGTAGAAGTTTTTGCATTATCCTGGTTGACGGTAAACGCAAAGTTACCCATGTTTTGTGCAGACTTTCCGGTCGCCGCCAACGTGTAGGTCGTCGCAGTCTGATCATTCACTGCATAGTCAAAAAACTTCGCGTCTGCTGGATTACAGACAAAACCCACATAAGTAAAGTTATCCTGAAAAAACTGCTCAGCCTGTACACGGCAATTAGCCAGGTTGGCAGGCGCCTCGGCCGCGTTACCGCTTTTGACGTAATCCTGATAACCCGGCACTGCAATGCTGGCCAACAAGCCAATAATCGCCACCACGATCATCATTTCAATCAGGCTAAACCCATATTGATTTGAGCGTTTCATCTTCCAACCCCTTTTTACATAGCCTTATCATGCAAACAGGTGGCTGTCATGTCCAGCAGTAGCCGACCAGTGGTCAATATCAGCCGACAAGCGGTAAAAACAGCGACCATAAGTCACGCTAGGTTTAATGGTAAAATGGCACATTATTTACATTGGACGGTGAATCATGCTTTCCTGCTGGACGAGATTAGTGGCTATTGCCTTATTGTTGGCGCAATTGAGCGCCTGCGGTCTCAAAGGAGATTTGTATATTCCCGAGCGCCAATATCCTCAACCCCCTCAACAAGATAAATCCGCATCGTGACCGCGCTTTCAACCCAACCTTTTTCTAGCCAACAGGGCCTGCTGCATGCTGAACAGGTCGCACTGCGTGAGATCGCTCAGACGCATCAAACGCCGACTTATGTCTATTCACGCGCCGCACTCACCCAGGCCTTTGAGCGTTTTCAGGCCGGG
Organism: uncultured Methylotenera sp.; assembly: GCA_964415305.1. GTDB lineage: Bacteria > Pseudomonadota > Gammaproteobacteria > Burkholderiales > Methylophilaceae > Methylophilus. The sequence goes on from CAYPZE010000044.1 coordinate 8,345, forward strand.
CTAATCGGCCACGACCACCTGATTTGTTTTGCCGTGAAAGCCAACCCCAGTCTGGCGATTTTGAACCTGTTTGCCAGATTAGGCGCCGGATTTGATATTGTCTCGGGGGGTGAACTTGCCCGCGTACTGGCTGCCGGTGGCGATCCGAAAAAAATCGTGTTTTCCGGGGTCGGCAAATCTCATGAAGAAATCAAAGCCGCACTCGAAGCCGGTATTTTTTGCTTTAACGTCGAGTCAGCCAATGAGCTGGATCGCATCCAGCAAGTGGCGGCAGGCTTAGGCAAACAAGCACCAGTGTCATTGCGCGTGAACCCGAATGTGGATGCCAAAACCCATCCTTACATTTCTACCGGCCTGAAGAACAATAAATTTGGCGTGGCGTTTGAAGATGCGCTGGGTTTGTATGAAAAAGCAGCGCAGTCACCCAACATTGTGGTGCATGGTGTGGATTGCCATATTGGCTCACAGATTACCGAGTTATCCCCTTTCTTGGACGCGCTGGATAAAGTCCTCGGCTTGGTCGATGCTTTGGCTGCCAAAGGCATACACATCCAGCATATTGATGTAGGCGGTGGTGTCGGCATTACCTACAGTGATGAAACCCCGCCTGATTTTGCTGTTTACACGGCAGCCATCCTGAAAAAGCTGGCTGGTAGAAACGTGAAAGTGCTGTTTGAACCGGGCCGTGCACTGGTTGGTAATGCAGGCGTGTTGCTGACCAAAGTCGAATACTTGAAACCAGGTGAGAGCAAAAATTTTGCCATCGTCGATGCGGCCATGAACGACCTGATGCGCCCGGCGCTCTATGACGCGTTTCACAACATCACGGCCATTGCACCATCCACGGCACAAGCACAAGTGTATGAAATCGTCGGCCCAGTCTGCGAAAGCGGTGACTTTTTAGGCCATGACCGCAAGCTGGCCATTGAAGAAGGTGATTATTTAGCGATTCACTCCGCCGGTGCTTACGGCATGAGCATGGCCAGCAACTACAACACGCGTGCACGTGCTGCCGAGATACTGGTCGATGGCGATCAGGTGCATGTGATCCGCGAACGCGAACACATTGCAGACCTGTTTAACCTGGAACGCACACTGCCTTAAGCCTCACTTTTGGGCAATAAAAAACCGAAGCCTTAAAGCTTCGGTTTTTTATGAGTTGAAATGGCTTAGTCGAAAATCACCGTTTTGTTCGCATAGAGCAAAATACGATGTTCAATATGCCAGCGCACCGCTTTGGATAACACCACACGCTCCAAGTCGCGGCCCTTCTGAATCAAGTCTTCCACCTGGTCACGGTGCGAAATACGCGCCAGGTCCTGCTCGATAATCGGGCCTTCATCGAGCACCTCGGTCACGTAATGGCTGGTAGCGCCAATCAATTTCACCCCGCGCTCAAACGCACGATGGTAAGGGCGCGCGCCAATAAACGCAGGCAGGAATGAGTGGTGGATATTGATGATTCTTTGCGGATAACGTGCGACAAAGTCCGGCGACAAAATCTGCATATAACGTGCCAGCACAATCAAATCCACACCATATTGGTCAAACAGCGCAAATTGCTGCGCCTCCACCTCGGCCTTGGTGTCTTTGCTCATGGGCAGATAATGGAAGTCGATGCCGTAAAACTGGGCGAGTTTTTCGGTATCCCGGTGGTTACTGACAATCAGCGGAATATCACACGCCAACTCACCACTATGATGGCGGTGCAACAAGTCAACTAGGCAATGATCGTATTGCGACACCATGATCGCCATGCGTGTTTTTTGCTCGGACAATTTAAGCTGCCAGGTCATGTCGAAACGCTGTGCCACCGGGCCAAATGCTTGTTCAAAATCGGCCACTGCCACATTAAAATTGGTCAGGTCCCACTCCACGCGCATCAAAAACAGATTATTTTCCGCATCCTGATGCTGGTCTGCGTGTAAAATATTGGCATTGTGCTCATACAAAAATTGCGCAATCGCCGCCACAATCCCTTTGGTATCCGGGCAGGTAATCAGCAAAGTAGCAGTGTTTTTCATAACATGGGCTTCAACGAGCAACAAAAATGCAGATTATACCTGATGCCTGCCAGACCTTGTGGTTGACATTGGTTTTCACCCGCGCAATGCAGCAGCATCCTTCACGGAATTGATTTATGCAAACACACGCTACACCCGATATCGTACTCGCCAATCCACGCGGCTTTTGTGCTGGCGTGGACCGCGCCATCATTATTGTTGAGCAAGCGCTGGAGAAATTCGGCGCACCGATTTATGTGCGTAACGAAGTGGTACACAACAAGTTTGTCGTCGGCCAGTTACGTGACAAAGGCGCCATTTTTGTCGATGAACTGGAAAAAATTCCGGCAGGCAGCATTGTGATTTTCAGTGCCCATGGCGTCTCCAAAGCCGTGCGCGCAGAGGCAGAGTCACGCGGACTGACCGCCTTTGATGCCACCTGCCCATTGGTCACCAAGGTGCATATTGAAGTCGCCAAAATGCGCAAAGACGGCCTGGAAATCATCATGATCGGCCATAAAGGCCACCCCGAGGTTGAAGGTACCATGGGCCAATCTGAAGCTGGCATGCATTTGGTTGAAACGCCAGAAGATGTCGCTGCACTGCAAGTGGCGGATGCTGACAAACTGGCTTATGTCACACAAACCACACTGTCAGTGGATGACGCTACCCAGGTCATCAATGCCTTGAAAGTGCGTTTTCCAACGATTAAAGCGCCTAAAAGCGATGACATTTGTTACGCCACACAAAACCGCCAGGATGCGGTCAAAATCATGGCCAAAGACTGTGACCTGGTGATTATTGTCGGCTCACCCAATAGCTCAAACTCTAACCGCCTGCGCGAAGTGGCCAAAAATCAGGGTGTGGAAGCCTATATGGTCGACAACGCCAGCCATTTGCAAGCCGAGTGGCTCATAGGCAAACGCAAAGTCGGCATTTCTGCCGGGGCGTCTGCGCCTGAGGTGCTGGTAAAAGAAGTGATTACAGCCTTGCAAAACATGGGGGCGGCCCACGTTGAAGAGCTGCAAGGCGTGGTTGAAAACGTCGTCTTCCAGTTACCCAAAAACCTGGTCAACGCCGAAAAGCGTACACCAGGTTAATCAACGCATTCTGGGCAAAAAAAACCCAAGCTCGAGAGCTTGGGGCAAGCAATATCCTCGGGAAAGGATAATCGGGGAAAAATGCTCATTGTTGTGGTTATATGCAGATGCTGCTCATACTTACATTTTGGAGGTTGCAAGGTCGCCCAACCTGCAAGCTGAGTGACTATCTCCTTAAATGCATATAACGTGCCAACTCCCAGAAAATCACAACCCATTGATTATTAATGTATTTAATTTAAAGCGCAGCGCAAGAGCTACGATTGCTGGCTGAAATAAACCACCACTTTGGTTAACTAAAACCAAGCCATTACGACTGACGCCGACGTAGATCTGAAAACATTGGGAACAACAAGGGCAGCAGCAATAGCGTGAATAGCGTGGCTGTAATCAAGCCACCCACAATCACTACGGCAAACGGTCGCTGCGTTTCTGAGCCGATGCCATGCGAGAGTGCGGCTGGCATCAAGCCCAAACCCGCCATCAGTGCAGTCATTAAAATCGGGCGCAATCTCGCCACGGCGCCGTCGATGACAGACTCAGTCACACTGCGGCCTTCCCGCATCAGGTTCTTGATCTGCTCGACCATAATCACACCGTTTTGCACCGAGATACCCGCGAGCGCAATAAAACCAACGGCCGCTGACACCGACAAATGCAAGCCTGAAACCGCCAAACCCGCCAGACCACCCACCAACGTAAACGGAATCATCAACAATACCAGCAAGGCATTTTTCACTGACTTAAACGCCCAAAACAACAGCACAAAAATCAGCAACACTGATAAAGGCACAATCACCATCAGGCGTTTCATGGCCCGCTGCTGGTTTTCAAACTGGCCACCCCAAGTCATGGTATAGCCTGGCGGCAGCTTGACGTCTGCTTTCACCTTCTGCATTGCCTCTTTGACAAAACTGCCTTGGTCGCGGTCGGTGATATTGGCCTTAATGGAAACGATACGCGCCCCGGCCTCACGGCTGACACGTGAAGCACCTTGCTTAATCGTCACCTCAGCCACTTCGCTCAACGGAATACTGCCGCCGCCATTGGGCAAGGCAATCGGCAATTCATCAATATCATCGACCGAATCCCTGAACGGCCTATCCAGGCGCAGGGTCACGTCAAAATGACGGTCACCATCGTAAAAGGTATTGGCTGCATTGCCTGCCAGTGC
>CAYPZE010000045.1:0-5161 GCA_964415305.1 uncultured Methylotenera sp.
GATTATGACCTTGCCGATACTGCCGATGGACAGGGTCGGGCGATGGTGGACAGTATGCGACGCCTGGCACGTATGGTCGGGCATGATGTAGCAGATAAAGCGGATGGTGTGTGGCAGTCGTTGGCGCTTGCGTTTAAAGCTGCGCAAGTGGCGAGCTTGCAGCAGGCCATCGCATCGGCAATGGCGCAGGCAGACAGGCCACCCAAAACCCTGGTAGGGCTGGGGGCGGGCAGCTTTCTGGTCGCAGAACTGGCGCAGTGCCTGGGCCTGGCTTATCAACCTGCCACGGCCTGGATGCCAGCGGGCAATGTACAATTGAAACAAGATGCAGAGGTCTGTTTTCCAGCCTATGCGGTGGCGAGGTTATGGCAAGCATGGCATTAATTCAATTTGATTTACCTTATGCAGAAGGCATGCACTGGCTGCGGCAAGTCAGGCATCTGTCGTGGCCGATGTTGCTGGAAAGCGGCCGCGTCGAAGCCAGCCAGTCACAGGCGCAAACCACGGTAGATGAAGAGGTGAGCCTGGGCGCGCGCTTTGATATTGTGGTGGCTGCGCCAGTGGCAAAAATCATCCATCGTCAAACCGAGACTGTAGTACATACAAGCCAGGGTACCGAAAAGTCGCAGCAAGATCCTTTCCAGGTCATCCAGCAATGGTTGACACCGCATGCGGTTGAGCGCATCGCCGATATTCCGTTTGCAGGCGGCGCCCTGGGGTATTTTGCCTATGACCTGGGGCGCAGTATCGAAACCATGCCAACACTGGCTGCGGAAGATATGCCACTGCCTGAATTATTGGTGGGTATTTATGATTGGGCGATTATTGTCGATCATCATTTGGGCATCAGCAAGTTGGTCTCTCACTCCCGTTTTACCAACCAGCAGGCCCTGGAAGCCTTGCATCAACAATTATTACAACCGCGCAGCGAGCATCAGGCTGCGTTTGAGGTCACTGGCGATATTCAGCCGAATATGGATCCAGCGGCCTATGCCAGCGCTTTCCAAAAAGTGAAGGACTATATACGCGCTGGTGATTGTTATCAGATCAATCTCGCGCAGCGTTTTGTGGTAGATGTGGCAGGCGATGCCTGTACTGCCTACGACCATTTCCGGCAATTGAGTCGTGCGCCATTTATGGCTTACCTGCAAGCCGAGGATAGTGCAGGCAAGCCTTTGGCGGTATTGTCGATGTCGCCAGAGCGCTTTTTGCAGGTGATCGATCGCAAAGTAGAGACGCGGCCAATTAAAGGCACGCGTCCGCGGCACCTGGATGCTGCTGCCGATGCGCAAGCGGCTGAAGAGTTAGCGCATAGCATTAAAGACCGCGCTGAAAACCTGATGATTGTGGATTTATTGCGCAACGATATTGGCAAGGTGTGCGAAGTGGGTTCGGTGAAAGTCGATGCTTTGTTTAAATTGCAACGCTTTACCAACGTGCATCATCTGGTGAGTATTGTGCGAGGGTTGCTGGCCCCTGCATATCATGCACTGGATTTGTTGCGTGGATGCTTCCCCGGCGGCTCGATTACTGGTGCCCCAAAATTGCGTGCCATGGAGATTATTGAGGAGCTCGAACCGCACCGGCGCGGCATTTACTGTGGCAGTATTGGCTATATTGGTTTTGATGGTAGTATGGATACTAATATCGCGATAAGAACCGCTGTGATATGTAATGAGCGCATGACTTTTTTTGCGGGCGGTGGTGTGGTGGCAGATTCGGATTGTGCGAAGGAATATCAGGAAACCTTTGATAAAGCGTCGCAATTCTTCAAGCTGGTCGCACACTTTAAAACTAAAAATTAATCTTCGGGAACATGGTATGTGGGTGATCAAGCTAGGGGGTAGCGTGACACACTACGACAGCCTGGTGCACTGGCTGCGTCTAGTCGTCCGTTGGGGGGATGGTAAAGTCATTATTGTGCCTGGCGGTGGCATGTATGCCGATGCCGTGCGCGACTTCCAGCGCATGCGCGCAGGGCATGCTGATGGCCATATTAATGATCACCACGCCCATGCATTGGCTATTTATGCCATGGATCAAATGGCGCGCAGCCTGGTGGCGATGGTGCCCGAGCTGGCCTTGGTACGTAACCCGCTCCAAATTGCAGAAAGCGGCTGGCAACATCGCGGCCTGGTATGGTTACCCAGTGAAATGGCACTAAACACGATGTTTTCCAATGAGCATGCGCTGGCCGAGAGTTGGGATGTGACATCTGACAGCCTGGCTGCCTGGCTTGCCTGGCAACTGGAAGCGCAGCATTTATTGCTGGTTAAATCAGATGACAGGCTGCTAGATATGCAGATGGCGCTTGGGCTGCATGCTTTACAGTCCATGGACATCATTGATCAAGGCTTGTCAGGGTTGCTGGCAGAAGCTAAATTTCAAACCTATGTGGTGCACCAAAGTGAATATGGGCTGTTTGAGCAAGGCTTTGCCGGCAGTGAGTTAACGGCTGAGCTGGTAACACATCATCGTTTGCACTCCGCGTAAACCGCGCGCCTGCCGGTATTCAATCTCGTTTAATGTCTTAGCGTATTTACAGCGCTACCGTATCGGTTTTCTCAAAACGGCCAAAATGTAGCATGATGGTCGGCAAAATCAGCAAGTTGAGAATGGTAGAGGAGATGAGGCCGCCGACGATAATCGTCGCCATCGGCCCTTCAATTTCGCGCCCCGGTTCACCGCTGCCTATCGCTAGTGGCAGCAAGCCCAACGCCGTGACCAATGCGGTCATCAATACTGATGGCAAGCGCTCAGCCGCACCACGAATACAGGTCTCCAGGTTCCAGGTGCAGCCTTCGTGGTCTACCAGGTGCTGAAAGTGTGACACCATCATAATGGAGTTGCGCAACGTAATGCCAAACAACGTGACAAAGCCGACCAGCGTCCCAACGGAAATCCAGCCGCCGGTAAAAAAGGTGGCGACCACGCCGCCTATCAGTGCAAAGGGCAGATTGGCGAACGTGAGCATCAGATTGCGCAAACGGCCAAAGGCGATATAGAGCATGAGAAAAATCGCCACACCAGCCACCAGTGAGTGAATAATCAGGTCCTGCCGTGATTGCGCATTGGCTTCTGCCTCTCCAGAAAACTCCAGGTAGTTGCCACTGTTTAATTGCAGCTTTTTATGCAGGGTATTGCGGATATCCTCCAGTAATAAAGCCTGGTCACGCCCAGTGATATTGGCCGTGATGGTTTGAATGCGCTTGGCACCTGAGTGCAAAATCTTGGAACGGCCGCCTTCTTGCGCGACATAGGCCACGTCGGACAACTTGAGCATTTGCCCTTCGGGGTTAAAAATCGGGATATTACGCATGTCGGCAATGTCATCGCGTGAGGCATCATTGAGCAGCACGCTGACGCCGACAGAGCGGTTGCCCATAAACACGTGATTGACCGGTACGCCTTCATAACAGGCCTTGACCGTGTCTAACACGTCTACCGGTTGCAAGCCCCATAATGCCAGTTTTTCATGTTTGAGGCGGATCACAATTTCTGGCGTTTCCGGTGGGGATTGCACCATGATGTCGCGGACGCCGCGTATGCCGCCAAGCAGGTTGGCGACCTTTTGCGCATCGCGGTCCAGCGCATCCAGGTCCTGGCCAAAAATATTAATCACCAAGCCGGACGCATAACCGGAGATGGTTTCCTCAATACGCTCGGTTAAAAAGGTATTGATGGCAAAATTAGCACCAACAAAGCCTAACTCGGCTTTACCATCATCATCGTCATCTTCAGCTTCACCGGCGAGCTCTTCGCGAATGTCATGGTAAATACGTGCCTGTTCTTTGCCGGACACCGTGCCGATTTCGACTTCAAATTCACTGTAATGTGTACCAAAGGTATCTGCTGCATTGGGCGCGCGGCCTACCCATTGTGCGACGCTTTTCACACCTGGAATCTCCAGCAGCACTTTGGTCACCTGGTTCCCCAGTTTCAATGACTGTACCTCTGAGGTGCCAGGCACGGTCGTCATGTGCAGGATGTAGTGGCCTTCCCGCAGTGCAGGGATAAACTGGCTTCTGAAGAGCGGTAGAATCGCCAGACCAAGCGCAATACAGATAAAGCTGGTCATCAAGATCATCTGGTAACGATGCTCAATCTGATGCAGCAGCTTGATGTAGCCTTGTTTTAGCCAGCGCAAGACGGGAGAGTCTTCGTTTTCAAGCGGTGCTTTTGCCAGCAAGGCATAGCAGAGCGCGGGTGTAAGCGTCAGTGCCACTACCAACGAGGCCAGGATGGCTGAAATATAGGCATAGCCTAGCGGTGCAAATAATTTACCAGCCACGCCAGACAGCGTAATGAGCGGTAAAAAGACCAAGGCCACAATCATGGTGGCGTAGACCACAGAACTACGCACCTCCATCGAGGCTTGGAACACGACTTGCGCCGCAGGCAGTGGTTGCGCCAGTTGCCGGTTTTCGCGCAGACGGCGGAAGATATTTTCGGTATCAATAATGGCGTCGTCAACCACTTCGCCTAGCGCAATCGCAAGGCCACCCAGCACCATAATATTCAGGCCGACGCCGTATTGATACAGCACGACAATGGCGGTGAGCAATGACAGCGGAATCGCCGTCGCTGAAATCACGGCCGTGCGCACGTTAAACAGGAATGCGAACAGCACCAGCACGACTAGGAACGAGCCGATTAAAATATCGGTGCGCAGGCTGTGGATAGCGGTTTCAATAAAGTTGGCCGGACGGAACAAGCCTTTATGCAGGGTGACTTTTTGCGCCGTCAGGCTCGGTTCGATGTCTGATAGTTTGCGCTCCAGTAGTTGGGTTAAAGCATACACATTGGCGCCTAGCTGGCCTTGCACTGACAAGTAAACAGCCGGATGGCCATTGATCGCGGCTGCGCTGATAGACGGTGCAGCACCTTCGGCAACTTCTGCGACATCGCTGATGCGTATGGTACGGCCCAGTTTGCGCAGCAGCGTGATATTGGCTAATTGTTGCGGCGTGGTGGTTTGGCCCTGGCTATTGAGGATAATGCGCTGGTTGTCGTTTTGAATAAAGCCCGCGCCGCGTACGCCTGTGGCGCGGCTGGCCGCATTGACCACATCCTGTACATTCAATTGATATAGCATCAGTTTGCGCGGATCAATCTTGATCTGGAACTGGCGTACTTCACCACCGTAGACGTTAATATCTGC
>CAYPZE010000045.1:5171-12533 GCA_964415305.1 uncultured Methylotenera sp.
GTCGACCAAGGTACGCAGTTGCATCAGCGATAGTTTGTCCGAGGTGACGCCTATGCCCATGACGGTGCTGGCCGACGAGGTAAGCGGAGTGATATTGGGCACAATGCCAGGCGGCAACTGGCTGCCAAGCATGTTCAGGTGTTCAGCAACGATTTGCCGGTTACGGTAAATATCAGATTTGTCCTGAAAAATCACCGTGACAATCGATAGTCCGGGAATTGACTGCGAACGCAGGCTTTTAATGCCAATCGCCCCGGAAATCACATTTTCAATCGGCTGCGTGACCAGTTTTTCGACCAGGCTAGCCGAGAGGCCGGGCGATTCGGTTTGGATGACGACCTGGGTCGGGGCAAACTCAGGAAAGACGTTTAAATCGCTTTGGGTGAGGCTGTAAGCACCATAAACAATCACCAGCAGGGCGAGCCCTATCATCACCCCATAAAAACGGATGGCAAACCTGACCAGTGCCGACATCATGCTGGCAGCCCTTGAAGATAACCTGGCGCTTGCAGATTAATCTTCATTTTCATTTTTAATCTGAAACTTGAATTCTTCAGACAGCAATAATTGCGCGCCGCGGGTGACGACTTCGGTGCCTGGCGCGATGCTGTTATCAAACCAGCCGTTATCCAGCTCAATGTCAGAAGCCACAGGTTTGCGCAAAAAGGTATCCGGTTTGGTTTTAACGTAAATCCAGGCCATGCCGCCGTGCCAGGCAATCGCCTGGTTAGGCACAATGACCCCTTTGATGGTAGCCGATGACGATTCTGCTGGCACTACATTCACCCGCATGCCCACGCGCAGATAATCTGCCGGGGCACTATAGAAATAGGTTTTACCGATATTGCTGATATCGGTTTGAATCGATTGCGACACGTAATCGGCCTTAATCGGCGTCACTTCATCCTGAATCGGCGAAATAAACAGACTGGAGTTACCTTCTGGCGCTTTGAACTTCAACGGAAAACTAACCTGCACCAGCACTTTTTTCTGCGTCAGCAACTCATGTAGCGGGCCTGGCGACGGATGTTGTGTCACCAGCATGGCCAGTGGCTGTCCCCATTGCGCAATAATGGTGTCAGTGAGTGCTTTCAGTTGCGCTTGTGTGGCTTTAATCTGCGTCTGGTCACTTATCACCAGTGCGTGCGCTTCCTGCACCGCTTTGTCAGACACGTTTTTGTCGTCGTCGTTAAGCTGTTTGTAACGCTGATATTGCAGCTGGTGGTTCGGCAACACGCTTTCAGCCAGCGCCAATTGTGACTTCAGCTGCTGGTACTGGCTGTTGTAGTCAACTAAGGTCTGGATAGAGATGACAGAGCCCAGCACCTTGATATTGCCGTGGTAATCATATGGCTGCAAAGGCTGCACGCTGATGCCGCTATTTTTTTGGGTGGCCAGATTGAGTTGCACGACCTGCAAGCCGTTTTGCTCGGTGACGCGCAGTGGGCCTTCTACCTCTTCTTCGCTATCCTCTTGAATTGACTCGTATTCATCGCGGCCAACAAATACAATGGCCCAAATCAGAATCACAATTAAAATAATCTGGGCTCCGATAATCCAGAGTGCTTTTTTATTCATTTTGCTGGCGCCTCTTGCTGCTGGTTGGCAAAGGCCGATGCACGCTGCGACAGTGCAATCGGTTTTTGCATCACATTTTCAATCTCCTGCAATGCGCGCATGACATTCGCCTGTTGTGTAATCAGGCGTTGCTGCGCGCTGTAAAACTGGATTTCTGTTTGCAGGTATTCGGTTTTATCGATCAACCCTTGATGCCACTGGTTTTCCAGTTGCGCTTTGCGGCGTGATTGTTGTTCGTATTCACGTGTCAGTGTCACCAGCAGGTTGGCCGAGTCGCGATATTTAATATAAGACTGCTCAGACAACTGGATCACCTGGTGCTGTAGGGCGTAAAAACGCACGGCTTCATTCTGCCGCACTTGCTCGGCATGTGCCCACAGGTCAGAAGACTTGTTGAGCAGGTTGAGCATGGTGCCTATGCCTAGCGACCAGATTTTGTCGCCGTACTCGTAAATCATGCCTGGATTGAGTGACAGGTCCGGATAGCGCTTGGCCATTTCGAGTCTGAGCTGCGACTCCGCTTTGGCGTATTGCGCCAGACCGCGCTGGATATCCATGCGGTTGGTTAATGCTGTGTTCTGGATGGTCGGGGCATCGGCATAGGCTTGCGACTGTGCAAATCTCGCCTTGAGTATCTGCGATAACTGAATCGGCGCAATATTCAGCGGCAGGTTATGCTGTTCGGTCAGGCCTGCATCATGCAGCACTTTTTGCTCGGTTTGTCTTATTTGCAAGCGCAGTTGCTGCAATTGCCAGGCGGATTGGTCGTGTTGCAGGCGAATAGGCAATACATCCGACTTGCCGGCAACGCCAAGATCGAGCCGTTTCTGATAGGCCGCGAGCAAGGTCTCCTGTGCCTTTTGCAATCTGGATAGGCTGCCTTGCATGGCTTGTTGTTCGGCCAGCAGAATCAAGTCCAGGCTCAGTTGTTGGCGCAGCATCCAGGCGGTTTCAGAGACCATGATCTTGGCAATATCGGCCTGATATTGTGCAATCTCTATATTGATCTGCCGTTTGTTGGCAGTAATCACCGGAATATCCACCTGTAAACCGTAAGACCATGGATTGATGTCACCGTTGGCGCGGTTGCTATGTGATAGCTGGCCATTGAGGCCGACTTGCGGACGCAGCCCAGCGCTGATGATTCCCGCCAAAGCGACCGCATAATCAGATTTGGCGACTTTAAGGGCAGGGTGGAAGTAGAGCGCGGACAGCGTCAGACTATCCAAGTCCCAGGCGTCAATGGGCCAAGGTGTTTGCGGTGACTGAGTTGCAACAAAGGTTTTAAAGCCATCTTCAGCAGGCGTCGCTTGCTGGATGGTGTCAATATTCTGTTGCTGCGGAATAGGCTTGGCCTGAAAGGCAATGCCGCAGGCCGTCAATAATAATGGTGAAAGGTAAACAAGCAGACGCATGGCGTGTGCAGGGCTGGCGTCAAACACCAGCACCCGGCGAGTGTGTATTCGACGCGTGCATTTATTCTACGTCTGCATTTATTCGACGATGGTTGCGTGAGCGGCATCCAGCGCGTCTTGCAACAGCTCTTCCGGTAGTTGATTGATGGTGGTTGCCAGCAAGTCGGCAGCCTCAACCGTACGGATCGGCAAGTCGGCGGTGTTGAGTTCCGCAATTAAACCAGCAGCCACGCCAGTAATTTTGAGCAAAATTTCGCGCTCTCGCATTAAGAGCTCAAGCTCCGCTCTAAGCATATTTTCTTCGGCTGAATGCATATCCTGTCCCATGAACAACTTATTGTTGATATTTAATCCAGCATCTTGCAGTTGAACGTCAGGCTTGTCAATGTGAACACCACAAGTTTGTGAGTACGGCCAAAAATGGGCTATAATAGCGAATTGTCGGTTTTGGCTGGCAAGATGCGAAAGTGGCGGAATTGGTAGACGCACTGGATTTAGGTTCCAGCGCCGCGAGGCGTGAGAGTTCGAGTCTCTCCTTTCGCACCACCTAAAATGATGATCAGGCTTTTGGATCAAAACGTGATCTGGTGGTGTATGAACTAAATAACAGGCTTCCGTTGCAGGAGGCCTTTATTGTTTTTAGCTTTGGTTGATTAGCCGCTGGACGGCTGGCAGAAAGAGATTGCACATGAATATCGTACAAACACCGCACGCACCCGCTGCAATTGGCCCTTATGCGCAAGGGGTCGTCGTTGGTAATATCCTTTATACCTCTGGCCAGATTGCACTGCGTCCAGATGGCAGCTTGAATGATGGCGACATAGTGGCGCAAACCCGTCAGGTATTGACGAATTTGCAGGCGATCATTGAAGCGGCTGGCGGCAATTTGCAGCAAGTGGTGAAAACCACGGTTTTTCTTAAAAATTTGGACGATTTTGCAGCGATGAACCAGATTTACGCTGAAGCCTTTGTGACCCACACGCCTGCGCGTTCTACCGTGCAAGTGGCTAAACTACCGCGCGACGTATTAGTAGAAATCGAAGCAATTGTTGCTTTAAGCTAATCGCAAGCATCTGGCGCTTGAAGTCTGCTTTTCTGGCGCCATATTGGCTTTAAATACAGGCTTTTTGATGGGCTTCTGTCTATTGTCGCAAGCGAAGTGCTCCGCTTCAGGTATCGCTGTCGGCTTGAAGTTTATTTCAATTCAGAGTTGTGTTATATTTTTAGGCTCTTTTTTCATAATTTGATCGCCATTAAATCCCTTAGAGTGTGGTCAGGTTGTGTTTAAACATTTATTAAGACGCACAAGCATGTGTCTACTTACATAACCCATCGTTATTAAAACGATTTTTACAGGAAGTTCAGCATGGCAGCAGTATCTGTTGAAACAGTCAGCAACTTGGAACGTCGCATGACTATCAAAGTCCCTTTGGCTCCGCTGGAAGGGCAAATCAGACAACGTTTACAGCAAATTTCTCGTACAGCCAAATTTTCTGGTTTCCGTCCGGGTAAAGCGCCTATTGGCTTGGTGAATCAGCACTATGGTGACCAGGTGCGTGACGAGGTGTACTCTAAAGCGGTTGAAACCAGCTTTGGTGATGCTGTTGAGCAAAACAAGCTGCGTGTGGCTGGCTTCCCCAATATTGAACACCTGCCATTTAAAGAGGCTGCAGAAGAGTTTGAATACATTGCGACCTTCGAGATTTTCCCGGAAATGGCCATTGGTGATTTGAGCAAAGTGAAGATCGAGCGCCCAACACTGGAGTTGTCAGACGCTGACGTAGAGAAAACGCTGGACGTGCTGGTCAAACAGCGTGTGAGCTATGAGCCTGTGAAGCGTGCGTCAAAAAAAGCCGACCGTATCAACATCACATTGACGGCTTCTATCGATGGCCAGCAGGTTGAAAGCACTGGCGACCGCGGCATTGATCTGGTGATTGGTGAGCCTGGCCGCGTTAAAGAATTTGATGATGCCTTGATTGGCGGTAAAGCCGGTACTGAGAAGTCATTTGATATTACTTACCCAGCCGACCACAATCCTGCGCAACTGGCAGGCAAAACCGTGACTTACGATGTGAAATTTGTGTCTGTGTCACAACCGGTTTATCCTGAAATCGATGCTGAGTTTGCTAAAAATTTGGGCGTGGAAGACGGTAACCTCGACACCATGAAATCTGAAATCAAGCAAAGCCTGGAACAAGAAGTCGACAAGCGCATCAAAGCGCGTGTGAAAGAGTCTGTATTCCAGGCATTGGTCGATGAAACCAGCTTCGAGTTGCCAAAAGCGATCGTTTCAGCTGAAACTAACCGCCTGATGCAAGTGGCCGCACAAAACCTGCGTCAACGTGGCGTTGACCCAGCACAAGTGCCGATGGAGCCTTCTGTGTTTGAAACACAGGCGCAACGTAACGCCAAATTGCGCATGGTGTTGACCGAATTGGTGAACACCAATAACTTGCAAGCAACGGCTGATCAAGTGCGTGCCATGGTAGACAGTTTTGCACAAAGCTTCGAGAAACCTGACGAGCTGGTGAGCTGGTACTATGCAGATGTTAAACGTCTGGATGAGCCAGCAGCATTGGCAACTGAAGAAAATGTAGTGGCTTGGGTGCTGGATAAAGCCAAAGTCTCTAACAAGAAAATTAAATTTGATGAATTGATGATGGCAGGTGCTTAAACCATGAATTATATGAACGCGAACGAGGGCATGATGCAACAAACAATGGAGCCACAAGGGCTTGGTTATATCCCAATGGTCATCGAGCAAAGTGGCCGCGGTGAGCGTTCATATGACATTTATTCAAGATTACTTAAAGAGCGCGTCATCTTTTTGGTTGGTCCTGTCAATGATATGACGGCCAATCTGGTGGTCGCGCAGCTATTGTTCCTTGAGGCAGAAAATCCTGACAAGGATATTTCTTTGTACATTAACTCTCCAGGTGGTTCTGTGACGGCCGGGATGTCGATTTACGATACCATGCAGTTTATCAAGCCAGATGTCAGTACCTTGTGTATTGGCCAAGCAGCGAGCATGGGCGCATTCTTGTTGACCGCGGGCGCCAAGGGCAAGCGTTTCTGCCTGCCTAACTCCCGTGTCATGATTCACCAGCCATTGGGCGGTTTCCAGGGCCAGGCGTCTGATATCGCGATTCACGCCAAAGAGATTTTGTACCTCAAAGACAAGTTAAATGGCATTATGGCGCATCATACTGGCCAAAATATTGAAACCATTGCCAACGATACCGATCGTGACAATTTTATGAGTGCTGACGCTGCCAAGGCTTATGGCCTGGTAGACCAGGTGATTGCCGCACGTAGCGCTGTTTAATCAGCGAGCAAACCGCAGGGGAATAGCATGGCAAACAAATCTGATAGCGAAAAGCTTTTATATTGCTCGTTTTGTGGCAAGAGCCAGCACGAAGTTAAAAAACTGATTGCAGGCCCGTCTGTGTTCATTTGTGATGAATGCGTTGATTTGTGCAACGACATTATTCGCGAAGAAATCCAGAGCCTTAATGAGATCAAGTCTGCAGATAAAAAACTGCCGACACCACAAGAAATTTGCCAGATTCTGGATCAATACGTGATTGGTCAGGTACAGGCGAAAAAGAACCTGTCTGTGGCGGTTTATAACCACTACAAGCGCCTAGGTTACAACCCGCTGTCTGATGGTAGCCAAAGCGGAAAAGACGATATCGAAGTACAAAAAAGCAATATTTTGCTGATTGGGCCAACTGGCTCAGGCAAGACATTGTTGGCACAAACATTGGCGCGTTTGCTGGATGTGCCATTTGTGATGGCTGACGCGACGACATTGACTGAAGCCGGTTATGTCGGTGAAGACGTCGAAAACATCATGCAGAAATTACTGCAAAAATGTGATTACGACGTTGAAAAAGCACAGCGCGGCATTGTGTATATCGATGAAGTGGACAAGATTTCCCGTAAGTCAGACAACCCATCGATTACCCGTGACGTGTCAGGCGAGGGTGTACAGCAAGCCTTGCTGAAGCTGATTGAGGGCACGATTGCTTCTGTACCGCCACAAGGTGGCCGCAAACATCCTAACCAGGAGTTCGTGCAACTGGATACTACCAATATTCTGTTCATTTGCGGCGGCGCTTTTGATGGTCTGGAAAAGGTTATCCGTCATCGCTCAGAAAAAGGCGGCATTGGTTTTGGCGCAGAAGTAAAGAGCAAAGAAGACGTGCGTGCTGTGGGCGAAGTCTTGCGTGAAGTCGAGCCAGAAGACTTAATCAAGTTTGGTTTGATCCCTGAGTTTATTGGTCGTTTGCCAGTGGTGGCAACGCTGGAATCTCTGGATGAAGCCGCGTTGATGACGATTCTGGTTGAGCCGAAAAACGCTTTG
>CAYPZE010000046.1:0-12388 GCA_964415305.1 uncultured Methylotenera sp.
TGGTGTGGTCCAACCTCGCCGTACAATGGTGTAATGATCTGGATGCCGCCTTGCAAGAATGGCGCCGCGTGTTGCGCCCGAATGGCCTGCTGATGTTTGCTACGCTAGGGCCGGATACGCTCAAAGAGTTGCGCGCCGCGTCTGGCGCCGACCATACTCATGTTAGCCGGTTTATTGATATGCATGATATTGGCGATGCCCTCACGCGCGCTGGTTTCAGTGCGCCAGTGTTGGACGTGATGCATTACACCTTAACGTATGACAAGGTAGAATCCTTGATGCGCGACCTCAAGGCCATAGGTGCGCACAACGCCACCGCTGGCCGTGCCAAGGGTTTGAGCGGCAAAGGCTTTTTACAGCAGCTGCGTCAAGGCTATGAGGCGTTTCGCCACGAAGGCAAGCTGCCAGCCACTTATGAAGTGGTGTTTGTGCATGCCTGGACTGGCAGCCAGCCGTATACTGCGCCCGGCACCAGCCCGGTCCAGTTTATGCCACGCAAAGGCAGTTAAAGGGAAGGTATGCAAGCGCTGCCACGTCATTTTTTTGTCACCGGCACCGATACCAGTGTAGGTAAAACGACGGTCACTGTGCGCCTGATGCAGCAGCTGGTGGCGCAAGGCTTGACCGTCATTGGCATGAAGCCGGTGGCATCAGGTTGTGAGTGGGTGAATGGACGTTGGCAAAACGATGACGTGTTGCAGTTGACCGCCGCTTCTAATGTCAGTGCGCCCGCTGAGTTGGTTAACCCCTATTGTTTTGAGCCCGCCATTGCGCCGCATATCGCCGCCGCCCAGGCTGGCGTGGAGGTCGACTTTGATGTCATTCGCGCGGCCTATGAGCAACTGACGACCATGGCCGATGTGGTGATCGTGGAAGGCGCGGGCGGTTTGCTGGTGCCACTCAACGCTACCCAAAGCATTGCTGATTTAATTCAGGCACTCAGTCTGCCTGCGCTGGTGGTGGTGGGTATGCGGTTGGGCTGTATTAATCATGCCTTGCTCACGACGCAGGTGCTCAAGCAACGCAATATCGATTGTTGTGGCTGGGTGGCGAACAATATAGACCCGCAGATGTCAGTGCCACAAGAAAACTTGCAGAGCCTGATCACTGGCTTGCAACAGCCCCCGGTGCTGCAAGTCCCATTTCAGGAGTCGTTTCACTGATGGATCAGTCATTACTCACCCGCATTGAGTTGCGCGCGCCGGTGCCGCCGATCACGCGCTTGCTGATCGCATTAAACGTGCTGGTGTTCGTGGTCATGTTGTTTGGTGGGGCCGGTTTTTGGCATTCACCGAATACCGTACAACTGACCTGGGGCGCCAACTTTGCCCCGGCCACTGCCGATGGCCAGTGGTGGCGACTGGCAAGCGCGATGTTTCTGCACTTTGGCGCCTTGCATCTAGGCATGAATATGCTGGCCCTGTGGGATGGCGGCAAACTGGTCGAGCGCATGTTTGGCGCCGTGCGTTTTGTGGTGATTTACCTGGTCAGCGGTGTCGGCGGCAACCTGTTGTCACTGGTGATCCAAGGCAATGATGCGGTGTCTGGTGGCGCTTCCGGGGCCATTTTCGGGATTTATGGTGCACTGCTGGTGTATGTCTGGTTTGGTCGGCGGCAGATGCAGGTACAGGAGTTTCGCTGGCTTTTTTGGGGCGCGCTGCTGTTTTCTGCCCTCACCATTGCCATGGGCTACATCGTTCCCGGCATTGATAATTCGGCGCATATTGGCGGCTTTGTCACCGGCATGGTGATGGCGGCCCTGCTGTTACCGACCACGATTGTGCCCAGCAAACAATTAACGCTGACGCAATGGCTGGCTGGGTTGGGCTGGGTCGTCGCACTGTTTGTGTTATTGACCCATTTGCCCATACCTAAATATCGCTGGCAGCAAGAAGTGGCGATACAAAAACAAGTCCAAAAACTTAATCAGATTGACCAGCAGGCACAGCAAAAGTGGCGGCAGATTATGCTGGAAGGCCGTGAAGGCAGTGTCAGCTTTGATGACATGGCTGCGCAGATTGATGCCCAGGTCGCAACGCCTTATGAAGAAAGCTTTGAAAAGCTATCAGCGTTGCCGGAAGATCCTAACCTGCCGTCTGCTGCCTTGCTGGAACAGGCCAAAGCCTATGCCTTGCAACGCAGTGAAGCCAGCAAAGCAGCGGCAGACAAGTTACGCAATGTGCCGTTTATGCCGGGTAAGCCTGCGACGCCCTAAGGGCGTGAGCCGCCAGTCGGTGTGGCTGCAATCACCCTGGCTTCAGGGTAGCTGACTTGTGTGGCCGCCATTTGCTGCACGAAGGCTTTGGCATTGGCTGCCCAGGGTTGTGTCGTCAGGTTTTCCAGCATCTCTTGCAGGGCGTGGTTCATGGCGGCCTGGCTGAATGGTGAGGCTAATACCTTGCCAGCCTGTGCTGCGGTGATATAGCTGGCATAACCACAGACTTCAGTCACCAGTAATGGCAGGCCTGCCGTCATCGCTTCAATCAATACAATCCCGGCCAATTCTGAGCGTGCTGCATGCACCAGCAGGTCGCAACCCAGCATCAGGGCCGGGATATCCGGACGCCCACCGGCTTCTATGCAACGGTCAGCCACGCCGCGTTGTTCGGCATAGTCCCGCATGTTGCTGCTGGACTCAAACTCACCCACTGCGAGTAACCAGCAGCGCTGTTTAAGGGGCGCAGGCAGGCTGCTCAGTGCGTCTATGGCGCGGTCTACGCCTTTACGTACAAAGGCTGAGCCGACCGTGAGTAACACCATGGCGTCTGCTGGCAGGTTGAACGTCGTGCGTACATAAGCACGATAATCCTGTGCTGGCAAGCTGGCAAACCGTTGTAGCGGAATGTTGGGCGGCATCAGGTGGAAGCGCGCGTGATCGGTACCATACCAGTGGTGAAAAACGGTTTGATCATGCTGGTTAAGCAGCAGGATATGCGTGGCAGACGCCGTGCCAAACACGGCTTGTTCCATCGCAGAAAAAAAGCGATAGCGACCGGACAGCTTTTTATACCAGGGCTCATGGTGCATGCGTTTGGCGTAGCAGGGGTCTGCCGCAAAATACACATCCAGCCCCGGCATGCGGTTAAAACCGACCACGCGGTCAAAATGCCCTTGTGCCACGGCTTGCTGCATTTGCCGGATCAATGACTGATGGCGGTGATGATTCAGCCAGCCACGGGCTTTTAATAAGTGGACATCAATGCCTGGTGGCAAGTCACCACGCCATTCACCGGTAAAAATCGTGACCTCATGGCCGAGGGCGACGCAGTCTCTGGCAATACGCAGCATGTCGCGCTGCACACCGCCGTAAGGAAAGTATTTGAATATGAGAAACGCAAACTTCATGCGATGACATTGTATGCGAAAATAGCGGCCATGAAACGCATCCTGATTGTCAAAACCACCTCCATGGGCGACGTGATCCATGCCCTGCCTGTTGTTGAGGATATCCTGCAGCATTTTCCTGATGCGCACATCGACTGGCTGGTAGAAGCAAGTTTTGCCGATATCCCACGCCTGCATCCTCGTGTGCAGCATGTGTTTATGGTGGCCGTGCGCCGTTGGCGCAAGCAATGGTGGCGTTGCCAGACATGGCGTGAAATTGCTGCGGTTAAACAGGCGGTTGCAGCCCAGTCTTATGATCTGGTGCTGGATTTACAAGGCTTGGTGAAAAGCGCTGTGATGGCGACGTGGGCGCACGCGCCGCGCCATGGCTACGACAAGCACTCCATTCGCGAACCACTGGCCAGCTGTTTTTACCAGCATCAATACGCAATTAGTTATCGCCAGCATGCCGTTGTGCGAATGCGCACACTGGCGGCAATGGCGCTCGGTTATGCTGTGCCACAAAACAAGCCTGCTTATGGGTTAGTAGGTTTGGGGCATCACACGCCAGCCGAGGCATTTTTAGCGCTGCATGCGACCAGTCGCGATAGCAAGTTATGGCCTGAAGAGGATTGGGTCGCCTTGGGGCAGCATTATGCCGCGCAAGGGGTGCATATGTGGTTGCCTTGGGCCAGCGACAGCGAAAAAGCGCGTGCGGAACGTATTGCGGCGCACGTGCCGCAAGCGTTGGTGCTGCCTAAACTGACGCTGCAGCAACTGGCCAGCCAAATGCCGCAAGTTCGCTTCGCCGTCGGGGTAGATACCGGCTTATCACACCTGGCTGCCGCACTGGATATCCCTATTGTTGCCCTGTATACCGATACTGAACCGGCATTTACTGGTGTGGCAGGCGGCCGCGTTGCGCCTGCGGTCAATTTGGGCGGCAAGGGGCAGGTACCTACAGTCGCCGCAGTCATCGCTAAGGTATCCAGCATGGTGGGTTCGGTTTCCAGCCATATTTAAAAAATCCTGCGCAAATGCATGCTTTACCCTTGAAATCAGTAGGGGCATCCCCAATATTGTAAAAATATTGAGACAGTCTGCATAAAACTGTTTCAGGTGAATAGTGTTGAATAAGAAGGGGAGCTGCATGCAAGAACCAAATACACCTGCCGAGGTGACTGTCGACGAACACGCCGTGAATGAGGCTGCACAGGCCAGCCCGGCTGATACTCAAGAAGCGCGCATTTCTGCGCTGGAAGCCGCACTCGAAGAAGCCAAAGCACAAGTGCTGTATGTGAAAGCGGAAGGCGAAAATATTCGACGTCGCGCGTCAGATGATATTGATAAGGCCCGCAAGTTTGCGCTGGAGAAGTTCAGTGGCGAACTGCTGGCGGTCAAAGATAGCCTGGATGCGGCTTTGGCGGTAGAAAGCAACGAAGTTGCCAGCTATAAAAACGGCGTGGAATTGACCGCCAAGCAATTATTGAGCGTATTTGAGAAGTTTAATATTGCCGAGATTAATCCGTTGGGTGAAAAGTTTGACCCGAACAAACATCAGGCGATCAGCATGGTGCCCGCCGAAGGTGAACCCAATACCGTGTTGAGTGTGCTGCAAAAAGGCTACAGCCTGAATGAGCGTGTATTGCGTCCGGCATTGGTGACTGTGATTCAGGCCAAGTAAGCCTAAAGACCATTTAATGAACAGGGGCTTGAAATCTTTAACAGCATCCCAATGTTCACTGCATCAGTAGATTAAAGATTAACGAATTTAAGGAACATACAATATGGCAAAAATTATCGGTATTGACTTGGGGACTACCAACTCCTGCGTCGCTGTGATGGAAGGCGGCAAGCCACGCGTGATTGAAAACGCAGAAGGCGCACGTACTACCCCTTCTATTATCGCTTATCAGGAAGATGGCGAAATTCTGGTCGGTGCACCGGCAAAACGCCAAGCCGTGACCAACCCTAAAAACACGTTGTTTGCAGTGAAGCGTTTGATTGGCCGCCGTTTTGATGAAAAAGAAGTACAAAAAGACATCGACCTGATGCCTTACACCATTGCCAAAGCTGACAACGGTGATGCATGGGTAGAAGTGCGTGGCAACAAACAGGCGCCACCGCAAATTTCTGCTGAAGTCTTGCGCAAAATGAAGAAAACCGCCGAAGACTACCTGGGCGAAGAAGTAACCGAGGCCGTGATCACGGTGCCAGCTTACTTTAACGACAGTCAGCGTCAGGCGACTAAAGATGCAGGCCGTATCGCTGGCCTGGATGTGAAACGTATCATTAACGAACCAACGGCAGCAGCGCTGGCGTTCGGTATGGACAAACAAGAAGGCGACCGCAAGATTGCGGTTTACGACTTGGGTGGCGGTACGTTTGATATTTCGATTATCGAAATTACTGAAATCGACGGCGAACACCAGTTTGAAGTGTTGTCTACCAACGGTGACACTTTCCTCGGCGGTGAAGACTTCGATAACCGCATCATCGACTTTTTGGCTGATGAGTTCAAAAAAGAAAATGGTCTGGACCTGCGTAACGACTTGCTGGCCAAGCAGCGTTTGAAAGAAGCGGCTGAAAAAGCCAAGATCGAATTGTCTGGCGCACAGCAGACTGAAGTGAACCTGCCTTACATCACGGCAGATGCCAGCGGTCCTAAGCACTTGGTGGTGAAAATCACCCGTGCCAAACTGGAATCATTGGTTGAAGAATTGATCGAGCGCACGATTGCACCTTGTAAAACTGCCTTGAAAGATGCGGGTGTGTCTCCGTCTGAGATTTCTGACGTGATTTTGGTTGGCGGTCAAAGCCGTATGCCAAAAGTGCAAGAAAAAGTGAAAGAGATTTTTGGCAAAGAACCACGTAAAGACGTGAACCCGGATGAAGCCGTAGCGGTAGGTGCTGCGATTCAGGGTGGCGTGTTGAAAGGCGACGTCAAAGACGTGTTGCTGCTGGACGTGACACCGTTGTCACTGGGTATCGAAACCCTGGGCAGCGTGATGACCAAGCTGATCAAGAAAAACACCACGATTCCGACCAAGGCATCACAAGTGTTTTCAACTGCAGAAGACAACCAGAACGCCGTGACCATTCACGTGCTGCAAGGTGAGCGTGAAATGGCGTCTGGCAACAAGAGCCTGGGTCAGTTTAACCTGAGCGATATTCCACCATCACCACGTGGCATGCCGCAAATTGAAGTGACATTTGATATTGATGCCAACGGTATTTTGCACGTGTCTGCTAAAGACAAAGCCACCGGCAAAGAGAACAAAATCACCATCAAGGCCAACTCTGGTTTGTCTGAAGAAGAAATTCAGCGCATGGAAGAAGATGCGGCGAAATATGCTGACGAAGACAAAAAACTGCGTGAGTTGGTGGATGCCCGTAACCAGGCTGACAGCGTATTGCACAGCGTGAAAAAATCACTGGCTGAGCATGGCGACAAGATTGAGGCTGACGAAAAAGCCAAGATCGAAGACGCGATCAAAGACCTGGAAGCGGTAGCCAAGGATGGCGATGACAAAGAAGTGATCGAAGCCAAAACCAATGCCTTGATGGAAGCGTCACAAAAACTGGGTGAAAAAGTCTACGCTGAACAACAGGCGCAGGCGAACACCGAGAGTGCGCAGCAACCAGAAGGTGAAAAAACGGTTGAAGGCGACGTGGTGGATGCCGAGTTTGAAGAAGTGAAGAAAGACTAAGCGTGAAAGTGGCGGGGATTAACATGCTCGCCCTTTTTTTAATGATGCCGGCAAACACACTACGCTGATCGCGGGTGTGTTTGTCTTTATGGCGCAAGCGCATTAAACGGAAAAACTATGGCAGCTGCAAAAAAAGATTATTACGAAGTGTTAGGTGTAAACCGCGACGCCAGCGAAGAGGAAATTAAAAAAGCCTTTAAAAAGCTGGCCATGAAGTTTCACCCTGACCGTAACCCGGATAACCCGAAAGCCGAAGAAAGTTTTAAAGAAGCCAAAGAGGCTTATGAGATTCTAAGCGACGACCAGAAACGTGCAGCCTATGACCAATACGGTCACGCCGGAGTAGACCCCAGCATGGGTGGCGGTGGCTTTGGCGGCTTTAACTCTGGCAATTTCAGTGACGCGTTTGGCGATATTTTTGGCGATATTTTTGGCGGTGCACGTAACCAGCGCTCCAATGTTTATCGCGGCGCTGACTTGCGTTACAACCTGGAGATTTCACTCGAAGATGCCGCCAAGGGCACAGAGACCAAGATTCGTATCCCGGTGCAAACCAGTTGCGAAACTTGTCATGGCTCGGGTGCACGCCCAGGCACTTCACCGGTGACATGTACCACCTGTAACGGTCACGGTCAGGTACGTATGCAACAGGGCTTTTTCTCTGTGCAGCAAACCTGCCCTAAATGTCATGGCACCGGCAAGATGGTCAAAGAACCTTGCCCGACTTGCCACGGTGGTGGTCGCGTTAAGCAAAACAAAACGCTCAATGTGAAGATTCCAGCGGGCGTTGACGAAGGTGATCGTATCCGTCTCAGTGGTGAAGGCGAAGCCGGTGTCAATGGTGGGCCAACCGGTGATTTGTACGTTGTTGTGCATCTCAAAGAGCACCCGATTTTCCAACGTGACGGCGCAAACCTGCATTGCGAAATGCCGATCAGCTTTAGCACGGCGGCCTTGGGTGGTGAAATTGAGGTGCCGACCCTGGATGGCGCCGCCAAGATGAAGATCCCTGCTGAAACACAAACGGGTAGCGTATTCCGCTTGCGTGGTAAAGGTATCAAACCGTTGCGCTCGAGTGAGCATGGTGACTTGATGGTGCATGTGGTGGTTGAAACGCCGGTGCGCCTCACCGAAAAACAGAAAGACCTGTTGCGCGAATTTGAAAGTAGCACGCAAGCCGATGCCGGTAAACACAGCCCCAAGAATAAAAGCTGGGTCGATAAGGCGCGCGACTTTTTCAGTTAATCTATCGCATTAGTCTTATGCGATCTCGCGGTCGATAGTCGGGCAGTTAGAATTCTGCTAGACTATTGGCCGTTTTTACTTTTACCGTTTTGCGTTAAACGGTGTCTGCAAGTTGTTGTTTTTATTAAAGTTACAATTTAATAACAATTGAATTTGGCCTTTTACAATTCAGTTACAGCTTGGTCAAATTGCTGCAATAACTCCTCCCTATACTGGACTCATCTTTAAACGAAACACAAAATGTTTTGTTTGATGGCTGGTTTAGTTGATTTTCAACGACTAGCATTGATTTCCTCCTGATCCAAACCCCCTTTTAACCCGCTTGAGCGGGTTTCTTTTTTTCTAGCAATGCTTTTTAACTGCCCAACCGGTTTTTGGTAGGGTGGCCTCTGCTGGCAACATCGTTTATGATGACATGCATCGTATGCTGCATTTGATGTTTAACACCGTGTCTGAGCAAACACTATCATGTTGAAAATCGCTATTTTTAATCAGAAGGCTGGCGTGGGGTCTACCACTACTGCACTCAATCTGGCCGCTGCTAGTCAGCGAAAAAAACGTCAGGTCGCCTTGCTGGATATGGATCCGCAAGCCAGGCTTACCGAGATTTACAAGCATACCGGCCTCGATGTGCAACAGCATTTATTCAAGTTTTATCAGGATGCGACACCCCTGGATGCCTTGTGCCAGCCTTTGCGCAATGGCTTACAGTTAATTGCTGCCAGTGCTGAACTCATGAAGGTCGATTCGCAGTTTGGTCGTGGCCCAGCCACCTTGAACAAATTAAGGCAAGGGCTTGCGACGCTCGCAGCGGCGCAACCATCATTACAGGTGTTGATGGATTGCTGCCCGTATCTCGGCGTGATTTCATTGAGTGCGGTGTTTGCCAGCGACCTGGTACTGATTCCAGTTTCAACCGATTATTTGTCGATTAACTCCGCAGTCAAAATGGATAAGGCACTTAATGCCCTGCAGCCGGTATTAAAACGCAAAATACAGCGCCGTTATTTGCTGACACGTGCGGATAAACGCAAGGCAATGACGGCTGAGGTGGAGCAGGAGATGCGCCGCCTGTTTGGTAATGAGGTATTGATAAGCAAAATCTATGAACATGCTGCCTTGACGGAGAGTGCGCGTATGGGCCAGCATGTATTTGAATATGACGCCGACTGCCCAGCTGCGCAAGACTATATGGCGTTATTTTATGAGTTGCAGGATGTGATCAAGCAATTACCGCGTGCTGAGCTACTGGCCGCTTAGGCGCTAAGATTCACGGCGGCTACTTAGCCATTGTCTTCGCCAAAATACCAGCAACATCGCCACCGCAATTAATAGCATCATGCCGATGGCCCACCAAAAGCCATCCGGGTCTTTTAGCCACGGCATTTCGTTAAAATTCATGCCAAAAATTCCCGCAATCAGCGTGGCAGGCATAAACAGCATCGCTACCACCGTCAACGCACGTACTTCGAGATTCACTCGCTGGCTGAGGCTGGTCATGTAAATATCCATCAGGCCGCTCAAGGTGTCGCGAATCGCTTCCAGTGATTCTGTGAAATGCACGGTATGGTCGTACAGGTCACGCAAATAAGGCACGGTTTGCGGGCTGAAGAATCCGTGTTCGTTACGAATCAGGCTGTTCAGCACTTCGCGCAACGGCCAGACTGCGCGTCGCAGTTGTATGGTGACGTGTTTCAGGCGGTGAATATTCTGTAAGTCTTCCGGGCTGGGTCGGTCCAGCAACTGATTCTCAAGCTGTTCGGCATCGTCATTAATCGCTTCCAGCACCTGAAAATAGCGCTCCATCAAGCTGTCCAGCAGTGCGTAGCATAAATAGTCAGGGCCGCTTTGGCGTAGCAAGGCCTGGCCTTGGCGCAAGCGTTCGCGCACTGGCTCAAAGCTACCAGAGGGCCGCTCCTGGAAAGTAAGCAGCCACTCACGTCCCAACGCCATACTGATCTGTTCTGAGCTGACACTAAGATTTTCGGTATCGTAGTAAAACAGCCGCGTTTCCAGAAACAGATAGTCCGGGTAAGTATCAAGTTTAGGCCGCTGTTCGGTATTTAAAATATCATCCAGCACCAGTGGGTGCAGTTTGAAACGGCGAGCCACGGCTTGTAGTAAGGGGATGTCCAGCACGCCATGCACATTAATCCACGCCACATGCCCGGCGGGTGGTTGCCAATCCACAATCTCCTGCATGGTCAGTTGCTGGGACAATATGTCTTGCGTGTTGTAGCAAATCTTATGGATACAAGCCGTTGGCAAAGGCGGGCCTGTGGGTGTCTCGACGAGAGTCGGGTTGTCGGCGCCTAGTAGTCGGTGCTTGCGGTGTGTATGTTTACGTTTGGCCATGGTCATCCCAGCTAAAAATGCCGCTCCAGCATAAGCGTTCACTGGCTGGAAATCAACCCGCAGTCAGGTGGCTGGCCAGTCTATGCTAAAATAAACAAAATTATTGAGTGGGAAAAAACGCATGTCTGGCAATACCATCGGCACCTTGTTTACCTTGACTTCGTTTGGCGAGTCACATGGCCCTGGCATTGGCGGCATTGTTGATGGGTGCCCACCAGGCCTGGACCTCAGCGCGGCTGATTTACAAGTGGATCTCGACCGCCGTAAACCGGGGACCTCACGTCATGTGACACAGCGTGCTGAAGCCGATGAAGTGGAGATTTTGTCTGGCGTGTTTGAAGGTAAAACCACAGGCACGCCCATCGGCTTGCTGATCCGCAACACCGACCAGCGCTCACAGGATTACAGCAAGATCATGGAGACTTTCCGCCCTGGCCATGCAGATTATACCTATACACAAAAGTACGGCATTCGTGATTATCGTGGCGGTGGCCGCTCCAGTGCGCGTGAAACCGCGGTGCGTGTGGCCGCTGGCGCGATTGCTAAAAAATGGCTCAAACAGCAATACGGCGTGCAGATTCGTGGCTATTTAAGCCAGATTGGCGACATTAAAGTGCCATTTGTGAGCTGGGATGCCTTGTCACAAGAAGGTAATGCCTTCTTTTCACCCAATGTCGAGATTCTGCCGCAGCTGGAAGCCTATATGGACCAAATCCGCAGCGAGCGTGACTCCGTTGGCGCGCAGATTACGGTGGTCGCAGAAAAAGTACCCGTTGGCTTGGGCGAGCCGGTGTTCGACCGCCTGGATGCGGATATTGCACATGCCATGATGGGCATCAACGCGGTGAAAGGTGTAGAAATCGGCGCCGGCTTCGATGCGATTGCGCAGCGCGGCAGCGTACACAGCGATGAGTTGACGCCAGAAGGCTTTGCCACCAACCATGCTGGCGGCATTTTGGGCGGTATTTCCAGTGGTCAGGATATTGTGGTCAACGTCGCGTTCAAGCCGACTTCCAGCATTCCGCAACAACGTCATTCTATCAATCAGGCGGGTGAGCCGGTGATGATGCAAACCACTGGTCGCCACGACCCGTGTGTAGGCATCCGCGCAACGCCGATTGTCGAGGCTATGCTGGCATTGGTGCTGATGGATCATGCTTTGCGTAACCGTGGCCAGAATGCAGACGTGCATTCCAAGGTGCCAACACTGTAATTTCCTTCATCGCCCAAGCTCACCCTTGGGCGATGTTCATTCACGCGCGAGTATTTTATGAGTCACGCCTTACACTTCAATCTCTCGCGTTTCTATTTTATCTATTATTTCTTTGTCGGTGCATTTGTCCCTTACTGGGGTTTGTACCTGACGTCTGAATCGTTTTCCCCGGCTGACATTGGCATCCTGATGTCGCTGTTTCAACTCAGCCGCATTATTGCGCCTAATTTGTGGGGCTGGCTAGCAGACCATACGCGGCAACGCGTGCGCTGGATACGCACCACGGCTTTTCTCGGCTTGTTAGGCTTTATCGCCATTTTCTGGGCGCACGACTTTACCACCATGTTTGTGGTGATGATTGCCCTCAGCCTGTTTACTAGCTCGACCTTGCCGCTCTCCGAGTCTTTGGTCCTCGCACATCTGGCCAGCACCAATGGCCATTACAGCAAAATCCGCTTGTGGGGTTCATGGGGTTTTATTGTGGCCTCTGTGCTGCTAGGTTATTTAACCGACTGGTTTGGTATCGGCAGCCTGCTCTGGT
>CAYPZE010000047.1:0-12337 GCA_964415305.1 uncultured Methylotenera sp.
AGTAAACGAAGCAGAACAAATTCAACTAGCAATGAAATTGATTGAATTGGGCGCACGCCTGCAATTGCTGGAATCTCAAACTAACTTGTCTCGCGAGCGTTTGATCAAGCTGTACAAAGAGATGAAAGGCGTTTCTCCTCCAAAAGGCATGTTGCCATTCTCAACCGACTGGTTCTTGACCTGGCAGCCTAACATTCACTCCTCCATTTTCTATAATATTTATCGTTTTATGGTGGACTACGCTGGCGTAGACGGTATTCAGGCGATTATCAAAGCCTATACGCTCTACATGCAGCAAGTACAAAATCCTGATGTAGCGCAACAAGACGAGCCTGTGTTGTCACTGACCCGCGCCTGGACGCTGGTGCGCTTTATTGAAAGCAAAATGCTGACCACCAAAGTCTGTCATTGCTGCGGTGGTAACTACATCGTTAATAGCTACGACCTGAACCAAAACTATGTATGCAACCTGTGCCACGTACCTTCACGTGCCGGTAAAACCAAAAAAGCCAAAGAACTCAGCTACAAACTGGTGTCCATGACTGCTTAAATGGTGACAAGCAGGGGATGATCATCACCTGTGACATGAAGGATTTAGCATGCACTCGATAAAATTGCCGGTAGGGGCGTTGTCATCCCAATCATGGATGCAGCGTCTCTTACCAAAACGATTGTGGTGTCAGGCATTGCTAATCCAGTGCGTGAGTATGCTGTTGATAACGGGCCTGGCGCCTAGCGTGATCAACAGTGTATTTGCATTTGAGTTGCGTAGCCTGGGCATTCAGCTCGATTCGATCTGGTGTTGGCTGCTGGTGCATGTGTGCGTCGTCAGTGGGCTGGCCAAGTTAGCCCGCATGCCTGTCTGGTGGCGCTGGATACATGTGATTTTTCCACTGGCGGTGGTGTTTATGCAGCAGGTGGCTTTACCTGCCAGTGTCTATTTCGCCGGATTTATCATCACGTTGACCTTGTATTGGTCTGTGCACAACACTCGCGTCCCGTTTTACCCGTCTTTTCCTGCCACCTGGCGTGCCTTGCAACGCATCCTGGAACAGCACGCAGGGGACAAATCATTAAAAGTACTCGATATTGGCAGTGGCATTGGCGATATCGCCATGTTTTTAGCCAAACAGCGCATACACGATGCAGTCTCTGGCATTGAGATCGCACCTTTACCCTGGGCGGTGAGTGCGGTGCGCGCCTTATTTTCTGGCACCAGTGTCACATTTACTTTGGGCGATTACCGCTCGATCAATTTTGCCGAGCTAGACGTGGTCTTTGCATATTTGTCTCCAGCAGTGATGCAGGATGTCTGGCAAAAAGTCCAACAGGAGATGCGGCCAGGGTGCCTGTTTGTCACTTCCGAGTTTCCGGTGCCTGACGTGGCTGCCGAGCATATTGTGTTCCCCAGCGCACATTCGCCAGCGTTATACGTTTACCTCAAAAAATAGTTTAATCAAACTTTACATGGCGGGTAATGTACATGCCCCCTGCATTTCTGTTTTGATGTCAAAAGAATTCCGACATAAGCGTTGGCTAGCCAGTCGCTTTTCGCTGATGCCAAGCAAATATACCTGTTCATAAATACAAAAAATGGTCGATATATCCAAGTAACAGTAGAACTGTGAGGGGCATGCAATTGGTAGATTCGCAGCAAAAACAGGGAGCGGCCTCCTTTTTCTCGGCTTTGCTCGATTCGATGAGCCAGGCGATAGTCGCAGAGTCTGTGGACGGGATAATCATCTACTCTAATCCTGCTGCAGAAGCCTTACTCGGCTACGCGTCAGCAGATATGGTCGGCCTGCCTTTTAGCAGAATATTGCCCGACCCTGAACTCCACACCCATAAAACCTTGCTGGCAAAACAAGGCCAGGGTCATTTGCCCAACCACTATCAAACGCCGTGTTGCAGCAGCAAAAATCCGGCGTTAGACGTCATGGTGACTGTCACGCCGCTGTTGAGTCAAGACGGCATCCTGATTGGATTTTCGTCTGAAATCTCGGTTGCGGAATCAGCAGAGTCCAGCCAGCAGGCACTGAATGAACTCACCCGCTACAAGCAAAACCTGGCGGCCATTGTCGAGTCTTCGGATGACGCGATTATCAGTAAAACGCTAGAAGGTATTGTTACCAGCTGGAACAAGGCTGCTGAGAAGATCTTTGGCTACACGGCCGAAGAAATGGTTGGCCAGCCCATGCTAAAAATTTTTCCGCCTGATCGGGTAGACGAAGAGATGCATATCTTGAGCAAACTCAGGTCTGGTGAAAAGGTGGATCATTTTCAGACTATCCGTTTGCATAAGTCTGGGCGGCAAATCCATATTTCTGTCACGGTGTCGCCAATTTACAATACCGAAGGCGAGATTATTGGTGCCTCCAAAATTGCCAAAGACATCACCGAAAAGCTCAACACCGAAAAGCTGGTCTGGCGTCAGGCCAATTATGATGCCTTGACCAACTTGCCTAACCGCCGATTGCTCATGGACAGGCTGGCGATGGAGGTGAGCAAGGCGCATCGTGAAATGCATGGCCTGACCATCATGTTTATTGACCTCGATCATTTTAAAGAGGTGAATGATTCGCTGGGCCACAATATCGGTGACGAGCTGTTGCAAAAAGTCAGTCACCGGATTCGTGACTGTTTCCGGCAGTCTGATATGCTGGCGCGGTTTGGCGGCGACGAATTTGTAGCACTGATGCCTTGTCTGAATCAACGCAAAGACATAGACACCGTATGCACAAAGCTATTAAAAGTGTTGAGTGACCCTTTTACACTCGAAGATGCCAATACTGTGTACGCTTCTGCCAGCATAGGCATTGCCGTGTATCCGATGGATGGCGAGTCAGATCAAGAGCTGATTAAACATGCTGATCAGGCCATGTATGAGGCCAAAAGAAAAGGCCGCAATCAGGCCAAGTATTTTATACCTGCCATGCAAACCTCACTGGACAAACATCACCAGCTGGGCGTGGACTTGCGCTTTGCCCTGCAAAACAATGAGTTCTTTCTCACCTACCAGCCCATCGTCGATTTAAGTAACGAGCAGATTGTGAAGGCTGAAGCGTTGATCCGCTGGAACCATCCGTTGCTGGGCGTGCTGGCGCCCATGGAGTTTATACCGATTGCCGAAGAAACGGGCATCATTCACTCCTTAGGTGACTGGGTGTTCAAAACGGCCGTCAGGCAGCTGAAACGCTGGCAGGATGACTTTAACTTGCCCTTGCAGTTAAGCATCAATAAATCGCCAGTGCAATTTAATATCGGCAATGACGTACCTCAACATTGGCACACATTTTTGCAGGAAATCGGGTTGTCGGGGGAGCACTTAATTATCGAAATCACCGAATCGACCATGATGACGCTACAGGAGTCCACGCAAAACAAGCTGTTGAGCTTTGCCGAAGCTGGAATTCAGGTGGCGATTGACGATTTTGGTACGGGCTATTCTTCATTGGCTTATTTGAACAAGTTTGATATTGATTACATCAAGATTGATAAAGCCTTTGTACAAGAGATGAAACAAGATTGCCAAAGTTTTCACTTATGTGAGGCCTTGGTGGTCATGGCGCACAAACTGGGGTTAAAGGTCGTTGCAGAAGGGGTTGAAACAGAAGAGCAGCACTTGTTGTTACGAGGCATGCAATGTGACTACGGCCAAGGCTACTATTACTCCAAACCCTTAACACACGAACTCTTTGAGCAACTCCTGCATGGCCAATGCCAGACGAGCTTATCGCCAGTCTAGTCGCTTCTTATCCAGGCAACTTTGCCTTATCCAACATACTACCAGTGTGATTTAACTGGCTAAATCCCTTTTATTTGAAAAAATGAATCGGGGCGTGCATTGCTATGCTTTCCACTGTTAACTGCTAAAAGTGGAGCCAAAGCATGTTTGTCATCATTGGGTATGTCGTCGTTTGTGGCATGGTGTTCGGGGGGTATGCGCTCGCTGGCGGCCATTTAGGTGCTTTGTGGCAACCGTTGGAAGTCATGATGATTTTCGGTGGCGCGTTTGGTGCCTTTATTGTCGGCAACGACACCAAGGCGATTAAAGCCACCTTAAAAGCGGTGCCAACCTTGTTTAAAGGCTCTAAATACAACAAGCAGTTGTATATGGACTTGCTAGCACTGCTATTTGAAATTTTGACCAAGATCCGCAAGGATGGTCTGATGTCGATTGAAAAAGACATTGAAGACCCCGAATCCAGTGCCTTGTTCAGCAAGTATCCTTCTATCGTACACGACCATCATTTGGTCGAATTCATTTGTGATTATCTACGTTTGATGGTGTCCGGCAATATGGACGCCTTTCAGGTCGAAAACCTAATGGATAACGAGCTGGAAACCCACCACATGGAAGGCCACGTGCCAGCCCATTGTATTGCCAAACTGGGCGACGGCTTGCCAGCGTTTGGTATTGTTGCCGCAGTGATGGGCGTGGTGCATACCATGGAAAACGTCGCCTTGCCGCCTGCTGAGCTAGGCATCCTGATTGCGCACGCGCTGGTGGGTACCTTTTTGGGGATTTTACTGGCTTATGGCTTTATCGGCCCTTTGTCAGGCCTGCTGGAGCAAAAGCTGGAAGAGTCCAGCAAAAGCTTTCAAACCGTCAAGGTGGTGTTGTTAGCCAGCCTCAATGGCTATGCGCCGCCAATTGCGGTCGAGTTTGGCCGCAAAGTGCTGTATTCAACCGAGCGCCCTGGCTTTACCGAGCTCGAAGAGCACGTCAAACAGGCCAAATCCAAGTAAGAACTAAGACCGCCGGGAGAGCGTCATGGCAGAAGAGCATATTGCCCCGATTATTGTCAAAAAGATTAAAAAGGGTGGCGGTGGCCATCACGGTGGTGCCTGGAAGATTGCCTATGCTGACTTTGTGACAGCGATGATGGCGTTTTTCCTGTTGATGTGGTTGCTGGGTTCGACCTCTAAAGCGCAAAAAGAGGGCATTGCTGAATACTTTCAAACACCGTTACATGTGGTGTTAATGGGGCCATCCTTGGGCCAGAGTGATTCGGCCTTGAAAAATACCGGTGGTAAAGATGTCACCAAAAAACAAGGTCAGGTCAAGCCAGTAGAAGGCGATCCGGGAAAACTCAAAACGGTGAAGCTGGAAGACGTTAAAGAAGTCCTGAAACAGGCCGAAAAAGTTAAATTGGAAGCGCTCAAGGCCAAGATTGAGCAGGCCATTGAAGACAACCCGACCTTGCAGCAGTTTAAGTCTCAACTCAAGCTGGATATCACCAGTGAGGGGTTGAGGGTACAGATTATCGATGAGCAAAACCGGCCCATGTTTGAAAACGCCAAAGCCGAGTTGCAACCTTATGCCAAAACCATTTTGCGTGAAATCGGCAAAACGCTGAACGGAGTGGATAACAAGATTAGTTTGTCCGGGCATACCGATGCTGCGGGTTATGCCAATGGCGACCATGGCTACAGTAACTGGGAGTTGTCTGCTGACCGCGCCAACGCTTCACGGCGTGAGTTGATTGCGGGCGGCATGGATGAAACCAAGCTCATGCGTGTAGTGGGCCTGGGCTCCGCCATCATGATGGATAAAGAGAATCCGTTTAATCCGATTAACCGCCGTATCAGTTTAATTGTCATGAACAAGGAAACCGAAGAGGAGTTACTCAAGGATAACGACCAGATTTCTGTCAGTGAGCAGGATAAGACGCAAGTAGAAGCATTGCAGAACAAAACGGAAAAGCCAGCACCATAGAACAGGCCAGCCGTTAAAGCGTAAAAGAAATAAGTCATTTTTACATTGTTTATTTCTTGATTGAAAAACCGGGGAATCAGGCAAGATAGGACCACTATGAAAACATTGCCCATAGAAGAATTAAGAGAATTACTGGCCGCAGTCTCGCGTCACGGTGACTGGCATCTGCTTGAGATCGAAACTGACTTACAGCAAACCGCCTTTTTACTCAACGAAGCGATAGAAAAGCTGAGTGCCAGTTTTATGACGGTGTATGCCCAGCTGACAGACCAGCAGGCTGCCTTGCAGCTGTTGGCCGAGGCGGGCAAATTGCAGCCGGAAGAAATGCAGCAGTTGCAGGTGTTTCAGGACAACATTGGCCAAGAGGTCAACAAAGTGGTCACAGGCATGCAGTTTCAGGACATGACTAACCAGTTGTTGCAGCGCACCATCAACCGCGTGCATGGCTTAAAAGATTTGTTACATGAGCTGTCCAGTCATCAATTTCCGATGGCTGCGGATGACGAGCATGAAGAAATCAGACGCTTCATCATGCAGCTTAACCAGAATTTTGATCAGGGTAGTCAGCATCTGACCGGCAACTTACGCAAGTCGGTCAATCAGCAGGACTTGGCTACCGGTGACATAGACTTATTTTAATACAGCGGCGTTTAACGAAATTAGTGAAAAAGGCGAATCAAACATGGCAAAAACAATTTTAACAGTAGACGACTCCGGTTCATTGCGTCAGATGGTGGCTTTTAGCCTGAAAGCGGCTGGCTATGATGTCGTGCAGGCTGTCGATGGTCAAGACGGTCTCAATAAAGCCAAAGAGAAAACTGTTGACTTGGTACTGACCGATCAAAACATGCCGGTGATGGATGGCCTGACACTGATTACCAATTTGCGCACGCTCGCTTCTTATCAAAAAGTGCCTATTCTGATGTTGACAACAGAGTCTTCTGACGAGATGAAAGCAAAAGGTAAAGCCGCAGGGGCTAACGGCTGGCTGGTAAAGCCATTTGATCCTAAACGCCTGATTGAAGTGGTTCAAAAAGTAATCGGTGCCTAAGCGCCCTTGGGTAAACGACTGGAGTAAACAATGACAGTGGATATGAGCCAGTTTTATGAGGTGTTCTTTGACGAAGCCGAGGAGTTGTTGGCTGAGGCAGAGCATCTGTTGCTGAGTATCGATGTGGAATCGCCCGATGTTGAGCAGTTAAACGCTATTTTTAGAGCGGCACACTCGATCAAAGGCGGTGCTGCAACGTTTGGCTTTATGGACATGACGGAAATTACGCATGTGCTGGAAAACCTGCTCGACAAAATCCGTAAAAATGAGATGGCGTTAACCACCGAGCACGTGGATGCGTTTTTGGCCGCCAAAGATGTGATCAAGATGCAGGTAGATGGTCACCGCCATGGTTCAGACGTCAATGCTGAGCAGGTGGGTGATGTTGCCATGATGCTTAAATCACTGTCAGAGGGCAAAGTGGCTGAGGCTGCGCCTGCAACAGTCGCAGAAACGGCACCTGCCGCCGCAGCGCCAGTCGCCGGGTTGGCAAAACCTGCCTTGACGATTACGGCCGAAGAGAAAGCCAAAGGCATCACCTTGTATGACGTCGGCCTACCCACCGTCACCGAAAAAGATTTGGCTAACCTCAAAGATGAGCTAGCCTTGTTGGGTGAAGTCGCGGTCTATCAACGCAGCGAGAATGTGCACGCGGTGTTGGTTAAAACAGATTCGAGTGCAGATGACATCGTGTCTATCTGTTCCTTTATTGTTGATGCCGATGCGCTAGTGATCCAGGTGGCAGGTGATACAGCCGGCGAAGCGCCTACAGCAGCCGTGGAAACGGCACCCGCTGCCGCGCCGGTAGAAGCTGCGCCTGCTGCTGCAGAGGCTGATCTTGGCTATGGTTTTTTTGATGATGATCCGATTGTCACTCCAGACGCCAAAGCCGATGATGGCAAAGTCAAAGTGGCTGAAGAAATGGGCTATGGCTTGTTCGCTAGCAATGGTGAAGAACAGCAGGAAGAGGGCTACGGTTTTTTTGCACCGTTTAAGCCACATCCTGATGCGCCTAAAGCACAAATGATTGGTGATGATAATGCAGCGGCTGCCATGGCAAAAGCCAAGACAGAAGCGGCCGCCACACCCGTGGCCGCCGCACCTCAAGAGGAACGCCGTCAGCAACAAGGCCGTCGTGAATCTGATAAGCCTGCTGCAGCCGCCCAAAGTGCAGAAAGTACCTCCATCCGGGTAGGCATTGAGAAAGTGGATCAGTTGATTAACCTGGTGGGCGAACTGGTGATTACACAAGCCATGATTGAGCAGCGTGTGAATGCGCTTGACCCAGTCGATAACGAAGCCTTGATTAATAGTGTTGGTCAGTTGACCCGTAACACCCGCGATTTGCAAGAGTCTGTGATGTCTATCCGCATGATGCCGATGGACTTTGTGTTCTCGCGCTTCCCACGCATGGTGCGTGACCTGGCCGGCAAATTGGGCAAAAAAGTGGAGTTTGTTACCAGTGGTGCGACGACAGAGCTGGATAAGAGCCTGATTGAGCGGATTGTAGACCCGTTGACGCACCTGGTGCGTAACAGTGTGGACCACGGCATTGAAAAACCTGAAGTCCGTCG
Organism: uncultured Methylotenera sp.; assembly: GCA_964415305.1. Classification (GTDB taxonomy): domain Bacteria; phylum Pseudomonadota; class Gammaproteobacteria; order Burkholderiales; family Methylophilaceae; genus Methylophilus. The sequence continues at coordinate 8,345 of CAYPZE010000047.1, forward strand.
CGAGATGGGTAAACCCGAAAGTGGGACATTAACTCTGTCTGCAGCGCATAAAGGCGGCAGCATTGTGATTGAAGTGACCGATGACGGTGGTGGTTTGAACCGTGACAAGATCCTTGCCAAAGCTGCTTCAAACGGCTTGCCGGTGAATGAAAGCATGACCGACAACGAAGTGTTTAGCTTGATCTTTGCACCAGGTTTCTCCACTGCTGAAGTAGTGACTGATGTGTCTGGCCGAGGTGTCGGCATGGACGTGGTGAAACGGAATATTACCTCCATGGGCGGTAATATCGAAATTCGATCAGCACTGGGCTATGGCACCACCATTTCGATTTCATTGCCACTCACCCTGGCGATTCTGGATGGCATGTCGGTCTCACTGGGCAAGAGTGTATATGTGGTGCCATTGAACCTGATTGTGGAAACATTGCAGCCACGTGCCGAAGACCTGAAAACCGTCACTGGCGAAGGCCTGATGGTGCATGTGCGTGGTGAATATTTGCCAATTATCGCCTTGCATGCCTTGTTTAACCATCCGACCCAGATTACCACGCCGACTGACGGTGTGTTATTGATCCTGGAAGCTGATGGTAAGAAATCTGCCTTGTTTGTCGACCGTTTAGTCGGCCAGCAGCAAGTGGTGATCAAGAGTCTGGAAACCAACTTCAAACGTATCCCTGGCGTCTCAGGCGCCACCATTATGGGCGACGGTTCGGTAGCCTTGATTCTGGATGTGCCAGCCATTATTCAAATGGGGCAAACCACTAACTACGTGACTGGTGGCATGGCATTTTCCAACCAGAACTATTTAACTTCACAAAATACCATCAATGCATAAGGAGCACATGCAATGAGTACAAGCACAGAAATGAGCAATTCCTTGAGCGGTAACGCAGGCAATGGCCTCAAAACCGCCGCCGGTGAATATCTGACCTTTGTTCTAGGTAGCGAACAATACGGCATCGAAATTCTCAAGGTGCAGGAAATTCGCGGTTACGACGCGGTGACCCAAATCGCTAACATGCCGTCTTTTATCAAAGGCGTGATTAACCTGCGCGGGAAGATTGTGCCGATTGTTGATTTGCGCATCAAGTTTAATCTGGGCAAGGTGGAATACAACGAATTCACCGTGGTGATTATTCTCAACCTCAACGGCCGAATCGTCGGGATTGTGGTCGATGGCGTGTCTGATGTGCGTGAGTTGCGTGAAGAGCATTTGCGCGAAGTACCATCATTGGTCACTCGCATTGACACCAAGTATATCGTTGGCCTAGCAACCATTGAGCAAGAAATGCTGATCCTGGTAGACATCGACAAACTGATGACTAGCGATGAAATGCAATTGATGGACGCAGCGGTACATTAATTAACCAAAACTATAAAAACGTGCACAACAGCAATCAACATAAGCACGATGACTCTTACATAGAGATACTTTTTCAAGGATAAACATTATGTTTTCTACCATCGTGAACAAGCTGGCGGCAGGGACTCGGGATTATAGAAATACTTTGGATCAAGTGGCTGAGTTCAGCGCACTGAAGTCTGAAATTAACAAAGCAAGGGCGATTGTTGAGCTGAGTGCCAAGGGGGATATCAGCCATGTCAACGACAACTTATGTCAATCGCTAGGCTACAACGCAAAAGAGCTGGTCGGGCAACATCACCGTACCTTGCTGGCGCGTGAAGACTCAGGCAAGCCAGATTACGAACAGTTCTGGAATGCTCTGCAGGGTGGCAAATCACAGGGCGGCAGCTTCAAATTGAATAGCAAGGAAGGCCATGAGGTCTGGTTCCAGGGCTATTACGCACCGGTGATGCAAGGCTCACAACTTCGCAAAGTAGTTGCTTACCTGACAGATATTACTGCGGATAAAAAACTTAGTCTGGCCCTGCAAGAATAAGAAAACGCCTTGAATCAGTCTTTCGGTGTGATGGAGTGTGACCTGAAAGGCAACATCTTGGAATGCAATGATGTGTTCCTGAAGCCGCTGGGCTATCAACATGAAGAGGTCATTGGTAAGCATATTTCGATGCTTTTAAAGGCAAATACAGCTCAAAGCGCTGAATATAAGCAACTTTGGGAGAAGCTGAATAAAGGCGAGAACGCCAAGCTTGAAATCTGTCGCGTGGCAAAGAACGGTAGCGAATACTGGTTTAGTACCAGTTATGTGCCGATTGTGGATGCCGATGGCAAGGTACTGAAAGTCAAAGTCTACTCGTATTGCATTACACAGGAAAAACAGCGTCAACTGGATTTTGAAGGCCAGATTTTCGCTGTCAATCACTCACAGGGTGTGATTCAGTTTGACATGAATGGCAATATTTTAACTGCCAACGATAATGTGTTAGGCCTGACAGGTTATAAATTGGATGAAATTGTCGGCAAACATCACAGCATGTTCGTGAGTGAGCGCTACAAGAACAGCCAGGAATACAAAGATTTTTGGGCAAAGCTCAATCGTGGTGAAGCCGATGTCGGCGTATATCACCGCTATGGCAAACAAGGACAGGATATTTACCTGCAAGCGTCTTACAATCCAATCATTGGACTGGATGGCAAACCGGTTAAAGTGGTCAAGTTTGCCACAGACATTACCAAAGCCGTATTAGCGGATCAGGCGCAAAAAGCCAAAGCACGCGAAGCGACCATGATCAAAAATGCACTCGAGGCCTCCTCTAATAGCTTGATGATGGCGGACAAAGACGGGTTTATTACCTATATGAACCCTGCTGCACTTGATCTGATGCGTGAATCCAGCAAAACATTCAAACAGTTATTCCCAAACTTTGATCCTGAAAAACTGATCGGCCAGAACTATGATGTGTTTCATAAAAACCCATCGCACCAGCGCAACCTGCTGGGTGGTTTGACTGGCAAACACCAAACCGAAATTGGGGTGGGCGATATGTTCTTCCGTCTGACGGCTAACCCGATTTTTGAGAGCGATGGCGAAAGACTGGGCACGGTGATTGAGTGGGTAGACCAAACCCAGGAAAAACGCGTCGAAAACCAGATTGGACAAGCCTTAAAATTGGCCGTCGAAGGTGACGTCACCTTCCGACTGGATACTTCGATTGCCAAAGGCAATGCGGTTGAGACCATGAATTCAATCAACCAATTGCTGGATATCATGAATGATATTCTGGTGAATGTGCGCGAAGCCGGTGAGACGATCAACACGGCGGCACACGAGATTTCCAGTGGCAACAACGATTTGTCCAGCCGCACAGAGCAACAGGCTTCTAATCTGGAAGAAACCGCGTCCAGCATGGAGCAACTGGCCTCAACCGTGAAACAAAACGCTGAAAATGCACGTCAGGCCAATCAAATGGCTGAAGCGGCATCACAAGTAGCGATTCGTGGTGGTGAGGTGGTCGGTAATGTGGTGACGACGATGAGCGCCATTAATGAAAGCGCCCGCAAAATTGAAGACATTATTTCTGTGATTGACGGCATTGCCTTCCAGACCAATATTCTGGCGCTTAACGCGGCGGTAGAGGCCGCGCGTGCAGGCGAGCAGGGCAGAGGCTTTGCAGTGGTGGCAGGTGAAGTGCGTAATCTGGCACAACGTTCAGCCAGCGCTGCCAAAGAGATTAAAGAGTTGATTACCGACTCCGTGAATAAGACCGCTGACGGTACCAAACTGGTGCAAACCGCGGGTGAAACCATGCACGAAGTGGTGACCTCGGTACAACGCGTGACCGATATCATGAGTGAAATTACGGCAGCTTCTGCCGAGCAAAGCTCAGGCATTAATCAGGTTAACGATGCCGTGAACCATATGGATGAAGTCACCCAGCAAAACGCTGCCCTGGTAGAAGAAGCGGCCGCCGCTGCTGAGTCACTGGTTGAGCAGGCGTCTAACCTGATGGATACTGTGAACCGATTTAAAGTCCGTGGTGGGTCTGCGCAAACAAAAGCTGCGGCAACACCGCGCGCTGCGGTTGCCAGCCGTCCGGCAGCCCCTGTCAGCAAACCTAAACCAGCCGCCG
>CAYPZE010000048.1:0-12293 GCA_964415305.1 uncultured Methylotenera sp.
CTTTTCTTGCGATTTTAACCACATCACTCACTCTACACATGGCGGGTAATCGGCGGGTGATAAATAAACTCCAGCAAATGGCCTACGCTGTCCAGGCAATAAAATCCGCGCGAACCATCGCGGTGACTTTTCGGCGCCTCAGTAATGCGCACCCCATGGGCGACCATGTGCGTATACCAGTCATCCACGGCCTGTGCATCGGTCAACACAAAGCCAATATGGTCCAGGCGCTGTAAAGGATCGGCCTTGTAATCGACTCTATGTAAAGCGAATACATCACCATGATTAGTTAAATACACATTATCTGGATCAGGCTGCCATTCAATCTGCATGCCGACAATCTGCGTATAAAAATCAACCGCAGATTCAAGCTCTTTGATAAACAACGCCACATGGCGGATGCCTATCATGCCCTTAGGAATGCTCATGCGTGCCTCCGTTAATCAAAGCTTGGCGTTTTGATTTCATAGCCGTGCGTAATTTCGCAGGCCTTTTGCAGCATGATGCTGGCAGAACAATACTTCTCGGCAGAGAGTTTCACTGCACGCTCCACCTGTGATTCATTCAGGCCTTCACCAGTCACCACAAAATGCACATGGATCTTGGTAAACACTTTAGGCACCGTGTCGGCACGCTCGGCGCTGATTTCAGCGACGCAATCGACAATCGGCTGACGGGATTTTTTAAGGATGGTCACCACATCAAACGAAGTACACGCCCCCATACCTATGAGCAACATCTCCATCGGGCGCATGCCAATATTGCGGCCGCCATTTTCAGGCGCGCCGTCTAAGACGACCGCGTGCCCGGTTTCGGACTCACCGACAAAACTGACACCATCTATCCATTTCACTTGGACTTGCATTATGACTTTCCAATCATTGAGTTTTATTCATTGCCAACACTCTCTATTTGGGGACGATGCATTACAGACACAAGCCACAGAAAACATGGCGGCTGCCATGCGCCCCAAGGGCACAGCCAATAGAATGACTTATTTCACGCCCAGCAATTCGACATCAAACACCAGAGCCGCATTTGGTGGAATCACGCCACCAGCACCGCGTGCGCCGTAACCCATGTCAGAAGGAATAATCAGCGTACGCTTGCCGCCGACTTTCATGCCTTGCACACCGACATCCCAGCCCTCAATCACCTGGCTGCCACCCAAAAAGAAATTAAAGGGTGAATTACGGTCCAGGCTACTGTCGAATTTTTGGCCTTTATGGTCTTCTTTGCTGGCGTCATATAGCCAGCCAGTGTAATGCACCGTCACGTTAAAGCCGACTTCGGCTTCGCGGCCAGTGCCAACAACCGTATCAATTTTTTGTAACTCAGTCACATTGGCAGACATTTGTGCAGATTCCTTGGTTTTTGAAGAATTGGATTGCGCCTGGCAACCCGTGATGGTCAATAGCAGCAATGCGCTGAGACCGATTAATTTAATGCCAGATTTCATTGATTTACTCCTGGAAAACGACCATTATTTTACGCGCTTTTAGCCACAAATTCTTATGCCGATGTTAACGACCTTCGATCAATTGCTTTAATAATGCATCCTGCACCGCGCGCACGGCAGAAGCACGTGCGTGATTGGCGATCACCACCAGCACATAACGCTTACCGGCCATATCCTGCACATAGCCTGCGATGCTGCTCACGCCTTCTAGCGAGCCGGTTTTCAGGTAGGCCATGCCTTTGCTTGCGCTCTCTGCCAGACGTTTCTTGGTCGTACCATCCAGGCCCAGTATCGGCATCGATGCTATCAACACCGGCATCACCGGACGTTGCCAGGCTGTGACGAGCAATTGTGCCAAATGTTCCGCACTCACCCGCTCTATGCGAGACAAACCGGAACCGTTTTCGAGTACCAATTCAGGGAACTGCAATCCACGTTGACGCAGCACCTGCTTAAGTGCCAGCACCGCACCAGCTTCATCGGCAGGGGTAAATCCGGCCTCCAGCGCGATGGTCAGCAGCAGTTGGCGAGCCATTACATTATTGCTCCACTTGTTGATATCACGCACCACGCTATCCAAGGGTGGCGATAACCAGGTCGTCACCAGCGTATTGGCGTCCGTCGCTGGCGCCAACACTAACTGGCCGTTGAACTGTCCACCCAATTGCGCCCACAACTTTTTAAAGCTGAAAAATACATATTGGGTATCGCTAAGCACGCTTAGCTCCAGGTAGCGCTCATCGCATTGGTCAGGCAAGGTGCCGCTAAACGCCACAGTCACACCATCCGCTTGCGGCGTGATGCTGTAACGCAAGTCACTGCGCCAGTCATTACACGCACCTTTGCGGATTTGCATCGCGTTGATGACGCGAATTTGCGGTAGCTCAAATTCTTGCGAGATTTGCACTACGGGCTTATTACCCGCACTTGCCACAGCAAAACGGAAACTGGTGTTGCGGCCATTCAGCAACAAGGCACTCGGATTCGCGTTATAGGCGCGCCAGGGTTCATCGTCCAGCACGGGTCGCTGACTGACTTCTGGCGCGTACACGGACAAGTCCAGAATGAGATTGCCCTTGATTTGACGAATACCTTGCTGCTGCACTTGTTGCAACAGGCGCCAAAACTCAGTGATATTCAATGCAGGGTCGCCATAGCCCTTGATGATTAAATCCCCCTCGAGCACGCCCTGATTCAGGGGGCCATTGCGATAAACCTCTGTTTTCCAGCGGTACGCAGGCGTGAGTGCTTCAAGCGCTGCGTAGGTGGTCACCAGCTTCATCACGCTGGCCGGATTCATGGCTTTGGCGGCATTGTGGCTGATGATGGGTGCGCCGCCATCCACAGGCTGCACCACGACTGCCACGCTATCAGCAGGCAATTGTGCTTTGGTTAGCGCCTCTTGCAAGTTGATTGGTAACACAGCGTGGGCTACGGTCACCCAGCAACCACACAAGACCAGCAGCCAGCGCATTACACGCTCTCCACGATGGCACTACGCGTTGTATGCACCAGATACTCAATATCGGCGGCCGTCAGACAATAAGGTGGCATCCAGTAGACCGTGTTGCCTATCGGCCGCAACAGCAAACCATGCTTCAAGGCTGCGGCATAGCAGTCACGTGCAAATTGCGGGTTCCGGGTATCCACTTCAAAGGCGGTAATCATGCCGCGTTGCCGCACATGGCTCAGCGGTAAATCGTATTGCGCAACCGCCGCCCATAATTGCTCTGCCGTCAGGCGGTTATCGCTGAGTACATCACGTGTTTCAAACAGGTTTAAGGTCGCCAGCGCGGCAGCACATGCCAAGGGGTTGCCGGTATAACTGTGACTATGCAAAAAGCCTTTCACCGTCTGATCATGGTAAAACGCCTGGTAGACCTCATCTGTCGTCAACACCACCGACAACGGCAAGTAACCGCCTGTAATGCCTTTGGACAAGCAAATAAAATCAGCAATATCACTGACTTTGCCGCCAGCCTGCTCACAGGCGAACAAGGTGCCGGTGCGGCCAAAGCCCACGGCGATTTCATCCGCAATCACATGCACCTGGTAGCGGCTACACACCTCACGCGCACGACGTAGATAGTCCGGGTGATACATGCCCATGCCTGCGGCACCCTGCACCAGCGGCTCGATAATCAACGCAGCCAGCTCAGCATGATGTTGCGCCACATAGTGCTCAAGGGCTTCTGCACAACGCAAGGCGTAAGCCTCTTCCGACTCACCACTCTCCGCCAAACGACTATCCGGGCTAGGCATTTGCGCCGATTGCAGAATCAGCGGCGCATAAGTGTCTTTAAAAATTGCCACGTCAGTCACACTGAGCGCGCCCAGCGTTTCGCCGTGATAACTATTTTGCAAACTGATAAATTTGGTTTTTTGCGGCTGCCCGATATTGCGCCAGTAATGAAAACTCATTTTGAGTGCGATCTCGGTCGCACTGGCGCCGTCGGAACCATAAAACGCATGCCCCAGGCCGGTGAGCGCAGACAGTTTCTCTGATAACGCAACCACGGGCTCATGCGTAAATCCGGCCAGCATCACGTGCTCTAGCTGATCGAGTTGCGCTTTAATGGCCTCTTTAATCACAGGCTGATTATGCCCAAACAAATTGACCCACCAGCTACTAACCGCATCCAGATAGCCCTTGCCTTCAGTATCAAACAGCCAGGCACCCTCGCCACGGGCAATAGGCACCAGCGGATAGCGCTCGTGATGTTTCATTTGCGTGCAAGGATGCCAGACGGCTTGCAGCGAGCGTTGTAGTAAGTGATGATTATTCAATGATAGTCAACTTCACGTTGGTGGCGAATCGCCAAAATAGTGACAATGTCGCGAAAAACTTCGTATTTGTATAATGCAATATAGCCTGATTTACCTTGGGAAATAATCAGCTCTCTTGCGTCTTCTTGGCGTAAAAATCTCCCGATGTAGGGATGATGTTGCAAAACCAGTATGCCGCTTTCAATCACGTTGGTCACTTGTTCGGCGTAGGCTGGTTCAGTTTCTAAAACGAATAACACCAAACGCAATATATCGTCTATTGCCTTGGGCGTATATTGTATCGCGGTCATCGATCACGCTTTACTGGCACCAACTCTGGCAATGTATCCCCGCGCAATTTGGCGCGTACGTAAGCATGCACATCCTCTGCAGCATAGGCAATGCCTGTTTTTTGATACTCCTGCCACGAAGCCTCTGCCTCGGCCAGAAACGCCTGATATTTTTCACCGCGACTGGCTTCCTGTTCAATCGCCTCCACCATGTAAGCATGCGGCGTTTTACCAGCAGCTTCGGCTAATTTTGCAATACGCTCTTTAAGACTATCGGGTAATTTTAAGCTCGTGGTAGCCATCATGTATTCCATCGATTCAAAAAGTGTTACCAAGGTAACACCTAATACCTGAACAGTCAAACCGGGTTTGTGTTATAGTGCGCATCTTATTGATTTATATGCATAATCCATGCAAAAAACCCGCAAACATCTAGAACTGCTCGCCCCAGCCAAAAATGCTGACTTTGGGATTGAAGCCATCAACCACGGTGCCGACGCCGTGTATATTGGCGGCCCGGCGTTTGGCGCACGTGCCAAGGCGCCAAATACAGTGCAGGATATTGCGCGTCTGGTGCAGCATGCGCATACATTCCATGCAGAAGTGTTTGTGGCACTGAATACCATTTTTCACGATAACGAGCTTGAAGGTGTCCGCCAGTTGGTGCATCAATTGTATGACAGCGGCGTCGATGCCCTGATCGTACAGGACATGGGGTTACTAGAGCTGGATTTACCGCCTATCCAGCTACACGCCAGTACACAAACCGATATCCGCACCGTTGAAAAAGCGCAGTTTTTAGACCAGGTCGGCTTTAGCCAGATTGTGCTGGCACGCGAGCTGGATATTGCCACGGTCAAAAAAATCGCCGACGCGACGACTGCCAATCTGGAATATTTTATTCATGGTGCTTTATGTGTCGCGTTTAGCGGCCAGTGCTTTATCAGCCATGCACATACGGGCCGTAGCGCTAACCGTGGCGAGTGCTCACAAGAATGCCGCTTGCCTTATACGCTGGAAGACCAGAAAGGCCGTATTATCGGTAAAGACAAACATTATTTGTCGATGAAAGATAACGACCAGAGCGCCAACCTACGCGCATTGATTGCCGCGGGCGTGAGCAGCTTTAAAATTGAAGGCCGCTACAAAGACCTGCCCTATGTGAAAAACGCCACGGCGCATTACCGCCAGTTGCTGGATGAGATACTGGAGGAGATGCCGCAATACGCTAAATCTTCCGCCGGGCATGCAAGCTACACGTTTACGCCGCAGCCGGAAAAAACCTTTAACCGCAGTGCCACTGACTATTTTGCCAATGGCCGCCAAGCGGATATCGGGGCATTTGATACACCCAAATTTTCCGGCGAAGAATTGGGCAAAGTACGCAAGGTGGGCAAAGACTTTATCGATGTGGCCACGGACGTGGCATTGCACAATGGCGATGGCGTGTGCTTTTTTGATGTGCACAAAGAGTTGGTTGGTTTGCGTGTGAACACCGTGCAAGCACTGGATAAATACACCCAGCGGCTGTTCCCCAATGAAATGCCGGCCGACATCCGCAACAACACGCAGCTGTATCGCAACCGTGACCATGCCTTTATGCGTCTGTTGGAAAAAGACTCTGCCACGCGCAAAATCGCGGTCGACGCCGTACTTTATGAAACCCGCGACGGTTTTGCACTGACACTGACCGACGAGCAAGGGTTTATTGCCACCGCGCAAGTAGCGGCTGAAAAGCAGCCTGCTAACGATACGCAAAAGGCTGAAGCCTCCCTGCGGGAAAATCTGGCCAAACTGGGCAATACGGATTTTGTGGCAACAGAAATCAGTCTGGAGCTCACCCAATGCTGGTTTTTGCCAGCGTCAGTGGTCAATCAATTGCGTCGTGATGCGGTAGAGCAACTGATTGACATCAGGACGCTCGCCTATGAGCGCCCGCCATTGCGAGCCGCGGCCGAGCCACCGGCCGTGTATCCGCAAGACTCGTTAAGTTACCTGGCCAACGTCTACAACCAGAAAGCGCGCGACTTTTATCACAAGCATGGCGTCAAACTGATAGACAGCGCCTATGAGGCCAACGAAGAGTTGGACGAAGTGCCGGTAATGATCACCAAACATTGCCTGCGATTTAGTCACGGACTGTGCCCCAAAGAGGCCAAAGGCGTGATTGGCGTACAAGGCACGGTGACCGCAGAACCTATGACACTGATTAGCGGCAATGACCGCTATACGCTCAAATTTGACTGCAAACCGTGCGAGATGCACGTCATGGGAAAAGTACGCAAACACATCTTGCAGATCGCGCCACCGCAACCGATTACGTTTTTTGATAAACGTCCTGCCTAAGGTCAATCGGCCTTGGTCATTTGCCAAGGCCTTTTTTTTCAGGCAAGCTGCAAGCACCTCACACTCGCTCACCAGCCATGACTGAATATGCTTACCTGCTCAAAGTGGCGATTGCTTTAATCGCTATCGTCAACCCGATTGGTTGCTTGCCAATTTTTATCAGTGCCACCAGTGGCTGGAGCAAAGCCGAGCGCGCAAAAACAGCACGTACGGTCGCCATCACCGTCATGATCGTCTTAGGCGTCTCAGCCTTTATTGGCGACCTAATTCTCGACTTTTTTGGCATTACCATTCCGTCATTCCAGGTTGGCGGGGGCATTTTGCTGCTGCTGATTTCAATCTCCATGATGCATGGCAAACAGGGCGCCACACGCCAAACGCCTGAAGAAGCCCAAGACTTAAGCGAACGCGAAGTGATTGCGATTGTGCCGCTTAGTATTCCCTTATTAGCAGGCCCAGGTGCTATCTCAAGCATGATCCTGACTGCACAACAGCATCCTGGCTTTTGGGGGCACCTTAGCCTAGTGATTCCGATTGCACTGATTTCATTGTTTATCTGGGGGTTGCTACAACTCGCTGATGGGATAACGCACTACCTGGGTAAAACTGGCATTAATATCGTCACACGTCTGATGGGCTTGATTCTGGCGGCCATGGCAGTGGAATTTATTGCGCATGGCTTGGAGGGGTTGTTTCCACAACTAGCGGGTTAATATTTAATTTAACTTTAACTCTTCTAACTTGAGACACCTAATTGCATGCGACTTAAACCTCAACTTTACGAAAGAGTAGTAGAACGCGACTACTCAGCACACCATACATTGCTTACGATTGCCTCAATTCAGTTAGAGATAGCTAAAACTCAAGAGGCTGGGTGGTTTAATAATGCTTTGATCACTATTACATTTTCAGCTTTAGCATTAGAGGCACTAGCAAATGCGATAGGTGAAAGATTATGGCAAAAGGAAGATTGGGAAGATTTAGAAACTTGTAACCCAACAGTGAAGTTAAGATTGATTGCTGAAAAACTTGGCGTTTCATATAGCACCGATCAAAACCCATGGAAAACAATTAAATGGTTAATCAGGTTTAGAAATCAAATTGCACACTCAAAGCCTGAGAAAATCACAGTTCGTAAGCGAATTGGAATTACCAAAAAGCAAATACATGAGGTCGATTGTCCAGAATCAAAATTAGAGCAACAAATCACAATCGAAAATGCCAGTCAGGCACTCAAAGCAGTTAATGATTTAAAAAACCTATTATGTAAGGAAATTCCTGACCACCAGCTTGATGGAATTAATACTGACGGATGGTCTGCGATAACTGAGCCGATCAAATTATAACTGTTATCTTAAATATAGGCATTTAACAATCAGCAACCGAGAAACACGACCCAGTAAAGATTCCCCCAATCAATCACTTAGCGGTAAAATAGCGCTTTTAACGAAACCTGCGCATTTTGAATTCCTCCGTTTCAAATCCATCGAAATCCTCCCAGCAGTGGAAGCCTAACGTGACCGTGGCGGCCATCATTGAGCAGGACGGCAAGTTTTTGCTGGTTGAAGAAACCACGGACCGCGGCAATCGCTTTAACCAGCCTGCCGGGCATCTCGAAGAAAACGAGACCATTATTGAGGCCGCGATTCGCGAAACGCTGGAAGAAACGGCTTACGATTTCACGCCTGAGGCGCTGGTCGGTATTTACCACTGGCAGCATCCGCTCAATGGCATCACCTATTTGCGCTTTGCTTTTTACGGCAAACTGGGCACGCACTATCCTGAGCAGGCCTTGGATGATGGCATTATTCGCACCGTATGGAAAACCGAAGCAGAAATTGCCGCCGAAGGCGAGTTGATGCGTAGCCCGCAAGTATTGTTGTGCGTGCAGGATTACCTGGCAGGCAAGCGTTATTCTTTAGACATTTTGAAGCATTTGGGCCAAGCACTATGAGTAAGCCACATGTCATCGTCGGGTTGTCCGGCGGTGTTGATTCTTCCGTCACAGCCTTGTTGCTGAAACAACAAGGTTATCAGGTCACTGGTTTGTTTATGAAAAACTGGGAGGACGATGATAATGATGAATATTGTTCTTCGCGCCAGGACTTGATCGACGCCGTTTCTGCAGCCGATAGAATCGGTATTGACATTGAAACCGTGAATTTTAGCGCCGAGTATAAAGAGCGAGTATTCGCTAACTTTCTGCAGGAATACCAGGCTGGCCGTACGCCTAACCCGGATATTTTGTGTAACGCAGAAATCAAGTTTAAAGCGTTTTTGGACCACGCCATGGGCATGGGTGCTGACCTGATTGCGACTGGCCATTATGCACAAGTGCGTGAAAACCCGATTCAACCTGGCAACTTTCAACTGCTTAAAGCCGATGACGGCAGCAAAGACCAGAGCTACTTTTTGTCACGTCTGAACCAGGCACAACTGTCAAAAACGCTGTTCCCACTGGGCAAATATCTCAAACGTGAAGTGCGCGAAATCGCGCGTGAACACGGCCTGGCCAATGCCGAGAAAAAGGATTCCACCGGCATTTGCTTTATTGGCGAACGTCCGTTTCAGGAGTTTTTACAACGCTATCTGCCACGTCACCCTGGCGTGATGCGCACACCAGAAGGCAGAGTGGTGGGTGAACACGAGGGCCTGATGTATTACACCATTGGTCAGCGCCAGGGCCTGAAGATTGGCGGCAGCCGTGAGAGCAATGGCGAACCCTGGTTTGTCGCTGCCAAACACATGGCAGATAACGAGCTAATTGTGGTGCAAGGGCATGATCATCCGCTATTACAAAGCGATGGCTTAACCGCAGGCCAATTACACTGGATTAGTGGTGAAGAACCCCAAACCAACTGGGTCTATGCCGCCAAAACGCGTTATCGCCAGCCAGATGCGCCATGTGAAGTGGATGCGGTGAATGCCGAAGAAGCGACCATCCGTTTTGGCCAGCACCAATGGGCAATCACACCAGGCCAAAGCGTGGTGGTGTATGAAAGCAATGTCTGCCTGGGCGGCGGTATTATTACCGGCGCGATTTAACCCACCTTTAAGGCATGGTTATTGCTTCTGCTTGCATAATATAATGACAACACGCCGCCAAGTGACGAGGAATGACACCGTATGGCCTACGTATTAAAAAATAATGAAGGTGTAATTATTGCTGCCAGCCCGCATACGCAGATTGCTGCAGACTGGGTAGCCATTGAAAACACGGATACCGAATATCTGTGTTTTTTAGATGATGAGCTGAAAAAACACCATACTTTCCGTGAAAGCGATATTCAACTGGCACGCGTGCTCGAAGACCTGATCGGTATTTTGATTGATCGCAGCGTGATCAGTTATACCGACTTCCCAAGCCCAGCCCAAAAACGCCTGAACGAACGCCAAACCTTGCGTCACAAAAACAACCTGCACCTACTGGGTGAGGATGACGTGACACCGCTGTAAGGCGGCGATTAATACGTCATCTCCACCAGAAACTTCACATTGCGGCCGGGGCCGTAGATACCGATACCGCCCATAGACCCATCAAGACGATAGATCTCATTCTTAAGATTCTCACCAATTAAGCGTAGTGTGAGCTGCTCATTCACTTTAAAGCGCGCACCGGCATTCCACAACTCATAGGCATCCTGCACACCAAACTGATAGGGGCTGTTTGTTGTACCATCCCCGCTCAACAGAATATTTCTTTCTGACACTTTTCGATAAGTCAGATTCACGTCGATATTCTTGGTTAACTCCGTACCGAGGTTAATATTCAAGGCGTTGCCAGGGGCTGTATATAGAGGCGCATAGCTTATACCGGTAAACATCTCCCCTCTTAATTTGGAATACCCCGTGCGCAAATACCAGCCGCGATACTGCATAAAACTTTCGACCTCTACACCGTTACGGCGCTCCCAGCCATTTTGAGTGATATTGCCATCGTCATCCTCTCGTAATGAGAGCAACAAATGTGACGTGTAGGTATGGTAAAAGTTAAGTTTGCCAGAGAACCAGACATCAGTATTAAACAGATGGGGTGTTTGGTAACTCACGCCAACTTCTGTCGTTTCTGAACGCTGCGGCTGATATAACTCACCGCAAATCAGCGATGCAGGGCCATTGATGGGCATCAACCCATTACGGCAACGGCTAAAAGGACCTTGCGTAAAGTATTCATCAATCAGCGGTGGCCGAAAACCTTGGCCATAGTTGCTGTAAAAGGTCAGCTTGTCCGGGTTAGTTTTGGCAAACGCATCATAAGCCAGCCCCAAACTCCAGGTCTCCTCTTTAAATCTGATCGTGCTTTTCTGATCATACGGTTCCAGCAAGGCCAACGTACCGCCAGCGGCCTCAACCTTATAACGGTCTTGCCGATAGCCTGGGGTCACCGTGAATTGACCAATCTCCAGCTTGGGCTGTAGATACATCGCCTCAAACGACTTACGTCCGGGTGGTGCTGAGGCATTGAATCCATTAGGATATAAGGATTGCATGAACGTATTGAGGTTATCATAAAGCCTTGAAATTTCCCGTTCACTTGAGTTGTATTGATAACCTGCCAACAATGAAGCCGTGAATGAATCTGACTCGAACAGTACGGCGCGGTTGCTAATATCTACCGTCTTGGTCTTATACTCGTAAGTATCATTCAGATTGCCGCGACAAGTCGTTGTATCAGCAGGATTTGAGGTATTAACAACCCCATTACACTGAGGTTGTCGCGGATTAAATGTAGAACCAAATGACGGCCCCTGTCCGATTAAATCATGCAGATTAGTGTGTCCAGCACCTACGGTCGCTTTCAAATTAACCAATCGACTTTCCGGGTCATAATTCACGGTTTCAGACCAGGTCAAATCGTCCACTGTACGAATCACGTTTCCAAAAAAGCCAGGCTGGCCACCAGTCGCATCGTACGGCTGTAAGCCAGTATCATCGAATTTGACGATAGAGGTGACTAGTTGTAAGTCTTCAGTGGGAAACAAACTCACCTTAAGCAACTGAGAAATTGATTCAATGGCCGAGTTTTCAAGCTTGGTGCCATCCCCCAAAGTCATGTTATTTGCCTGTCGATTGGAGTAGTTATACAAAATATCCACCCGTTCATCTGGCCGGGCGTATAACAAGTAAGACCGCGAATACTCATCACTATTATTGCCATAGCCAAACTTGATCTTGCCGCCATATTTCTGGCCAGGTTTTAAAAAGTCTTCGGCGCTTTTAGTGGTCGCATTAATGGTGCCGCCTAATGAGCCTGAACCACTGGTGATTTGCGGGCCACGCTGCACCTCAATACTTTTTAATAACTCAGGCTCGATAAACGTGCCGCCCATGCGGTATTTTTCAAATCCTTTGGGCACGCCATCCACTTTGACCATCACATCTTCGTTATCACCGTAACCACGAATATTAAATGTCATGCCGCTAGGGCGTGG
>CAYPZE010000049.1:0-12101 GCA_964415305.1 uncultured Methylotenera sp.
CTAATTATGACCAGTTCTGCGGCTTTGGCCGCAAACTGGATGCGCGCCTGGAAGCCCTGGGTGCACAACGCCTGATAGACCGCGCAGACTGCGAGCCAGACTATGAAGAAACAGCCAATGCCTGGCTGGATCAAGCAGTCACGGCGCTGGCGAATGCCACTGCCAACCTTAGCCAACCTGCGCTAGCGATGGCCGATGAAGTGGATGAAATCCCAAACGCTATTGCACAAACACCAGCAGCCCCTGTTTACACCCGCCAACATCCCTTACGCACAAAGCTCATCATCAACCAGCGCCTGAACGCAGAAGGTTCAGATAAGGAAATCCGCCAGTTTGGCTTTGATTTAACCGGCAGCGGGTTTACGTATGAAGCCGGCGATGCCCTGGGTGTATGGCCGACGAACTGCCCAGAACTGGTCGGTGACATCTTGCGGGCATTAAAGCTTTCCGCATCCACCATGGTCACAGTCAAGGATCAAGGCACGCTTGCCCTGAGTGAGGCGTTGTTGCACCACTATGAGATCGCTCGCATTACGCCCGATCTATTGAAATTTGTACAAACACGCAGTGCCAGCCCGGCACTCGCTCTCTTGATGGAAGATGAGCAACGGCTGAAAGACTGGCTATGGGGCAAGCAGCTGATTGACCTGCTGCTTGCCTTCCCTATCCGGGTCGAAGCCAGCGATTGGCTGGCCGTGCTCAAACGCCTGCAACCCCGGTTATACTCCATTTCATCCAGTCCCAAGGTCTATCCAGACCAGGTGCATTTAACCGTCTCAACTGTGCGTTATGGCGATCACCTGTCACGCGGCGGCGTCTGCTCCACATTTATGGCAGACCGTGCTCTAGAGGGTGATGTATCGCTCTTCCTGCAACGCTCGGCCCACTTCCGCCCGCCCAAAAACCCGGATGCACCGTTGATTATGGTCGGCCCCGGCACTGGCATTGCGCCATTTATCGCCTTTTTGCAAGAACGCCAAGCCACTGCTGCCAAGGGCAAAAACTGGCTGTTTTTTGGCGAACAACACGCCGCCACCGACTTTTACTACCGCGAAGAATTAGAGACACTACAACAAACAGGCGTATTAACCCACTTAGACACGGCCTTCTCACGTGATCAGGCTGACAAGATGTATGTGCAACACCGCATGCTCGAGCAAGGTGAAATGCTATGGCAATGGCTGCAACAAGGCGCGCACTTTTGCGTGTGTGGCGATGCCAGCCGTATGGCAAAAGATGTGGATGCTGCACTAAAAACGATTGTGCAAACGCACGGCAAGATGAGTACAGAGACTGCGACTGACTATGTGGCTAAGATGGCGCAGGAAAAGCGCTATGTGCGGGATGTGTACTAAAATAGCAATTTCAGAATAATGTGCTGGCAGAGCGTCGTACTCATAATCAGTAAATACTGTGTTCGACGCGCCGAGCGGTCATCATTTATAAAGAGACTCAAGGTTAACGTCTTGGGTCTTGATGAAATTGTTAGAAAATTATCTCTTACCTTATATCAAGCTCTCAGTACGTCAGCTTGATTGACTGCAAAATTGCTATTACATCCTCTTTACGTTTCGCTTCTGTTTCAGGGAAACCAGTTGATATGCACTCTGAAACAAAGAAAATTCTTTTCTTGTTTTCGGTCATTGGAAACTCTGTGACGTCGGTCCAAGTGATTGCACTTGCACCAACAACGCTCTTATTGTTGTAGGAGTGGTTTTTGACCGTTTCCCAACCCTCTCGAACTTCAAACCTCCTCTGATTCGGAAATGAGCGTTGATTAGATGCAATATTTTCAGTCTTATTACTCTTCGAGATGGTCATACCGTTTTGACTTATAGGTACTGGAATACCCTTCTGCAAATACGCATTCATCGTATTCGACTCCAATTCTGCATCTTTGACTTTAGCGATTTCATTGGCTAAGGTCTCTAAATTCCAGTAATAACCCACCTCACCCATGCTATATGTCAGCTCTCTCATTAAACAATGAGCTTCTTTGTTTTGGGTTTCTAAGTAAAGCAGAAATCTGATACCTGAGTCTGTTTTAAGTTTGCCGTACTTAGAGACCTGATCACGCTCCTGTTGATGGGTGAATGTTTGGTCTAACCACAGCGGAGGCAAATTGACAGAGATTAAGCCGTGCCTATCCTCTACAGTTCGGATGTCGGATGTGGTTGCGCATGAGGTAACTAGCATCAACATCAGTGATGCCGGTATTACATATTCTTTTTTCATATAGTGTTGATTTTTTTTAAAAGTCGGTGACCAAGTTACTACCAATTTATGGTTGTTTTATTTCAGATGACTACAGAGGGCTGATTGATAGCCCAATACTCGCAGCTACTGGCAATCTTTTCCATGTCTGATTAGACATTGGTTATCGGTCCTTTCCTATAAGAATCAAACGTTCAAATGGACTAGTATCAAACTCATCAGAAGAGTCGCTGCAATAATCAGGCTTAGGCTGCCTCAAACTTGAGCCAGCCTTGTTAGATGACGGGGTTTTTTCTAGTCGAGTGACATCTTTCATTAAAGCAGCAACTCTGTCTGGTTTTTTGGCAGTCAACTTGCCGTCCTGATAAATCTTGGCTAAAGTTTTCTTTGCCTCGACATGGTTGCTATCGGAAGCCTTCTCTAAGGTCTCAATTGCGGCCTCTGGATCGTATGTTGGGAATTTTTCGTTTAGATATATGCCCGCAAGGTCGTATTGAGCATTAGGCTTATCACTCAAATCTAGCTTTTTAAACCAATACAAAGATTTGGTGTAATCAGGACGAGCTTCTGGGCCAGATTGATTAGGTGCTGAGCTTTTATATAGCCGAGCAAGTGCAAGCATTGCGTTTTTATCATCGAGGTTTGCGGCTTTTTCATACCATGCTCTTGCCTCTTGCATGCTGAAAAACTCACAAGATCCACTGACATAAAATCGGGCCAAAAACTTGATTGCTGCAAGATCACCATGATTAGCAAGCTCTACAACCCTGGCTTTTGCATCCACATACTCGTCTTTAAAATTGAGGGCTGTTTGTTGCAAACCTCTACTGAAAACAGCCTCCAAGTTTTTCTGTGAGTGGCTGAATCTAGGGGTATTTTCAATTGTCAGATATTTAAAATACCCCTCTGTGGCCTTAATAAGGTTCTGCTCCAACCCCAATATGCCAAACTGATGCGCGATGGCTCGGTGCTCTATGAAAATTGGGTTCTGATCTTCAGCAACTTCGCTCATTGCTAAATTAGATTTATAGGGCCAGCTTTCTGATTCCCGTTTAAACTTTTCCCTTAGCGCTTGAGCAGTTTTCTCAAACTCTTTTTGATGCTTTGTAATATATTCATTTGCTGGTGGATATTTATTAAGCGACGATTTCTTAATCCATTCCAAACCTTCAAGTTTGGATATATCGCCCATCCCAGCATAGATACTTCCTATGATGAACTGCACATCCGGCAGCCCACCTTCAGCTGCTCTCTTATACCAATAAAAAGCTTGGTTAGCATGACAGGTCTGACGGTAATCATTTGGCCCAATTGATTTGACACCTTTATCATTGCGAACCACCATGTAATCGACATTACTGCATCCTCTGCTATAAATGTGGCCGAGATTTGCCTGGGCAAATACGTTTCCTTTGTTAGCGGCTTTCTCATACCACTCTGTTGCCTTTGTAATATTTTTTTCATAGCCGCCAAGACCATTAGCATGTGCTACGCCCAACTCAAACTCTGCGCTTGTAAACCCCTGTTTCGCAGCCTTTTCATACCAATAAATGGCCTTGAAACTATTCTGATCAGTGCCTGCGCCTTTTTCATAAAGCTGGCCTAGGTTGTACATGGCATCTGCTATGCCGCCTTCAGCTGCTTTCTGCAGCCATTTGAATGATTCAGCATAATTAATCTTAGTGCCCAGTCCAATCATGTAGAGAATGCCCAAGCTGTTTTGTGCATTGATATTTCCCCGTTGCGCCGACTTCTCAAACCAAGTGATAGATTTCTCAGGAAACTTTGCAGTGGCGTATCCGTTCAGAATGAAGGTTGCATAATAATATTGAGCCTCGGCATGATTCTGGTTAGCTGCTTTTTCAAACCAAAAAAATGCTTTGCTGAGATCTTTGGAAACACCCGTACCCTGCATATAGCTCACGGCGATCTTGTTTTGAGCGTTAGCATCGCCTTTTTCTGCATATCCAATCAAGGTATTGAAGTCATCGATCCCCGCTGCAAAAACATACTGAAAAGTGATAAGTAACAGTATTGAGATCAACACTTGAGAACTGCGCATGATTACCTTCCCTGAATCGTTAATTTAGGAATGTAGAAATCTCATATTAAAGAACGATGAATAGTGGACTAGAAGTGTGCTTAAGGGTGTGTAATCCAGTGAGTCCGTATGCAACATACTGAGACAGCTACATTTCCCGTCTATACACTCGTGACTCTCTATTCGGTCTGGTTATCTGATAGGGAAAATATAAAGCCCGCAAAATAAAAAACACCTCTTGATTGGAGGTGTTTTTCAACAACAATAGTCCCTTTACGACTTACCAAGTGCAATTAAAACCGACTGCAACACGCCCGGAAACTTCTGCTCAATCTCCGCCACCCTGAGTGCATTCATATGCTCAGTACCTTCGATTAATGTCTCCACAATGCCTGCGGCTCTTAAAATTTTAAAGTGATGCGACAAGCTGGATTTAGGGCGATTCAAGTCAAACTCACCGCAAGTCATTTTGCGCCCGGCATTGGCCAGTTGCCCGACGATCTCAAGGCGAGTGGGGTCAGACAGCGCGTACATAATGTCCGTCAGCTCTATCTGATCAATACTTGGGTGCTTAATTTGTCGCATGTATAAAATTTATCACAACGCTTGATATTATTCCATAGTTCGATTATATTCGAACATTAGAAGTTAACACCAGATTTGATTAACCAATTCAACACGCCCAAAGGATGATGATGGCAGATTTATTTTCCAGCTACCAATTAAAGGATGTCACGCTCAGAAACCGCATCGCGATTCCGCCGATGTGCCAATACATGGCCGAAGACGGCCTGGTGAATGACTGGCATTTGACGCATTACACCAGCCTGGCACGTGGCGGCAGCGGCTTGGTAATTGTAGAAGCCACAGGTGTGGCGCCAGAAGGCCGCATCACGCCGGGTTGCCTGGGCATCTGGAATGATGTACAAGCTGAAAAACTGGGTGAAATTGCCGCGGCCATTAAAGCGGCTGGTGCGGTGCCTGGCATCCAGATTGCGCACGCTGGCCGCAAAGCCAGTGCCAACAAACCCTGGGAAGGTGACGACCATCTGCCAGCAAATGATCCGCGCGCCTGGCAACCGATCGCCCCGTCAGCGATTGCCTTTGGTGGAGATTTGCCACGTGTCCCAAAAGCAATGACGATAGAGGATATCAATCGCGTAAAAGCTGACTTTGTGGCCGCCGCCAAACGCGCGCGGGATGCAGGCTTTGAGTGGCTGGAAATCCACTTTGCGCATGGCTACCTCGGGCAAAGTTTTACCTCTGCACATTCTAACCAACGCACCGATAGTTACGGCGGCAGTTTCGAGAACCGCTCGCGCTTCACCATTGAAACCCTGGAAGCCATCCGCGATGTCTGGCCAGAAAACCTGCCACTGACCGCACGATTTGGCGTCATTGAATACGATGGCAAAGATGAAGAAACCTTGAGTGAGTCGATTGAGCTAGTAAAAGCCTGGAAACAGCGCGGCCTGGATATGCTGAGTGTGAGTGTCGGCTTCACAATCCCTGAAACCAATATCCCGTGGGGTCCGGCATTTTTGGCCCCAATTGCCCAGCGCGTACGTAGTGAGGCCGGTATTCCAGTGTCATCCGCTTGGGGCTTTGGTGCGCCGTCATTGGCAGACAACGCGATCCGCAAACAAGAACTGGACCTAGCCATGATAGGCCGCGCCCACCTCGAAAACCCACATTGGCCCTATTTCGCTGCCAAGCAACTCGGCAAAGAAAATGCGGCCTGGGTGCTGCCTGCGCCTTATGCGCACTGGCTGGCAAGGTATCACAGCCCGACCCAAGACTAAGGCGACGCGTGTGCCATACAAAAAATCTGCCCTCTGGCAGGTTTTTTTATATCGGCCTGATATCGTTTTAAGGCTTAAAAAAGCTAAAGGCTGTCAGCGCCCACCGACAGCCGAATCAGCATTGCGAGGATGTTGTGAATAAACATATCGCCGTAGTATGGATAGTAACAAGACAAATTTATAAAGCAATGTTTTGTGCCTTCATCAACTAAGGAAAAATATCATGAAAACATCTTTTAAAACCAACGTGTTAGCAGCGACTTTCATTTGTATTGCCTCAACCCATGCGATGGCTTTCGATACAGATGAAATCAAAGACAATCAAGCGCCGTTGTCTACTGAATTTAATCAACTTGATAAATCAGGGGATGGATTGCTTTCATACACCGAAGCCTCAGAAGATAAGCTTTTCACCAAAAAGCGCTTTGCCAAAGCGGATGTTGATAAAGATGGTACCTTAGACCAAGACGAGTATTCCACTTATAAATCTAAAGCGGTCAACAAAAATGTGTCACGCGTGGTCGATGATAGTGTGATTACCACTAAGGCGAAGGAAGAATTGTTAAGAGCCAAAGATATCAAGAGCTTGCAGATCAGCGTAGAAACTTACAAAGGGGAAGTGATCTTGAGTGGCTTTGTTGAAAACGCCGCGATGAAGCAAAAAGCAGAGAAAATTGTCGCGAAAATTGAAGGTGTGAAAGCAGTGAAGAACAGTTTAGAAGTTAAAAGCTAACTCATCAGCCTGAACACAAAACGGCCTCCAATTTGGAGGCCGTTGTCTATCAAATGCGGTGATAGTGAATCGAAGTCGTGAGTTTAGATTTAATCGCCAGACACAGACGGGATTTTATGGATGCTTAAGTCGGCACCATCAAACTCTGACTCGGCATCCAGCCTTAAACCAACCATTTTTTTAATCAAACCATAAACAATTGCACCGCCCGCCAACGCGATCACGACGCCCAGCAGTGTGCCGACTAACTGGCTGATAATACTGACGCCGCCCATGCCCCCTAATGCTGAGCAGCCAAAAATACCAGCGGCAATGCCACCCCAGGCACCACATAAGCCGTGCAGTGGCCAGACGCCGAGTACGTCATCAATTTTTAAGCGATTTTGGGTGACGGTAAACGTCCATACAAACAGCGAGCCTGCCACGGCACCGGTGACTAAGGCGCCTAGCGGGTGCATAACGTCAGAGCCAGCACAGACGGCAACCAGGCCAGCCAAAGGGCCGTTGTGGACAAAACCTGGGTCATTTTTACCGAGCACCAGTGCGGCCAGTGTGCCGCCGACCAAGGCCATGAGTGAGTTGACGGCGACCAGGCCGGAAATGTTTTGTATCGATTGTGCCGACATGACGTTAAAGCCAAACCAGCCGACCGTGAGTATCCAGGCGCCTAAAGCGAGAAAAGGAATATTAGACGGAGGATAGGCATGCAGGCGACCATCTTTGGTATAACGCCCAGTACGTGCGCCCAGTAACAATACCGCCGCCAGCGCGATCCAACCACCCATGGCATGCACGACCACCGAGCCAGCAAAGTCATGAAAGCCAGCGCCAAAGCTGGTTTTTAACCAGTCTTGAAAACCAAAATGGTTGTTCCAGGCGATGCCTTCAAAAAACGGGTACACAAAACCGACAATGAGAAAAGTCGCAGCCATTTGCGGGTTGAATTTGGCACGCTCGGCGATGCCACCAGAGACAATAGCCGGGATGGCAGCGGCAAAGGTGAGTAGAAAAAAGAATTTGACCAGGTCATAGCCACTTTTCGCAGCTAATACATCCGCGCCGCTGAAAAAGTTGATGCCATAAGCAATGCTATAACCAATGAAAAAATAGGCAATGGTAGACACGCAAAAATCCACCATAATTTTAACCAGGGCATTGACCTGGTTTTTTTGACGCACGGTGCCGACTTCTAAAAAGGCAAACCCGGCATGCATCGCCAGCACCATAATGGCCCCAAGCAATACAAACAAGACGTCATTCGCTGACACTAATGCTTCCATTTCGCTCTCCGAACTATAGTTTTTATACAAAAATTTTATATATAGGAGCGTTTTGCCTTAAGGCACGCTTTTTTATTGCGCATGTGGAAAGCAAATATCAGACCATTTGTATGTGGTTGATTTTAAAGGCAGGAGATTTTAGCTTACCCGCATAACGCACCAAAAACGAACCAACTAAAGTGCATTGCACATTTTTAGTGCGTTTTTACATAATCTCGGGCGGTTGCAGCTGTTTGAGCATGTCAACCGCATCAGGATGCGCCGCCCAAAAGTAGTAAAACTCACGCACAGCATTTAAAAACAGGTGGCGGGTATTTTTGAGGTTAAACAAAGGCAAGGTCGCATCGGCAGTGATGCGAAAAGCATTTTTTTCTGACAAAGGTGCTTCACGCAAACGCAGCAACATTAGCTTTGCCATGCGTGTGCGCAACTCAATATCCATCTCCTGCTTGTGCTCCATGGATTTAAGCGCTTTGACATAACCGTTGAGCGCCCATAGCTCTGAGGTTTCAAACTTTTCAGACTGCAACGCTGGCCAGACGGATTGCAAGTCGATGACCGCCGGTTGCCAACTGATGGGGTGCAACTCAAACCCCACTGTATCTGCATATTGCATGACGGCTTTAACATCGCCACGCCAAAACGGATAAAACTCGCGGATAATGGTGAGCAATTCAGGCCAACGTTGCGCAGGTTTATCTGCCAAGCAGTCGTCAACCGCCTGGCGGTAGGCTGTGCTGGTACACTCCAGCTCTTCCAGCAATGGCGTTAACTCTGCCAGTAAGGCATCACGTTGCGCCATAATGGCAGCATCCGCGCCCTTGCCATGCAATAAATTATAATAAGCTTGAATAGCGTCTGCTTCGCGACTTGAACTCATGACAGGCTGCACTGATATAGAGGAATATGAACTTGAAACATCATACACTGAAACCTAGGATCGCTTTATGGGAGAACAACAATGGCTGAATGGGCTTTATTAGCCATTTTAATTGCGGGCGCATGGTTTTGGATGGACTCTGTGGCCAAACGCGAAGCGGCATTAAAGATTGGCCGCCAATTGGCAGAGCGCTGCCACCTGCAATTTTTAGATGAAACCGTCGCCTGCTCACGCGTCGGCTTTGCCCGCGATGGCAATGGCCGCATGCAATTGCAGCGCACGTATACTTTTGATGTCTCCAGCCAGGGCGTGGAGCGCATGGCCTGTCATTTGCAGCTGCGCGGCGCGCAACTGGTGGCCTGGCATATTCCACCCTACGCAGCGCAATAATACTCACTCAAACATGGTCGTCGGCCGCTTTGCCCCCTCGCCCACTGGGCCCTTGCATTTTGGCTCATTGGTGGCCGCAGTTGCCAGCTACTGCGATGCCAAAAGCCGCGGCGGGCAATGGTTGTTGCGCATTGAGGATGTGGATCAAACCAGGTATGTCGCGGGCGCCAGTGAAGAGATTATTCATACCCTGCAACGCTACGGCTTTGTGTGGGATGGCGACATTGCTTACCAAAGCCAGCGCGGTGAACACTACCAAACCGCCCTGGCGCAATTGCAACAACGTGGCTTGGCTTATCCCTGCACCTGCTCACGCAAGGAAATTGCCGACTCCAGCACCTTGCTCGGCATAGAAGGTGCCATTTATCCCGGCACCTGTTTGCAGCATGCCACCAAACCTGGCGCCGCGGCTGCCTGGCGCATTAAAACAGACGCGCAAACCATCCGGTTTGAAGATCAGATGCAAGGCCAGCAGCAACACCAGATGGCCAACGACATTGGTGACTTTGTAGTGAAGCGCGCAGACGGATTATTCAGCTATCAATTAGCCGTGGTGGTGGATGATGCCTTGCAAGGCGTGACGCATGTGCTGCGTGGGGCAGATTTGCTCAACTCCACCACGCGGCAAATTTACCTGCAACAATTACTGGGCTACCCAACGCCGGTCTACGCCCATATTCCACTGGTACTCAATGCCGACGGCCAAAAACTAAGCAAACAGACCTTAGCGACCGCCTTACCAGACGATAATGTTGTGGCAACGCTGGTCGCCGCACTCAGCTTCTTACAACAAACGCTCCCCGCCAATGTGCAGTCATTCGCAGTAGCAGACCTATGGCAATGGGCTATCGCGCACTGGCAGTTGCCGAAAATTACCCGCCGTTAACAATCTGCCCGGCCGCACAATGGTAAAATAGCGATATGAACCAAGATCGCAACCAAGACCAATTACACCCGTTTATTTTTGAGCAGTCAGCCGTGCGTGGCAACTGTGTCCAGCTAGACCAAAGCCTGCTGACTGCGCTGGAGCACCAGACATTGCCACCAGCGCTGAAAAAAGTCATCGGTGAGTTTACTGCCGCCAGCGTGCTGCTCACTGCCACCCTCAAAATGCAAGGCAAGCTGATTTTACAATTGCAAAGTCAGGGGGCGCTGCAACTGCTGGTGGTGGAATGTACCTCAGAGCTCAATATTCGAACCACGGCTAAAGTCGGCAGTGAGTTACCTGGCGACCAGCTCACCGATTGGCTCAAACAAGGGCAACTAGTGATTACCCTGATGCCAGAAGAAGGTGAGCCGTATCAAGGCATCGTACCGCTAGAAGGCGACAGCATCGCCAGCATGCTGGAAAACTACATGCTGCGCTCACAACAAATTGATACGCGTTTGTGGTTAGCCTCAGATGGCGAACGCGCCTCAGGCTTGCTACTGCAAAAATTGCCGCAACAGCAAGAAACTGACCTCGATTGCTGGAACCGTGTGCAACACCTGGCAGGCACGGTGACCGACCAGGAATTGTTAAACCTGGACACGGTTACCCTGCTGCAACGCCTGTTTGTAGAAGAAGATGTGCGTTTGTTTAGTGGCCGCGAAGTGCTCGCATTTTGCAGTTGTTCACAAACCAGCGTCACCAATATGCTGCAAATGCTCGGCATGGCCGAAGTGCGCAGCATCATCGAAGAACAAGGCAGCGTGCAGATTCAGTGCGATTTTTGTAACAAGCACTATGTGGTCGACGAGCAAGAAGCGCTGGCGCTATTTGACGAGGATGATGACCACGAGGTCACACACTAAAAGTAGTTAATCCGCCAGCAAGCGTTGGCGCTGACACTCAAACAGCGCCACCGCTGTCGCTGCCGCCGCATTCAGCGACTCCAGCGCCAAGGTGCCTTGATGCGCCATCGGAATCGTGATGCAAGTGCTCACGGCAGATTGCAAGGCGGCTGAAATACCCGCGCCTTCATTACCCACCGCAAACAGCACCGGCTCACGCAAAGCTTGCTGATACAAGCTGTCACCCTGCATGGTCAGCGCCAGGGTGTTACCGGCAAACGCATCCACCACCTCTACCGCATCCACGCCTTCCACCACCGGCAACACAAACTGCGCGCCCTGCCCGCCGCGCAAAGCCTTGGGTGACCAGGCATCGGTGCAGCCCTTGCTCAAATAAGCCACCTGCACGCCCGCCGCAGCCGCCGTGCGTAACATACTGCCCAAATTACCCGGGTCCTGAATATCCTCAATCAACAAGGCAAAATCAATGCTTTCAGGTAACACTGGCGCAGGGATATCCACCAGCGCCATCACACCACTACTAGACGCGACTGGCGCCAGCTCGGCAAACATCAAGGTCGGCAGCAACATGGTATCTACATCAGACAACTGCTGAATCAGCCCAGTCGCCTCTACCGTGCTATGCCCTTCGGGAATAATCAGCAAACGCGGCTCGCCATAGGTTTGGCAATATGCCTCAATTAAATGCACGCCTTCGAGCAGCGTAGACGCTGTTTTTTTACGCTCGCGCGACTGATCGAGCAGTTTGCGTAGCTGTTTAAAAACGGGATTATCGCGGGAGGTAATGTGTTTGAAGGCCATGGCGGGATTATACGTGAATTGGTTTGATGGCTGATTTGGGGATTATGAAGAAACATCATTTTCCTCATTTTTTGCTTCTGTGGGCTCATGTGACTTACTTTTTCGCCTCTTGGCGAGTCACTTTCTGATGCTTGCCCCTCAGAAAGTAACCAAAGAAGAGGGCACC
>CAYPZE010000050.1:0-12008 GCA_964415305.1 uncultured Methylotenera sp.
ATTTGGGTGGCAGCCCGCAAGAACGTGTCAGAGATCACCGTGTTTTTCTGGATAGTAGACAGCCTCAGGCGTTGTGCGGCGATAGAGCGGCTGACCGGCATCGCTTGTGCTTTAAAAAAATTGGTAACTCTGGCCGCCGTTTGCGCTTCTGATAAGGGTTTCAGCTTGCCGTCGGCGGCTAACTCTGCGTCTGGCCTGAGGATAGGGTTGCGCAGGTCGAAAATCTGCTCTGCGCTCACGCCCAAAATCTCAGCCAGCATCACTTGCGGTTCTGCGACTTGTTCCCAGTTGATTTTCTTTTGCGCAATGACTTCTGCGGCAGCATAAGGATTAATGACTCCAACATTCACTTCCATGGCGATTCTCCTAAACGACTGTTTTAATAAAAAACGAGTTAAGTTGATGCTAGGGTAATGAGGACTATACGAGCCTGCCTGGATAGCCTCCCGGCGATATGCCGGAAATCTGATGGTATATGAATGTGTTAATAAATGATAATTAAATTTAAATTAATTTATATTGTTGCGGAAGTGAGAGTGGTTACACGCAAAAAACCACCTGGTATGCAGGTGGTTTTTATACTGGGGTGTCGGGGTCAGGCCGTGCCAGGTTAACGCACGGAGCTCCATTGCAGTGGGTCAAAAGGAATACTGTTGCGGCGTAACTCGTAGTAGACGCCGTTTTCGGCATTGCCGCCGCTATTGCCGACGGCGGCGATGGTGTCGCCGGATTTGACACTTTGGCCAGAACCTTTATACAGCGCCTCATTGTTGCCATACAAACTCATATAGCCATTGCCATGGTCAATCACGATCAGGTTGCCAAAGCCGCGCATCCAGTCGGCAAACACCACTTGCCCGCCTGCGACCGATTTGACTTCACTGCCCTCTTTGGCGCGGATGAAAATGCCTTTCCAGCTGACACCAGTGTCGGCACGTGCGGTGCCAAAGCGGTTAATCACGTCACCACGCACCGGCAAGCGCAAGCGTCCGCGCAACTGTGAAAAGTTTTCTTTATTGGCGTTGTACTCTGGCAGGGTTTCGTTTTTGGCGATGACCGTATTGCTTTGCGTGTTGCTCTCACTGTCTTCTACATTCGTTTGCGGTGCGCGCTCAAAGGTGCGCCCGGCAGATTTTTTCTTACGCGCCAGCTCGGCCGCTTTTTTCGCCGCCGCTTCTTTTTCACGCTTGGCTCTGGCTAGTGCCTCTTGTTCGCGCTTTTTCGCTTCCGCCAACAGGCGCTGGAACAATTGAGACAAGGCTTCTTCGTCTTTTTTCAGCCGCACCATCTGTTGTTCTTGCGTCTCAATTTGCTTAGACAGCTCTTTCAGAGCTTCGGTACGGCGTGACTTTTCACCCTCCAGCTTTTGTGTGGTTTCGCTGTATTGGCTGGCCAGGCGCTCGGTTTCATGCAGTTGCTCGGTGGTAGCCGTGCGCACGCGGTCTATCGCTTCCTGGTTGTCTTGTAATGACTGAATCTGCTGTTGATGCGCGGCCGTGAGGTAACCCAGGTATTTCAGATTGCGTGTGGTATTGGCCGGGTCTTGCTGTTGCAGCAGCATTTGCAGCGGGCTGTTGTTGCCATGACGATATTGCTGGTTCAGTTGTTCGCTCAGGGCATTGCGTTGCTGATTCACCT
The DNA here is from genome assembly GCA_964415305.1 of uncultured Methylotenera sp. Taxonomy (GTDB): domain Bacteria; phylum Pseudomonadota; class Gammaproteobacteria; order Burkholderiales; family Methylophilaceae; genus Methylophilus. The sequence goes on from CAYPZE010000050.1 coordinate 1,639, forward strand.
GACGCTGCAACAGGGATAACTGCTTTTGCAGGTCCTGCAATTTGCCACGGTTTTCCTGCTGCGCATCCTGGATTTCGCGCAGTTTTTTGCGGGAGCTGCTAATTGCTGTTTCTGAGGCCTTTAGGGCTTCATGCGCGTCCTGCTTGGCCACGCGTGAGGCTTTGAGCGCGTTAGCCAGTCGCTGAATTTTTTCTTTCACCTGTTCCAGGTCACCCTTGGTAGACTCGGCTTTGTCATTGCCCGCCGCGTGCGCAGGTAAGGGCAGGCTGGCAGCAACCAGCACCACACTGACCGCCAGCCAGGCGGCCCATAAGCGAGTTGGCCGTGCGTAAGGCTTCTGCGCAGCTAACATGCGAGATTCAAACATGCACTAGCCCGGCCGGTTTAGGCGGCAGCATTCAGGGTGATCAGGTTTTTACCTGTCATTTCGGCAGGCTGTGGCACACCCATCAATGCGAGCAAGGTGGGGGCAATATCTGAAAGTGCGCCGCCCGTGCAGATTTGACCGGCCCGCCCAATATAAATAAACGGCACCAGGTTGGTGGTGTGCTGGGTATGCGCCTGGTCGCTGGCGTGGTCAAACATGCTTTCGGCATTGCCATGATCGGCAGTGATAATCACTTCTGCGCCCATTTTTTGCGCCGCAGCAACCACGCGCCCCACGCAGGTGTCCAGCGTTTCTACCGCTTTAATGGCTGCTTGCAGGTTGCCGGTATGGCCGACCATATCGCCGTTAGCATAATTGCAAATCACCGCTTGGTATTGCTGTGATTCAATCGCTGCTACCAGTTTGTCGGTAACTTCTGGCGCGCTCATTTCTGGTTGCAAGTCATAGGTGGTCACTTTTGGCGATGGCACCAGGATACGGTCTTCGCCGACAAACACGGTTTCTTCGCCACCGTTAAAGAAAAACGTCACGTGTGGGTATTTTTCAGTTTCGGCGATGCGTAGCTGTTTCAATCCAAGATTGGAAACGTATTCACCAAAGGTGTTCGGCACGGTGAACGGCGCAAACACAGGTTCGGCCAGCGCCTGGTTTTGGTCATATTGCGTCAGCGTAAAGTAATGGCTGAAGCTGGGCACGCGGCTGCGTTCAAAGCCGCTAAATTGTGGGTTGAGCAGGGCATCAGTCAATTGGCGCGCACGATCACTTCTAAAGTTCATAAACACCAGGCAGTCGCCATCTTCCATGCGCACTGGCGCGGCGTCGGCGGCGCGAATCGCCGTGCATTTGACGAATTCATCACTTTCATCACGTGCGTAAGCTTGTTGCAACGCGGTCAGGCTGTCAGGGGCAATGTAGTCAGAGGTGCCATTAACCAGCAGTTCATAAGCAACCGATACACGCTCCCAGCGTTTGTCCCGGTCCATGCCGTAAAAGCGGCCACCGACAGAAGCAACTTTGCCTATGCCCAGTGTTTTCAGGTGATTTTCCAGTGCTTGCAGGTAAGGCTGCGCACTTTTGGGTGGCGTGTCACGGCCATCGAGGAAGGCATGCACATAGAGCTTGCTCAAGCCTTGTTGTTTGGCCATTTCAAGGATGGCGTGAATGTGCGGCTGGTAGCTATGCACGCCGCCGTCAGACAGCAAGCCAAGGATATGCAGCGCTTTGTCGTTCGCCTTGAGCGATTGCATCGCCTCGACCAGCGCAGGCAGCTTGAAAAACTCACCGCTACTAATGCTGTTATTAATACGTTCAAAGTCTTGAAAGACGATACGTCCCGCCCCAATATTCAAATGGCCCACTTCAGAGTTGCCCATTTGGCCATCTGGCAAGCCAACATAATGTTCAGAAGCGTTGATCAAGCTATGTGGATAAATGGCCTTCAACTTGTCCAGGTTTGGGGTGTTGGCTTGCAGCACGGCATTGAATTCAGTGGTCTCGCTGTGACCAAAACCATCGAGAATGAGCAAAATGACAGGTGTGATTGACATGGCTAACAGTCTTTAAAGTGTTGACGGAACGTCAGATGGACGAATTCATCTATTATAATCGCAACCGCAGGCAACGCCTACCCGCACGGGCGCTGACCCTTCGAATCATCTGGTGCAAACATTAAGCAAAGAGGGCGAGTGTACAAGTGGAGTTTTTTAAACAAAATGTGATGTTAATCGGGCTGGCAATCGGCTCCGGCCTGGCTTTATTGTTGCCGATGTTAAGCCGCTCTGTGGCAGGCATTACCACGTTATCGGTCACCGAGGCGGTGATGCTGATGAACCGCAAGTCTGCGCTGGTGCTGGATGTGCGTGAAGCAGACGAGTTTGCCCAAGGCCATTTGCAAGGCGCGCGTCACGTGCCTCTGTCGCAGTTGTCTACGCGCCTCAAGGAGCTGGAGAAATTTCGCGACAAGCCGGTGCTGGTCGTGTGTGAGCGTGGCAGACGCGCCAATGCGGCTGCCAAATTGCTGAAAGCGCAACAATTTACACAGTTGAATATCCTCAAGGGTGGCATGCTGGCTTGGACAGACGCCAAGATGCCGAGCAGCAAATAGTGGTAGCCAGCTGCAATTTTTAAAAAGGAATGATATGGCTAAAGTCGTGATGTACACCTCCGCAGTATGCCCTTATTGCATCAATGCAGAACGCTTGTTGAAAAACAAAGGCGTGACCGAGATTGAAAAAATTCGCGTCGACCTGCAACCGGAGTTGCGCGTTGAAATGATGGAAAAAACCGGCCGTCGTACCGTGCCGCAGATTTTTATCGGCGACCAGCATGTGGGTGGCTTTGACGACTTGCACGCGCTGGATGTGCAAGGTGGCCTGGACCCCTTGCTGGCGGCTTAAACCACATTGTTTTTTGTCACAAAAAACACATAGTCAGGCCGGAGATGTCCGGTTAGAATAGCGGCTTTGTGTATTGATCATTTAAGGATAATTCATGGCTCAGGATTCACAGAACCAAACAGAACAAAACGCCGCCCCGATTTTCAGCATTGAAAAACTCTACGTGCATGACGCTTCAATTGAAGTGCCAAATGCGCCTGCTATTTTCACTGAGCGCGCTACGCCGCAAATTAATGTCGAGCTGGGTAACAGCGCACAGCAAATCGAAGAAGGCATTTTCAATGTCTCTATTAAAGTGACTGTGACTGCCAAAATCGAAGACAAAACCGCCTTTTTGGTGGAAGTGACACAATCCGGTATTTTCGCGATCCGCAATGTGCCCCAAGAAAACATGGAGCCTATCCTGGCCGTGGCTTGCCCGAACATTTTGTTCCCATATGCGCGTGAAGCGATTTCTGACATGGTGACACGCGCAGGCTTTATGCCAGTGTTGTTGAACCCGATCAACTTCGAAGCGCTGTACTTGCAACAGCAGCAACAAGCCGCACAAGCGGCTGGCGCACCTAACTAATCGATTCCATGAAAGTACATCACTGATGCGTTTGGTGATGCTTCTGGATAAAGTCAAATGAGTAAGGTTGCCGTTTTAGGAGCAGGTGCCTGGGGTACTGCGCTTGCCATGCATATCGCGCTGCAGCACGACGTGGTGCTGTGGGCGCGTAATAGCGGACACGTTTCCGGCATGCGTAAGGCGCGTGCTAACCCGCTCTATCTGGGCGATTTTCCTTTTCCTGAAAAACTCACGGTAGACGATGATCTGGCTGCCGCAGTGCAGGGCGCAGATTTAGTTCTGTCGGTCGTTCCTACGGCTGGTTTTCGGCCTATTTTGCAACAACTCAAAGCCTTGGGTATCACGCAGCCTTTGATCTGGGCCAATAAAGGCCTGGAACCTCAAACAGCAAAATTACCTTTTGAAGTGGCACAAGAAGAGTTGGGCGCAGACTACCCATGGGGCGTGTTAAGCGGCCCTAGCTTTGCCGCTGAGTTGGTGCGTGGTTTGCCTACGGCCATTACACTGGCGGCGAATCACCGAGAGCTAGCGCAACAGGCTGCGCAGCTGATTCATGGTGGCTGTTTGCGTGTCTACGATAGCGTCGATGTCGTGGGTGCTTCTGTGGGCGGGGCAGTGAAAAACGTAATGGCGATTGCCGCGGGTATCTCGGATGGCATGGGCTTTGGTAACAACGCCCGTGCTGCCATGATTACGCGTGGTCTGGCCGAAATTACGCGCTTTGGTATGGCCTTGGGGGCCAAGCCAGAAACATTTATGGGCCTGGCAGGCGCAGGCGACCTGATTTTGACCTGTACTGGTCAATATTCACGTAACCGCGAAGTCGGCTTGCAACTCGCTTCCGGCAAATCACTTGAAAGCATCCTTGCTGGCTTGGGGCATGTGGCAGAAGGCGTGAACACTGCGCGCGAAGTGATGCGCCGTGCTGAAACCATAGGCGTGGAAATGCCGATTACGTTTGAAGTCAATCAATTGCTGACTAACCAAAAAACAGCACAAGCGGCAGTAACTGCTTTGCTGGGTCGTGGTCAGCGCCAAGAGTCAGTTTAATTTATTTTTCTAGCAGTCGTTTCGCCTGATTAACCTTTAATTACACTTTTGCCGGAACTTGATGTCAGTCATGCAGTCTGCCAGAAGTTGATTTAGTAATAGGATAGGCATAACGTGCAGTATCGGAAGAAGTGGTTGCTTAGGACCTTCATGGCAGGCAGTACCGTGATTGGGCTGCTATGCATGCTTTACATGATGAAAGCTGAGGCGCTGGCTTGGCATCTGTGGCATCAGTTGCGCAGCCCTGATCATCACGGCTTAGACCTCGCACACTATCAGGTAGCGATTGAGGCCAAGCTGCTCTCTCATTATAAAAACACCTCTGGCCTAACCTTCAATCAAGAGACAGGCACACTCTTTACCGTGCTCAACGATATGGGCATGATTGTTGAGTTGAGCCGTGATGGCACACCGCTGCGTGAAATTCAGGTGCATGGCAGCGACGACCTGGAAGGTATTACACATGTTGAACAGGATTACTATGTGGTGGCTGATGAGCGGGATAGCCAGTTGTGGCTGCTGCAAATTAAAGCAGACACCCGTGAAGTGTCATTGAGCGATGCCAGATTGCTGAAGTTTGGTATGAATGAACGCGGCAATAAAAACTTTGAAGGGGTGTCCTGGGATAGCGTCAATCACCGGTTGATCGTGGTCAAGGAACGTGATCCCAAATATGTATTGTCTGTGAGCGGGTTGTATCATGCAGACAATCACATACAAAACAGGATAGAAGTTGAGCGATTGCAACAGTTTGATGGCGCACTCAAATGGGCGCTGCGGGACTTGTCTTCGGTCACTTATCATGAGCAATCTGGGCATCTGTTTCTACTCAGTGACGAATCAAAATTGTTGAAACAGTTTAATGAGTCCGGGCAGACCATGGGGTCGCTCGCTTTATGGAAAGGCTTTCACGGCTTACATCAAAGCGTGCCACAGGCTGAAGGCGTTTCGATTGACGAGCAGGGCAATATTTACATCGTCAGTGAGCCGAATTTGTTCTATGTATTCAAGCCGCAGCCCCAGCAGCTTTAAGCCCAAGTGAGGTCAATAAAAAACCGCCGCAGCGGTTTTTTATTGACTGGATCCAGTACGTGTTACTCAATGCCCAGTAACTCAACTTGAAACACCAGGGTAGCATCCGGGCCAATCACCGGGCCGCTGCCATTCGCGCCGTAGGCCAAATGTGCTGGAATCGTCAGTTCAAATTTGCTGCCGACATTCATCAGTTGCAAGCCTTCTACCCAGCCTGCAATCACGCCCGTGACCGGGAATACAATCGGCTCGCCACGCTCGTAAGAGCTGTCAAATACCGTGCCGTCAGTCAGCGTGCCGTGGTAATGCACTTTCACGCGATCGCTGGTGGTTGGCTTGGCGCCGTTACCTGCTTCCAGCTGCTTGTATTGCAGGCCGCTGGCGGTGGTAGTGACGCCTTCTTTCTTGGCATTGTCTGCCAGGTAGGCTTCGCCTTCCGCTTTGTTTTTAGCCAGCGCAGCCATTTGTCTTTCCTGGCTCTCTTTTTGAACTTGCTCAACTGCGCTTCTTTTTTCTGCATCCGTTAAGCGAGATGGCTGATCAGACATCACATCTTTGACTGCGAGCGCGACAATTTCTGCGTCCAGTGCGAGGCCATCATTTTTCAGTTGATGTGCCAGGTTTTCGCCCACGATATAGCTTAAGCGTTGGGTGAGTGTGGTTAATTGATCTGTCATGGTTGTGATGTTCTTTCGTGATTTAAATAACGCCCGGTTGGACGCAAGTTTCAATTCGTCATTATGACTGAGAGTATCGGATAAAACAAAACCCGCGCGCAGCGGGTTTTGTTTTGAATGCTTGTTAGGGCAATTCAGCAAGTTAAAGCGGGGAGTGCAAGACGCTTATCCGCAGGCAGTACAATCAGTACGACAAGGATAAAGTAACGCAGCAATCACCGCTTTAGCGACGCTGAATTTACATCATACCGCCCATGCCACCCATACCACCCATATCCGGTGCTGATGGTGCATCTTCTTTAGGCAGTTCAGCCACCATGCAGTCGGTGGTCAGCATCAAGCCAGCCACAGAAGCCGCATTTTGCAGCGCAGAACGTGTCACTTTGGTTGGATCCAGCACGCCCATTTCAACCATGTCGCCATAGGTTTCGTTGGCGGCGTTGTAACCGTAGTTGCCTTTACCAGCAGCCACGTTGTTCACCACTACAGATGGCTCAACACCAGCGTTTTGGGTGATTTGACGCAGGGGCTCTTCAACTGCACGCAGAACGATTTTGATACCAGCTTCTTGATCCAGGTTGTCACCTTTCACTTTTGCAATCGCTTCACGGGCACGAATCAGTGCTACGCCGCCGCCAGCCACAATACCTTCTTCAACGGCAGCACGTGTGGCGTGCAATGCATCTTCCACGCGAGCTTTTTTCTCTTTCATTTCGATTTCAGTTGTCGCACCAACTTTAATCACCGCAACGCCGCCAGCCAGTTTGGCCACGCGCTCTTGCAGTTTTTCACGGTCGTAGTCGCTAGAAGCTTCTTCGATTTGTGTTTTAATTTGAGTAATACGTGCTTTGATGGTGTCTTCGTTGCCAGCGCCGTCGATGATAATGGTGTTTTCTTTACCCACTTCGATGCGTTTAGCTTGGCCCAGGTCATGCAGTTGTACCGCTTCCAGTTTCAGGCCGACTTCTTCAGAAATCACCGTACCACCAGTCAACACAGCGATGTCTTCCAACATCGCTTTACGACGGTCACCAAAACCAGGTGCTTTTACAGCAGTGGTTTTCAGGATGCCGCGGATGTTGTTCACAACCAATGTTGCCAAGGCTTCACCGTCTACATCTTCAGCGATGATCAACAATGGACGGCCGGCTTTAGCCACTTGCTCCAAGGTTGGCAACAAGTCACGGATGTTGGAGATTTTTTTGTCGTGCAATAACACGAAAGGATTGTCCAGCAACGCGATTTGACGCTCTGGATTGTTAATGAAGTAAGGAGACAGATAGCCGCGGTCAAACTGCATGCCTTCAACCACGTCCAGCTCGTTCGTCAAGCCAGAGCCGTCTTCAACAGTGATCACACCTTCTTTACCCACTTTGTCCATTGCATCAGCGATGATCTGGCCAACGGAGCTATCGGAGTTGGCAGAAATAGCACCCACTTGAGCGATTTCTTTGCTGGTAGTGCATGGTTTGGATTGTGCTGCCAGGTCAGCCACGGCTGCTTCAACGGCTTTGTCGATGCCGCGCTTCAAGTCCATTGGGTTCATGCCCGCAGCCACAGATTTCATGCCTTCGCGGATAATCGCTTGTGCCAACACCGTCGCAGTGGTTGTACCGTCACCGGCGATATCGTTGGTTTTAGAGGCCACTTCTTTAACCATTTGTGCGCCCATGTTTTCGAATTTGTCTTTCAATTCGATTTCTTTAGCCACAGATACACCATCTTTAGTGATAGTAGGCGCGCCGAAAGAACGCTCCAACACCACGTTGCGGCCTTTAGGGCCCAAGGTCACGCGTACAGCATTCGCCAATACGTTGACACCGTTTACCATTTTTTGGCGAACGTCATCACCAAATCTTACGTCTTTAGCTGCCATTTAAATTCTCCTAAATTTTAAACTTGCGGGGATCGGTTGTGAGTAATTACTCAACAATCGCCATGATGTCTTCTTCACGCATCACCAACAGCTCTTCGCCATTGACTTTCACGGTTTGGCCGGAATATTTGCCGAACAGTACTTTGTCGCCGACTTTTACGTCCAAAGGAATCGCTTTGCCGTTGTCGTCTTTTTTACCATTGCCAACTGCTTGCACCACACCTTGGTCTGGTTTCTCGGTCGCGCTGTCTGGAATCACAATGCCAGAAGCGGTTGTGCGCTCTTCAGCTGCGCGTTTAACGATGACTCGATCGTGCAATGGACGAATACTCATGAATGTCTCCTTGGAGTTTTCTTAACGTGTTATTAGGTAAATATGGAATTAAAACAAATTCAATCAAAGCGGTACGCATTTTAGCACTCGCGCACCTTGATTGCTAATTGGGGATGCGTTTTTTGATTTCAAGAGCAAACACGCAATTTTTTTGTGGGCATATGTCGTTTGTAATTTAACTTGAGATCTTTGCAATTCAAGTTGAGAGTGTCGTTTCAATTAAATCATATAGTTAAGGAGCTTCTTATTCTAAAAAATTCAATTAAAGTGGCTTTTTGGTAAATTTGGGATTTACGTTAATAACCTGATTAGGTTATGAAACGGGTTTTTAATGGTTGGTCAGAAAGTTGGAAAATAGTCCATTAAACAAATTTTTATCCCTTGCCTTAGATTTGAATTAAATTGAGCGTCAGGCGCCCCACTTGAATGATGCTTTACCCTTTCCCAATAGTCACCGAGAGGCTCAGCTATTGATTGGGAGGAAAAATAGGGTGCGAAATAAATAACTAGCGAAATGACTTACTAGACGAACCACCCAAATTCCTGTTGAGTATCTGCTCTATGTTCTGGCTCCAAGCTGCTTTGAACGCAGGATCCGAGGCAAACAGTTTATAGAGCTCAAGTTCGTCCTTGCGGCGTTTAAGCATCACGTCCTGCAACATCTTTTCTAATGCGAGGCCACGATTGTATGGGTCAGCATTGTCTTCGTACTTAGAAGTGTAATCCGGGTGCGCTCGGATGCTGTTGACGATATTGACGAATTTGACCCGCTGCTCCTCTGGCGTCGCGCTCCAGCCCTGAAACCAGCGCTCGTTAAAGCTGCGAATGATGTCATCCAGAGGGTCAGTTTCCGGGTCGTTGTCGCGGTTACCACGGGGGTTTGGGTTTTGAGGATCTAATTCTGATTCAGAGGCATCAAGACCAATTTCATGGTTCAGCTTCGTGCGCTCCAAGCCATAAGATGACAGATCGACGGCCTCTAGCAGTTCATCAAGCATGTCTTGATTTGGATCCCTGATCTTGAGTTTCGGAATCAGAAACTTCAGAAGCCAGAACAACTTCTCCCACTCTAGCATTTCAAAAGGTATGATCGACGCCATCTGACCGTAAATCTTTACGAAATGCTTGGCCTTGATCTTGAAGTCAATTTTCTCAGGGTCGGGCAGTTCCAGCTCTGCGTTGAAACGATTGGCCGCAATGTCTATGATCGGACTGAGGGTTTGGGCATCTTCACCGGCAAAATACCGGGTCACGAAGTCCTCAACCTCATGCCATTCGTAAATACCCACTTGGTCTAGTGCTTCCTTCAATTCGTGCAACACATTGACGTCGGTTGCCTCAGACAGCGTGGTCACCGTGTAGAAAGGATCGAATGCAGTCTTAATGTCATCTACGGTGTTGAAGAAATCAAGGATGAAAAGATCTTCCGTCCGCTTGCTCAGGTTAGGGGCTGAACGGTTCAAACGCGACAGCGCCTGAACAGCCAGCACAAACTGCAGCTTCTTATCTACGTACATGGCGGTCAGCTTGGGCTGGTCAAAACCAGTAAGGTACTTGTTCGCCACGATCAGCAGCCGGTATTCATCGGTGTCGAACTTGTCCCGCGTTTCGCTTTCTGGAAAACCGTTCATATCAGCTTCGGTATATTTTAAGCCATCGACGGTCTTTTCTCCCGAGAAGGCAATCAGCACCTTGAACGGGTTTCCTTGCGCATCCAGTAGCTTAGTCACCGCCTTGTAATAGCGGATCGCGGCTTCGATGTTTTGGGTGATGATCATCCCCTTGGCTTTGCCGCGCAGTTTCTTAGTGTTTACGACCTGCGGGATGAAATGGTCCAGCATGATCTCGGCCTTGGTGTTGATCGTGTGCTGACTTCGCTCAACATAAGCACGCAACTTCTTTTGCGCCTTCTTGGTGTCGAAAAGCGGGTTTTCTTCCACTGATTTTTGGATTTCGTAATAGCTTTTGTACGTGGTGTAGTTGGCCAACACGTTGAGGATGAAGCCCTCTTCGATGGCCTGCTTCATGCTATAAAGGTGGAACGGC
>CAYPZE010000051.1:0-11678 GCA_964415305.1 uncultured Methylotenera sp.
TGGGGCTGGGTCAGCGATGCTCAAGGCTATGGTTACCGCGCGCGCAATCCACTGACAGGGGAACCATGGCCCGCAATTCCGCCAGCCATGTTGCAACTGGCGGCAAGTGCGGCCGCAGAGGCCGGTTACAGCGATTTTGTGCCCGACAGCTGCCTGATGAATGTTTATGCGCCAGGCAGCAAAATGGGCTTGCATCAGGACAAAGACGAACAGAACTTTTCGCAGCCGATTGTCTCGGTATCCCTCGGGCTCCCGGCAACCTTTATGTTTGGCGGCGCTAAACGCAGTGACAAATCTGTGCGTATTCCGTTACAACATGGTGATGTTGTGGTGTGGGGCGGTGCCAGCCGACGCTTTTATCACGGTGTAGCAGTAGTCAAGCCAGGCGAACATGCGCTGACTGGTCACAGGCGCATTAATCTGACCTTGAGAAAAGCAAGATAATCCTTCTTAAAGGGTGCGCTGCCGCTCTTGTACACTGGCAAACAGTCTGCGTAATGTCTGATGAGCATCAAAAAGCCGCTTCACTTCCGGGTTGCATCTGTTGTTCAAAAGAGTAAACTGAAACTGTCTTATCGCGCTTTCGCGCAGTTGATAAAACGCGAAATCCGGTGGGGCAATTTCAGAAAAAGGAGTTTGTCATGAATTTACAACTTACAGGACATCATTTAGAAATCACACCGGCATTGCGCGAGTACGTCTTATCGAAGTTCTCCCGCATCAGCAATCACTTTGATCATGTGATTGATGTCAAAGTCACCATGTCTGTTGAAAAGCTTGCCCAAAAGGTTGAAGCGACACTACATGTGCCAGGCAACGATTTACACGCAACCTGCAGCGATGAAAATATGTATAGTGCCATCGACATGCTGACTGACAAACTTGACCGTCAGGTATTGAAACACAAGGAAAAAAACGGTGACCACCACAAGTCCGGTGGTGCAGTTAAACACCAGTTAAGCTCCTAAGTCTTGCCTCTCGTTCTCTACCCGCCCGGGTAGAGAACTCAACACCCGCCACACCGTACTTTTACGTCATTTCACCCCCGACAATCTGCAATCAGTTGTAAAATGGATGTCTATTCCACGTTTATATGTTGGCAACACGTATGGCGCAAATCTCAGTCACTGATTTGTACAAACAGATTCGCAGCAAACTCAAATTGAAATGGGTGGCAGGTGAGTCTGGTGGTCAAAAAATACTGAACTCTGGCACGGTCACCAAGCCCTCGTTGGCACTGGTAGGTCATTTAAACTTTGTGCACCCCAACCGGGTACAAGTGCTGGGCTGTGCCGAAATGGACTACCTGGCAGGCCTGAGCATCTTGGCATTGCAACAAGCCGTGAGTAATTTATTTTCGACTGACCTGGCAATGGTGGTCGTGGCCAACGGTGAAAAAGTCCCGCTCATCATGCTGGAGGCCGCCCAGCAAACGCAAACCCCCTTATTTACCACGCCCATGATCAGCCCACAGCTGATGGAGTTGCTCAGCCATTATCTGGCCGTGGCGACCGCAGAAACCACCAGCATGCATGGCGTGTTTATGGAGGTACAAGGCTTTGGTGTACTGATTACCGGCAGTGCGGCTATCGGTAAGAGCGAACTGGCGCTGGAGCTCATTTCACGCGGTCACCGCTTGGTCGCCGACGATATTGTCGATTTTTACCGCACCTCGCCCGAGCGCGTTGAAGGGCGCTGCCCAGAGCTGCTACAAGACTTTCTGGAAGTGCGCGGCTTGGGCATTTTGAACATCCGAGCACTCTATGGCGATAACGCGGTCAAACCGACCAAGCCACTGGACATGATGATACAGCTGGAACTGGCCGATGAAATGAAGCCGCAAGACCTCGACCGCCTGAGTGCCAACCGGCAAACCCAGCGCGTGCTGGATGTCGAAATCAGCAAAGTCATTATCCCGATTGCGGCTGGCCGCAACATTGCAGTGCTGGTTGAAGCCGCCGTGCGCAACCACATGCTATTGTTGCGCGGCGTGAATGCCACCAAACAACTCACGCAACGGCAAAAACAAATCATGCTCAGAGAAAGCAAATTACGATGAAAAGGTTGGTTACATGCAGCTGGTGATTGTCACAGGGTTGTCTGGCTCGGGTAAAACCATCGCTTTGCGAGTGTTTGAAGACAGCGGCTATTACTGTATTGATAACCTGCCTGCCACCTTGCTACCGTATATCCAAAGCCATGTTGCCGACCGTGATGCGGCGAAAGTCGCCGTCAGCATTGATAGCCGTAGCATTGCCATTGAGTCCTTGGCGGACATCTTACAAGCTCTGAAAACACAAGGCATTGCCGTGCATCTGCTGTTTTTGGACGCCAGCTTGGAGACCTTGGTCAAACGCTTTTCTGAAACACGTCGCAAACATCCCCTCAGTACACCTGACCAGGCACTGGCTGAAAGCATTAACCACGAACGCGACCTGCTGTCAGGGCTCAACAACCTAGGGCATCATGTAGACACTAGCAACTTGTCGGCCAATGCCTTGCGCCACCATACACGTGACTGGATGCTGCAAATTGAACAAAGCTATCAGCAAGCGCGGCCACATTCGCTGGTGTTATCGTTTATTTCGTTTGGCTTCAAACACGGCATCCCGCTCGATGCCGACTTTGTGTTTGATGTACGCAGCCTGCCTAACCCGCATTACGACCCGATTTTGCGCCCTTACAATGGCAAACAGGCACCAATTCAGCAATTTTTGCAAAACGAACCACAAGTGCTTGAAATGCAGCGTGACATTCAGCACTATATAGAAAAATGGCTACCAAGCTTTTATCACGACCATCGCAGCTACGTCACCATCGGCATCGGCTGCACCGGGGGGCAACACCGTTCTGTCTATCTGGTGGAACAACTGGGGGCATATTTCAAGCAACAGCATCAAGTCATGATACGTCATCGTGAATTGCAAGATGCGCATGCCGCTACCGCCCCCTAATTTACGGATTCTGAGAGCAAAATTATGATTGGTGTATTGATTATTGCGCATGGCAGCCTGGGCCCCAGCCTGATCGATTGCGCGACCCATGTGATGGGCAATCGCCCGGCACAGCTGGATTTTCTGGAAATCTCAAAACATGACGATCCGGCCGACATACTGCCCAAGGCACAGGCGCTGGTCAAAAAGCTCGACAGCGGCCAGGGGGTGTTGGTGCTGTCTGATATTTATGGCGCCACGCCCTGCAATATCGTCACCCGGTTGCTGACGCCCGATGAAACCGAAGGGGTCGCTGGTGTGAACTTGCCCATGCTGGTACGTGTGTTGAACTACCGCCACGAAGGCCTGCATTCCTGCATCCAGAAAGCGTTGAGTGGCGGCCGTGATGGCGTCGTTCACTTCACCAAAACCACTTGTCATCACACACAATAATTTAAACATTTATGGCAAAACTCTCGCTCGAAATCATTAACAAACTCGGCTTGCACGCCCGCGCCTCCACCAAGTTCACCCAAACTGCCAGCCAGTTTAAAAGTGAGGTCTGGGTGGAGAAAAATGGCCGCCGTGTCAATGCCAAAAGCATTATGGGGGTGATGATGCTGGCCGCTGCCAAAGGCAGCATCATTGAGATCGAAGCCACCGGTGCCGATGAAGAGCAAGCAATTGCTGCGCTGCAGGCACTAGTTAACGACTACTTTGGTGAGGGCGAGTAATTGACCAGTTTCAGCATGCACGGTGTCGGTGTTTCCAGTGGCATTGCCATTGGCCATGCCCACCTGATTTCCCATGCCCTACTGGAGGTGGTGCACTTTAAAATTGACGCCGATGGCGTCGATGAAGAGATTGTGCGTTTTGAACGTGCCATTCGCTTGGTCAAGCAGGACCTGGAGCAACTTAAAGCACAATTACCCAAAAATGCGCCTGCCGAACTGAGTGCATTTATTAACACTCATTTGGCCATGCTAACGGATAAGTCGCTCTCCGAGGCACCCAAGACAATTATCCGCAATGAGTTGTGCAATGCCGAATGGGCGCTCAAACAGCAAATGGACGATATTGTTGCCCAGTTTGACGCCATTGAAGACGCCTATTTGCGTGAACGCAAACAGGATGTGGTGCAGGTTGTCGAGCGTGTGATCAAGGTGTTGCTGGGCCGCGACCAATTGGCGGCCAGCGAAAAGAAACTGCAAGCGCGGCAAGAGCGCGCCATGATCCTGGTCGCACATGATGTGTCACCAGCCGACGCCATCCAGTTTAAACACCACCAGTTTGCTGCGTTTATCACCGATGTCGGCGGTGTCACCTCGCACACCGCCATCCTGGCCCGCAGCCTGAATATTCCGTCCATTGTGGCGCTGCAACGCGCCCGTGACTTAATCAACGATGGCGAACTGATGATCGTCGACGGCGCCGCAGGCGTCGTCATCGTCAATCCAGACCCGGAAGTCCTGTCCGAGTATCAACTCAAACAAAACCAGTGGCAACTGGCACAACAAAAACTACAACTGATCAAAACGACCAAAGCGGTGACCGTGGATGGCGTGGCGATTGATTTATTCGCCAACATTGAAGTGCCGGAAGACGTGATTAGCGCCAAAGCCTCCGGTGCAGTGGGGGTCGGTTTATACCGGACCGAATTTCTGTTTATGAACCGCGCAGAAATGCCAGACGAGCAGGAACAGTTTGAGGCCTACAAACACGTGGCCGAGGCGATGAAAGGCCATCCGGTGACCATCCGTACACTGGATATCGGTGCTGACAAACAACTCAACCCGGATGAAGTGGTCACCGCCACTAACCCGGCATTGGGTTTGCGCGCCGTGCGCTATTGCCTGGCCGAGCCACATATTTTCCATACGCAGTTCCGCGCGCTGTTGCGTGCCTCGCATTATGGCCAGGTCAAAATCCTGATTCCCATGCTGTCGACACTGGCAGAATTACGGCAAACCAAACTACTGCTGGAAAGAGCAAAAGAATCACTGCGCCAGCAAAACATCCCGTTTGATGAGCAGATTCAACTCGGCGGCATGATAGAAATACCCGCTGCCGCCATCAATGCAGACGCCTTTGCACAAGAGCTGGACTTTTTATCCATAGGCACTAACGACCTGATTCAATATACGCTGGCGATTGACCGCGCAGATGATGCCGTGGCGCATTTGTATAATCCCCTGCACCCGGCAGTGCTGCGCCTGATCCAGATCACGATTCAGGCCGCCGCCAAATTTGGCAAATCCGTCTCGGTCTGTGGTGAGATGGCGGGCGATATCAAACTGACGCGCTTGCTGGTCGGCATGGGCATGCGCCAGCTATCCATGCATCCTGCGCATATTCTGAGCGTGAAATCGCAAATCTTGCAGAGCGAAGAAAATGTGCTGGCCAAGCAGGCAAAAAAAATCCTGTCATTCAATGATCTGGAAAAAATTGTGCCGCTGATTAAAAAATATAATGGTGAGTTGCTTTAGCCTCTGCCTTGTATTTAGTAAAACTCATCACCATCATCAATATATACAATCACCAAAGTGCGAACATTTGGCCAATAATAGGCCTCTATCGCTATATCGCATAACACAAAGGATACTGTTGTGAGCACTAACCCATTACTCGTTTTTAACGGCCTGCCAAAATTTAATGACATCCGCCCAGAGCATGTGTCTCCGGCAATAGACAGCCTGCTGACCGAAGGCCGCGCCCTGGTGGAGCAATTAGCGACCGCCAGCGAAACACCTGACTGGCAGAATTTTGTGCAACCGATTGAACATTACTCAGAAAAATTATCGCGTAGCTGGGGGCCGGTCGGCCATATGAATGCCGTGGTGAATACACCAGAGCTGCGTGAAGCCTACAATGACAACCTAGCCAAGTTAACTGATTTTTATAGCGATTTATCGCAAGACGAACGCTTGTATAACAAATACAAAGCGATCCAGTCTAGTGCGGGCTACAGTAAGCTCAGCCGTGCACAACAAAAAATCATAGACAACGAAGTGCGTGGCTTCAAACTCGGTGGTGCCGAATTACCCGCCGCCGAAAAAGTGCGCTTTAAAGCCATTGCCGAGCAATTATCCAAGCTGGGCAGCAAGTTTGAAGAGAACATCCTCGACAACACCAACGACTTCAAGCACCTCGTCGCCACAGCGGAAGAACTTGGCGGCCTGCCGGAAGATGCCTTGCAGGCAGCAGCCGAAGCCGCCAAGGACGAAGGCAAAACCGGTTATCTGTTCACGTTGCACTTCCCGTCTTATATGCCGGTCATGCAATATTGCGAAAACCGCGCCCTGCGCGAAACGCTTTATCGCGCTTATGCCACGCGCGCTTCAGAGTTCAGCAAGCCAGAGTGGGATAACACCCACCTGATTGCCGATCTGCTCAAACTCAAACGAGAAGAAGCGCAACTGTTAGGTTTTAACAATTATGCCGAACTGTCGTTGGCCACCAAAATGGCCGATTCCCCAGCGCAGGTGATTGAATTTTTAGACACGCTGGCCAAACGGGCCAAGCCTTACGCTGAAAAAGACATGACCGAGTTAAAAGCCTATGCTGAAAAACTCGGTTTTAGCGATATGCAAGCCTGGGATGTAGCGTTTATCAGCGAAAAACTGCGTGAAGAAAAATATGCGTTCTCCGACCAGGAAGTGAAACAATACTTCCCGGAAGACAAAGTGCTGGCGGGCTTGTTTAAAGTGGTCGAAACCATTTTTGGCGTACAAGTACGCAAAACTGATGCCCCGCTATGGCATAAAGACGCCAGCTTTTACGAGATCAGCGACCAACAGCGCCAGCCAATTGCCTATTTCTATATCGATTTGTACGCGCGTCATGGCAAACGTGGCGGCGCCTGGATGGACGAATGCATTACGCGCCGCAAAACCGCCAATGGCATTGAGCTGCCGGTCGCTTACCTGACCTGTAACTTCTCGGCCCCTGTCGGTGACAAACCTGCGCTGTTTACGCACGACGAGGTCATCACCCTGTTCCATGAGTTTGGCCACGGCCTGCACCATATGCTGACGCAAGTCGATGAATATAGTGTCTCCGGCATCAAAGGCGTTGAATGGGATGCGGTAGAGCTGCCTAGCCAGTTTATGGAAAACTTCTGCTGGGAATGGGATGTGCTGCGCCACATGACAGCGCATGTAGACAGCGGTGAGCAATTGCCACGTGCCCTGTTCGACAAAATGGTCGCCGCCAAAAACTTCCAGGCCGGCATGCAGACAGTGCGTCAAATCGAGTTTTCATTGTTTGATATGCGTTTGCACAGCACCTTTGACCCGGCAGGCACACAAACCGCACTGGATGTGCTGGAACAAGTGCGAAAGGAAGTCGCCGTACTGCGCCCACCAGCCTGGAACCGCTTCCCCAACAGCTTTAGCCATATTTTTGCCGGAGGTTATGCGGCTGGCTATTACAGCTACAAATGGGCAGAAGTGCTCTCAGCCGATGCCTACAGCCTGTTTGAAGAACTGGGCGTGCTGTCTGAAACCGCTGGCAGCCGCTTTAAAAACGAAGTGCTGGCCCAAGGCGGCGCCCGTCCGGCCATGGAATCATTTGTCGCCTTTAGAGGCCGCGAGCCCAGCCTGGATGCCTTGCTCAGGCATAATGGCATGGCACAATAACCAGCCTCACCGCCAAGCCCTGCCAGGCTTGGCTTTTTAATGTTCAGACGTCGAATTATTAAAGGATACTCTTATGCTACACACTGCTCGCTGGCTGTTGATTACGTTATGCCTGTCTTCATCTTATGCCTTTGCCACCCAGGCGGCAGACGATGATATTCAAGCCAAAACACCAGACGGCGATGAAGTGATATTGCACTCGAACGGCTACTGGGAATTTAAAGATGCCAAGAAAGCAGCAGTGGCCAAGGTGAAAGTCGAGGAGTTTGAGCGCAGCAATGGTTGCCCGATTGGCATGCGGCCGAGCTTTCTCGGCATGGGGCGCTGTATTGCATTTGACGATCCGATCCTCAAACGTGGCTCACTGAGTGGCAAGGGCCGCTAACGCGCCTGCGTGCAGGCACTAAAACGGGGCAGCGACGGCTGCGCCCTTGGCGATAAAACAAAAGCAGCCTACGCTAACACACTGTTTTTGCGTCATTTAATCCATTTTTCAGCCTCCCGCGCCAGCTAGGAACGCACCTTGCTTAAACATGGTTTTACATTTAACGTGAAGCGACCATGATCAACTCCCTAGACTTTGCCCGTCACGGCGACAAACAAAATTCCGCCTTCTTTGAGGAGTATCTACAGAAGCTGCTCGAAGAGCGTGACCAGATGGGGCTCACAGAGATGATTCAGGAGATTGATGCGCTGATGATCACGGTGGACCCGGATCATTCAATTCAATATATCGCCGAACTCTCGCTGATGACGTCTTATCACTATCTGGTGACGTTGGAGACTGAGAAACACTGGACGCATGTGTTACGCATAGATCTGGATTCGCCGGATTTGCTGGTGCGCGAGGTCAAAGACCCTAATCTGCGCGGCATTTTCCGGGCGCTGAATGAAATTTACCCGGTGGGCGCGCGCAAGCCGAACAGCCGTTATATGGGTGAGATTATCCGGGTCAACAATATGCATGAAGTGGTGAAACTGCAGGAAGAACGCGAGTTTCGCTTTTTTACCCAAGACGAAGTACGCAAACTGGAATTGCCGGGCAATGTCGCCGTCAGCAAACCTTCCCCATATACACATAATATCGTCGGCTATATGAAACGCGAGCCCGGTGAGCTGCGCGTGTATGCGCTAGGTATCAGCACCATCCGCGCTGATGTACAGGCGGCGTATGAACAAGCCAAAGACCAGCAGGCAAAGCTGCGCATCGATGACCTGATTCTGCCGGTCGACCACCTGGCGACGCGCGTGTATAGTCAAAACCGTGAAGTGGCCATTTTGGAATACTTGTCCTGGTCCAGTTACTTTTTCTGGGGCGCTTATAATATCTGGGACCAAAACTCGTCTACTAACGTCACGAAAAGCGTGCATGGCTTTGCCGAAACCAAGAGCCCGGCCAAAGTGTTCACCGCCAATAACACACCTTATTTTGTCAATCACCTGGAAAAACTGCCCTCGCCGACCGAAACCTTTGTGCGCAACTATGGCCCGCGTTTGCACCATATTGCCTTGTCAGTCAAAGACGGCACGCGCGACGGCCAGGAAAATATCGACTTTGTTGTCAATGCCATCGCCAGCCAGGGCAAGGGCTTTTTGCTGGATGTGATCGGCTCCAAAGAAGAAGGCCTCAAACAAATATTTTCTAATGCCTCTGAACATTCGTCGCTGATTATTGAATATGTGCAGCGCTATGATGGCTTTGATGGCTTTTTCACGCGTGACAATGTGGCCAAACTGACCGAAGCGGCCGGGGTAGAAGAAGGGGTACTCGAAGCACAAGCCAAACTGAGCCAGTTAGCAGGCAAGTAATCTGGCAGGCATCTGCCTTATACTATGCACTGCTTTTCATGACCTAAACACGCAATGGATCACGACTTTTGGCATCAGCGCTGGCAACAGCAACACATCGGCTTTCATTTAAGTGCAGTGAACCCGTTTTTATTGGCTCACTTTCAGGCATTGCAATTGCAGCCAGGCCAACGCATATTGGTGCCGCTCTGCGGCAAAACGCTGGATATCCATTGGCTATTAGCGCAAGGCTTGCATGTTGTGGGGGTCGAACTCAGCGCCTTAGCCGTAGATGCCTTGTTTGCTGAGCTCAACCTCACCCCGCAAATCACGCAGACAGGGATGCTCAGCCACTACCGCGCAGGCAAGCTTGAGATATTTCAAGGTGATTTTTTTGCACTGGACCAGCCGTTGCTGGGGCAAGTGGATGCCGTGTATGACCGTGCCGCCCTGATTGCCTTGCCGAATGAAATGCGCAGGCAGTACAGCCAGCACTTAATCAATCTCACGCATACCGCGCCGCAACTCCTGATTAGCTTTGCCTATGACCAGGCGCTCATCCCAGGCCCGCCGTTTAGCGTCAGCCAAGAAGAAGTTCGCGCACACTACCAGGCGCATTATCAGTGCGCCGTGCTGGCCAGTGTCTTGATGGAAACAGGCTTGAAAGGGCAATATCCTGCTGAAGAAACAGCCTGGTTACTGTCTCAGCCATAGCAGTCTTGCTACAACACGCAACCCGCAAGCGTCTCATGGTGCGTCAGCCAGTGCTGCAAACTCTCGACCACGTGATGCGCCCCTGCGCGTACTTGGTCGCTAGGTTGCCTGAGGTCTGGCACCACCACCACACGCAAGCCTGCGGCAATCGCCGCCTGCGCGCCTAGCTCGCTGTCTTCAAAGGCAATGCATTCGTCTGCGTGCAAACCCAGCTTTTCCAGCGCCAGCAAATAAATATCCGGATTAGGCTTGCCGCGCTTCACCTCCTGCCCGCTGGTGACATGGCTAAAATAATCCAGCACCCCAGTGTGGCTTAATCGATGGGTGATATGCGGCATGGGCGAAGAAGAAGCCACACTGCAGACAATGCCTTGCGACTGATAATACTGCAACAAGGCATGCGCGCCGTCTTTGAGCGGGAACACATGATCGCGCGCGTCGAGAAAAGTATTCAAGCCCTGCATCACATGCTGAAAATTAGCTTCACTGCCTAACTGCTGCGTCATCAGACGGGTCGAGTCTGACCAGACGCGCCCGACTAACTCGACATATTCGGCCTGGGTATAGGTGATACCAATGCTGGCCGCTGCCTGTATACAGCCTTGCATAATAATGCGCTCTGAATCGATCAACAGACCGTCCATATCAAAAATCGCTGCTTTAATCACGGCCAACACTCATTGCGGAAATAAACCGCTATTTTACCGCGCCTGAGTTGCGGTCAAACACACACTTTTTTGCGTAAGTGATTTTATTTAGCGCTCACACGCAATCAAAACAACACAACTTAACAAAGGGTGGCTAATATAAATCCACATGACAGCCGCAAAGGCTGTTCATGCCATACAGAGATCGCCACAGCAGCGTGGATGAACAGGTGGCGGCACTTAAACAATCAAGGAGCCTCTTCCATGGATAAAGCAAAACTGTATACCTTGCGCTGGTCAGCCATGCAAATCGCCCGCCTCTCTGCCGACCCCAAGGTAGATGCACTGGCACTGAGCCAGATTGAAATCTTGTCGCAACTGCTAGAAGAACCGGTGCCGGAAGAGTTCAGGCCACCCGAACCGCCGCGCCCCAGCTTGCACCCGGAGATGGTGGTGAGTGAAAAAAAGCGCTACCCGGTCGGCGAAAAAAAACTGTGGTATCCAGAAGCCGTCATCCGCACTGACATTAAACGCGCCGCTCAGGGCGAATACCCTAAAGGTTACCCTTATGGTGCTATCGTGCACTTCACCGCCGGGCAATATAGCAAAGGCATTGAAAACGCGGTGAGCGCGATTGCTAGCAGCCCTTATTTCTTTTGCTGCATCAGCACCGATGGCAAGTTTGTACAGGCCAATCCGCTCAACCAATGGGGCTACCACGCAGGGGAAAGTGCCTGGACCATTGCCGGTGAAAAACGCAATGGGGTCTCCAACTTTTTGGTCGGCATCGAAATCACCAACCCGGGTCGGTTAGAGGTGCATAACGGCAAGTATTACACCTATTGGGATACCAATCACAAGCAACCTATCGATGCCAAAAAGATACGCGTGATTGAGCAAAACACCGACAACATCCTGGCCGGGGCTTACCTGCCCTACAGCAAAGAGCAAGAAGCCAC
>CAYPZE010000052.1:0-11094 GCA_964415305.1 uncultured Methylotenera sp.
GTTGATGCGTATTTCGGATAATGGCATCGGCATTGCGCCTGCAGATAAAATCAAACCCAACTCGTTTGGCCTGCGCGGTATGCAGGAGCGTGCGGCTGCGTTGGGGGGGGAATGCCATATTGAAGCCGCGATTAACGGCTCGGGCACCTGCATACAGGTGCGTACGCCGCTGATCGCGGCCTCGTGACAGAAAGTCGTATCCGATTTACAATCAATCAGACCATGCATGACATGGCGAGTGTCGCGCGCGCGAATTAGAGGGATCAGGGTGGATATACAAAAAATTAAAGTCATTATTGTGGATGACCATGCCATTTTACGGTCGGGTATCAGGCAAATATTGATGGCCAGCGGCGATATTGAAGTGGTTGCCGAAGCAGAGAATGTGGCGCAGGCGATTAAATGTGTCCGCGAGTATGCGGCTGATGTGATGTTGCTGGATATTTCTTTGCCTGACAAAACCGGCATCGAGGCGCTCAAGCTGATTAAACGTGAAAATGCCGCGCTGAATATCCTGATGTTGTCGATGTATATGGAAGAGCAGTATGCGGTGCGCTCAATACGCTCTGGCGCATCCGGCTATTTATGCAAGCATACCGCTTCTGAAGAATTACTCACTGCGATACACACATTGGCCAAAGGCAAAAAATACATCACACCTAACGTGGCAGAAATCCTGGCCGAGCAGATGGGGAACGACCATGCCGTGGCGCCACATGAGGCTTTGTCTGACCGCGAGTTTCAAGTCATGCGGCTGATTGCTTCCGGTAATTCTGTGAGCGAGATTGCCGATAAACTCGCTTTGTCGGTGAAAACGGTGAGCATGTATCGTGCGCGCTTGCTGGAAAAAATGCATCTCAAACATAACGCAGATATCACGCATTATGCGATTAAAAACCAACTAGTTTAGTCTCCATATCGGTAAACCAGCTTGTCATTGTCCAGGTTTGTCATTGTCCCGATTTGTATTGGCGCCATAAAAAAAGACCTCTTTAAGAGGTCTTTTTTTGTTTATTAATCAATTTATTAAGAGATCTTCTTCGCGTAATTGATTAAGCCATTGGTTGAGCTGTCAAAGCTGGTCACCGCATCCGGTGTGGTTAGCTGTGGCAGAATCTGGCTGGCAATTTGTTTGCCGTATTCCACGCCCCACTGGTCGTAGCTGTTGATATCCCAAATGATGCCTTGTACGAAGATTTTGTGTTCATAAAGGGCGATCAATTTACCTAAGGTGTAAGGTGTGAGTTGCTTAAACACAATAGAGGTGGTCGGGCGGTTACCTTCAAACACTTTGTGTGGCAGCAAATCTTCCAATGCCGCACCGCTCATGCCTTGTTTTTCCAGCTCGGCACGGGCTTCTTCGCGGGTTTTACCCAGCATCAATGCCTGGGTCTGTGCCAGAAAGTTGGCCAGCAGAATCTTGTGGTGCTGGTCATCCGGGCTGCCGACTTTATAGTGGCTGTTGGCTGGCATCAAGAAGTCTGCTGGCACCATTTGCGTGCCCTGGTGAATCAATTGGTAAAACGCATGTTGACCATTGGTACCGGCTTCGCCCCAAATGACTGGGCCAGTTTTGTAGCTGACACGGCTACCATCGCGGCAAATGAATTTGCCGTTACTTTCCATGTCTGCCTGTTGCAAGTAAGCCGCAAAGCGTGACATGCCTTGATCGTAAGGTAAAATGGCATGCGTATCGACATGGAAAAAATTGTTATACCAGACACCAAGCAAAGCCATGATGACAGGCATGTTTTGCTCCAGAGGCGCGGTCTGGAAGTGCTGATCCATGGCGTGACCACCAGCCAGTAACTGCTCGAAGTTGTCCATGCCGACATACAGCGCAATTGACAAACCAATCGCAGACCACAAGGAGTAGCGACCGCCTACCCAGTCCCAGAAAGCGAACATATTGTTGGTATCAATCCCGAACGCCTGCACCGCGCTGGCATTGGTAGACAGGGCGACAAAGTGCTTGGCAACGTGTTGATCTTGTTTAGCCGCATTCAGGAACCAGCGACGCGCAGAGTGCGCATTGGTCATGGTTTCCTGTGTAGTAAACGTTTTAGAGGCTACGATAAACAGTGTTGTTTCTGGGTTGCAGTTTTCCAGCACGCGCATCAGGTGGGCGCCATCAATGTTGGAGACAAAGTGTGCTTTCAGGTCCAGGCTGGCGTAAGGTTTTAAGGCATCACAAGCCATGACGGGGCCTAAGTCAGAGCCGCCAATACCGATATTCACAATGTCGGTAATGCGTTTGCTGGTAAAGCCTGTCCATTGGCCGTTACGCACTTGTTCGGTAAAGCTGCGCATCTGTGCCAGCACGGCATTCACGTCAGGCATCACATCTTTGCCATCTACCAGCACTGGCGTGTTGCTGCGGTTGCGCAGGGCAGTGTGTAAGACGGCACGGTTTTCGGTGATATTGATTTTTTCGCCACTGAACATGCGGCTGCGCCATTGTTCGATATTGGAGTCACGTGCCAACTGGAACAACTGCGCCAGGGTTTCTTTGGTAATGCGGTGCTTGGAGTAGTCGAGCAAAATGTCTTCGACGGTTAAGCTGAATTCTTCAAAGCGTTTGGGGTTTTGTTTGAACAGATCGCGCATTTGAACATCGCGCATTTCAATTTGATGCTGGTTAAGCGCGTGCCAGCTCGGGTGTGTGGTTAGTTTTGCCATGTTATGTTGTTGCTATCGTTTTCAAGTCAATTAATTTTATAGGGCCGCAAGCACCGAGTGTATGTGTGTTGCGCGGCCAAAATCTTTACTGCAAGTCTGCATTTTCAACCAGTGTAACCAGCTATTGTAACTGAAGTATGACACCAGCCAACGGCGGCAAGTTAAGGCTGATAGAGGCCGGATGTTCCATCCATGGCACGGGATCACTTTGACAGCCATGACCATTACCGAAATTGCTGCCACCATAACAGGCAGCGTCACTGTTCAACACTTCCTGATAGTAACCGGATTGTGGGACACCCAAACGATATTGATGGCGCGGTACTGGTGTGAAATTTAGCACTATTATAACAAAACTATGGTCATTGCCGCGTCTGATGTAACTCAATATTGATTGGGCTGCATCCTCGCAGTCTATCCATTGAAAGCCTTGCGGATCAAAATCATGACCATGTAGTGCCGGATGCTGGCGATACAGCGTATTTAGGTCACGAGTCAGCGCCTGTATGCCTCTATGCAGGGCGTGGTCAGGCGTGAGCGCTTCAAGTAGATGCCAGTCCAGGCTCTGGTTGACACTCCACTCGCGTTTTTGGCCAAATTCGTTGCCCATGAAGTTAAGTTTTTTACCCGGCATGGACATATGCATCGTTTGTAGCAGACGCAGGTTGGAGAACTTTTGCCAGGTATCGCCAGGCATTTTTTCTAATAGTGACTTTTTGCCATGCACGACTTCATCATGTGAGAACGGCAGTACGAAGTTTTCAGAATAAGCATACATTTGGCCAAACGTCAGGCGGTTGTGATGATATTGCCGATAAACAGGATCCAATTGCATATAGGTCAAGACATCGTTCATCCAGCCCATGTTCCATTTCATGTTAAATCCCAGGCCGCCTGCATACACCGGGCGCGAAACCGCTGGCCAGGCCGTGGACTCTTCAGCAATAGTGAGCACCCCCGGAAAACGTTCACCGACCATGATATTGAGTTGTTTTAAAAACTCAATCACATCCAGGTTTTCGCGCCCGCCATAAGCGTTTGGCAACCATTCGCCATCTTTGCGCGAGTAGTCGAGGTAGAGCATAGAAGCAACCGCATCTACACGCAGCCCGTCAATATGAAACTCTTGCAGCCAATAGTAAGCGTTGCTGAGCAAGAAGCTGCGTACTTCATTGCGACCATAGTTAAAGATGTAGGTACCCCAGTCCATATGCTCGCCCAGCCTGGGGTCGGCATGCTCGTATAATGCGGTGCCGTCAAAACGCGCCAGCGCCCAGTCATCCTTGGGGAAATGCCCGGGCACCCAATCGAGAATCACGCCAATATTAGCCGCATGGCAACGGTCAATAAAATACTTTAAATCATCCGGGTTGCCGTAGCGTTGCGTGGGCGCAAAATAACCCGTGACCTGGTAACCCCAGGATTCATTGAGTGGGTGCTCGGCAATCGGCAGCAGTTCAATATGGGTGTAGCCCATGTCCACCACGTGCGGAATCAACGTTTCTGCCAGCGCACGGTAGCTTAGAAAGTGACCTTGATGGTCGCGCTGCCAGCTACCAAGGTGTACTTCGTAGCAGTTAAACGGCGCATGTAGCCAATCGTGCTCGCGGCGATGTTGCTGCCAGGCATCGTCTTGCCAGCTGTAGCGGCTTTGACAGATGCGGTTAGCAGTACCAGGTCTGGCTTCAAAGGCTTTGCCATAAGGGTCGGCTTTGACCATGACATGGCCGTGCTCGCGATTGCGGATTTCAAACTTGTATAAATCATGCTCTGTCAGATGCGGAATGAATAACGACCACACGCCACTACTACCTATGACGCGCATTGCATGCACGCGACCATCCCATTGGTTAAAGCTCCCAATCACGCTGACGCGCTCGGCATTCGGTGCCCATACCGCAAATCTGACGCCTGGCACGCCATCAACCGTCATGGGGATCGCCCCAAGTGTGTTGTAGGCCTCGAACAGCCTGCCTTCAGCAAACAGATGCAAATCTTGTGGAGACAGGGTGCTATCCAGGCTGTAGGTGTCTATGGTGTCGTAGCTGCTGGGCTGGCCGTGAAGTTGTATTTGCAGGCTGAGCGGCGTGCTGACAGTTGTGGTGGATGTGTAAAGAAAAAGGCCTTGCTGATGACTGCGTGTCATTGCTTGCCAGGTGTCATTCACCCTGACTGACACCTTGTCGGCGTTAGGTAGAAAAACACGCACATGCCATGGACCTTGCGCACCCTCGGCATGTACACCCAAGTATTCAAAAGGGTTATGGTGAGTCGCGTCTAAAATGCGTTGTAAGTGCAAGGTGTCGGGATGGTGACTGACTGAAGGTTTGACTGTCATGCTAGCGATGTCCATTTGACTAGCCTCAATCCTATCAAAAAAAGTTAAGACTTACGTCATTTATCGCTGAAAATATCGTTGTCTTTACCCGAATTATCATGCAGACTGTGGGTGTCGGACCTGCGGTTACCAAGCGTTGTGTCGTCTCTACCGGAACGCACATCGCTGCGCATGACTTCGGGCTGATTTTCAGGATCAGAAAAACAGGAACAGCATCATGTCTCAAGCAGCAGAGTTTATCGAACGTCGTAAAAGCAACCGGCGGCAAGAACGTCCTTCTGACCGCTTTATCAGTAACCTGACCAAGAATACTGTCGCAATTATCCTGGCCGGTGGCCGCGGTAGTCGATTGAAGAACCTGACTGACTGGCGAGCGAAGCCCGCAGTGCAGTTTGGCGGCAAATTCCGTATTATCGATTTCCCGCTTTCTAACTGCATCAACTCCGGCATCCGCCGCATCAATGTCGCCACGCAATACAAGGCACAAAGCCTGATTCAGCATGTACAGCGTGGATGGGGTTTTTTGCGTGGTGAGTTTAATGAGTACGTCAACATTATTCCCGCCCAGCAGCGCTTAGGCGAAGAATGGTACAAAGGTACGGCAGATGCCGTATACCAAAACATTGATTTGTTGCGCGAGAATGGTGGCGAATACATTTTGGTGCTGGCAGGTGACCATATTTATAAAATGGACTACGGCAAAATGCTGGCGACTCACGCCCGCAGCAATGCCGATATGACGATTGCCTGCATTAACGTGCCACTGGAAGATGCTAAAGGTTTTGGCGTGCTGGAGGTGGATAGTACAGACCGTGTGGTGGCGTTTGACGAAAAACCTGCTAATCCCAAGCCGACGCCAAATAACCCTGAAGTCGCCTTTGCCAGCATGGGTATTTATGTGTTTAACGCCAAGTTTTTGTATGAGCAATTAATCCGGGACGCTTACGACCGTAAATCCAACCATGATTTTGGTCAGGATATTATCCCTTACATCATCAAAAAATATAAAGTGCAGGCACACCGCTTTGTCGATAGCTGCGTGGGTGCGCAAAGCGATAATTATTACTGGCGTGATGTCGGTACGATTGATGCCTACTGGGAAGCCAATATGGAGCTGACCAAGGTGATTCCTGAGCTTAACCTGTATGACAGCGACTGGCCTATTTGGACTTATCAGGAGCAACTGCCGCCTGCAAAGTTTGTGTTTAAAGATGAAGGCCGCACCGGTAAGGCGACAGACTCTCTGGTCTCTGGCGGCTGCCTGATCAGCGGCTCATGCGTCTCAAACTCGGTATTGTTTTCAGGCGTACATGTGGCTGATTACTCCGATCTAGATGGCGCAGTGGTATTGCCTAAAGTTAAGATCAATGAAGGCGTGGTCATGCGCAATGCTGTGATTGACCGTGGTTGCGAGATTCCAGCCGGTATGCATATCGGGGTAGACCTCGAACGTGACAGAAAGCGCTTTTACGTGTCTGAAAAAGGCATAGTGTTGGTCACTCCTGATATGCTAGGACAGGATTTATACCGTGTGAAGTAGCATTAATATTCAGTGAGGTAACGATGGAAAAGAGGTTGCAGGATGTCCGATAAAAAATTGTTGTTGAATCTGTATTGGCACATGCATCAACCTGACTATCGTGATCTGGTCACCGGTGAGTATGTGTTGCCGTGGACTTATCTGCATGCGCTCAAAGACTACAGCGATATGGCTTATCACCTGGAGCAGAATAAATCGGCGAGGGTGAGCTTTAATTTTGTACCGATTCTGGTTGAGCAATTACAGGATTATGCCGAGCAGTCTCGCACTGGCGAATGGCGCGACCCTTTGTTGCGCTTATTGGCTAACCCGGATTTAGACAATATTACCGATGCTGAATGTCAGCTGATTGTGGATAGTTGCTTCAAGGCGCATCACGAGAAAATGCTGAGCCCTTTTCCGCATTATCAACGGCTGCTGAAGTTGTATGAAGAGGTCGCACCTATCATGCAAAACGGCCAGTTTCATTATCTCTCAGCACAATATAAAGCCGATTTGCTGGTGTGGTACCACCTGGCATGGACCGGTGAGGGTTTGCGGCGCAAAAATAAAACCGTGCAGGCACTGATGCAAAAAGGCCTGCTGTTTACGCTCAAGGACCGTCAGGCGCTACTGGCGGTGCTCAGTGAAACCTTGCAGGGCATCTTGCCACGCTACCAGGCGTTATTGGCTAAAGGCCAGATCGAGATGTCTACCACGCCTTATTATCATCCGATTTTGCCTTTGCTGATTGACCTGAAAAGTACGCGTGATGCTATGCCGGAGGCGCCATTGCCTCATTCGGCGAATTACCCGGATGGCTATACACGCGCCATTGCGCATGTCGAAGCTGCACAGCACTATCATGAAAAAATCTTTGGCCAGAAAGCTACTGGCATGTGGCCAGCCGAGGGGGCCGTCTCACATGCGGCACTTTCGCTGCTGGCCGAGCAAGGAGTAGCCTGGGCCGCGACCGGGCAGGGCGTACTCGCTAATAGTTTGCGCAAACTGGGCCTGGCGCATGAGCAAGCACAAGACTATCTCTATCAGCCTTATAAAATCACCAACGGCCAGCAAGACATCGTGTGCTTTTTCCGCGATGATCACCTGTCTGACAAAATCGGCTTTGAGTATTCCAAGCAATATGCCAGTGAAGCGGTGCACGATTTTGTGCAGTCACTGGAGCATATTCTTGCCCACAGCGAGGATGAAACGCCGGTGGTCAGTGTGATTTTGGATGGCGAAAATGCCTGGGAATACTATCCATACAATGGCTTTTATTTCTTGCAGGAGCTCTATCAGGCGCTGGCCAGCCATGCTGATATCCAAATGACAACATTCAGCGATATTCTAGCTATGCAGCAAGCACAACAGCTACCCGAGCCCAGGTTGCTCAATGATATTTGTGCTGGCAGCTGGGTTTATGGCACCTTTAGTACCTGGATAGGTGAGCCAGCCAAAAACCGTGCCTGGGATCTGCTATGCGAAGCCAAACGTCAATATGACCAGCACGTACATGAACTCTCGGCCACTGCCAAAGAAAAGTGCCAGCAGCAGTTGGCGCTGTGCGAAGGCTCTGACTGGTTTTGGTGGTTTGGTGACTATAACAACGCGCAGAGTGTACAAAGTTTTGACCAGCTGTACCGCCGCAACTTGAGTAATCTCTACCAGTTGCTGGGCCTGACGCCGCCAGCGCATCTGTCGCAACCCATTAGCCTGGGGGGCGGTGACGCCGAAAATGCAGGCACCATGCGTCGCGGGCAATCCTGACCGAATTTATTTTTTCTGAATGCCAATCTCATGACACAAGCTAGACAAGCAGGTGTGCTGCTGCACATCACCTCGTTACCTGAAAGCAACCTTGGCCCGGATGCTTACCGTTTCGTCGATAAATTGGTGGAAATGGGCGTGGCCATCTGGCAAACCTTGCCAGTCAACCAGCCGCATGGTGACCAATCGCCTTACCAAAGCGTGTCGGCGCATGCCGGGCATACCGGTATGATCAGCGCCAGGCAATTGCTGCAAGAGGGCTGGTGCCAACCTGAAGAGGTTGCGCTGCCTTTGCCTGCCTTAATGGCTAAAATCATGTCGCGTGTGCAATCTGGCAGCGCGCCGACCAAAACTGATGGCCGTGGCTTTAGCTGGCCTGGCTTTGCCCGCTTTTGCCAGACGCAACATTACTGGCTGGAAGACTATGCCTTGTTTTTAAGTTTGCGCGAACAGCATGCGCAGCAAAGCTGGCAGCAATGGCCAGAGGCGTATCGTTTGCATGATGTGCTGGCCTTGCAGGCGTTTACCGATGCGCACCAGGAGCAGCTGACACTGATTAAATTCACGCAATATGTTTTCTTTCAGCAATGGGCGCAGCTTAAAACCTATGCGAATCAGCGTGGCATCAAGTTGTTTGGCGATATTCCGATTTTTGTCGCCTACGATAGTGTCGATGTTTGGGCGCACCCGGAGTGGTTCAAACTGGATGCTGCGCTGAATATGACTGTCGTGGCTGGCGTGCCGCCTGATTACTTCTCAGAAACCGGCCAGCGCTGGGGCAACCCGCACTATGACTGGCAGGTGATGCAAGCCGACGGCTTTGCCTGGTGGCTGGGCCGCATTGATACCCAGGCGCAATTGTTTGACGTCCTGCGTATCGACCATTTTCGCGGTTTGCAAGCGGCGTGGGAGATTCCGGCACTGGAGCCCACGGCCATCAACGGCACCTGGCAAGAAGCACCAGGCCATGCCTTATTGCAAGCCATTACCGAGACTTTTCCGCAACTGAGCCTAGTGGCCGAAGATTTGGGCATCATCACGGACGAAGTGGATGCCTTACGCCATGCGTTTGACTTGCCGGGCATGAAAATCCTGCAATTCGCGTTTGGTGGCGGGGAGGATAACCCTTATTTGCCAGACAATATCGAAGAAAACAGTGTCGCTTATACCGGCACCCACGATAACGATACGACACTAGGCTGGTATCAATCCGCGCCAGAGCATGTACGCAACCACCTACAGAATTATTTAAATCAGCATGCCCATCAAGCACCACAAGAGATGCCAATGGCTCTGATGCAACTCACTTTTAATAGCGTCGCCCACCTGGCGATTGTGCCTATGCAGGACATTTTGGGATTAGACAGCCAGGCGCGCATGAATACCCCCGGCACTGTAGAAGGTAACTGGTCATGGCGGATGACATGGGCACAGTTAAGCGATGATAAACTGCAACAGTTCAGACAATTAGTAGAAGAAAGTGATCGCGTGCATGCCTGAAGCAAATGCTGTGTATCGTTTGGGGTTGGATGTTGGCGGGACGAATTTACGCCTGGGCGTGTTTTCTGACCTGACTCTGGTTGAAGAAACCCGTTTTCAGGCCAATTATTCTGCCATTTGCAAACAATATCCGCCTGCACAAGCCTGGCAAACCATTTTGCAGGTGACGGCAAAGGCTATCCAGCCATTGCTTGATAAATATACTGATATTGCCGCCATAGGGATTGGTTTTCCCGGGTTTATTGACCCCAACACAGGCGTGTTGGCGCAATCGCCTAATTTGCCTGGGTTGAGAGAGGTGAATCTAGGCCACGATCTTTCGGGATTACTTGGCGTCAACGTACGGGTTGAAAATGACGCCAACGCCGCCGCTTATGGTGAGTTTTGTCAGTTAGGCCAGCCAGCCGGTGGTTTACTCTATGTCGGGCTGGGTACTGGCGTTGGTGCCGGGTTGGTGGTCAATGGTAACGTGTGGGCCGGGCATCATGGTTATGCGTTGGAGGCGGGGCATATTATCGTCGTCCCAGAGGGCCGTTTATGCGGCTGTGGCAATCACGGTTGCGTTGAGCAATATGCGTCTGCCACGGGCATCAGCCAGGCCTATGCGGATCTGACCGGGCAAACACGCACAGCACGTGACATCGCTCAGGCTGCGGATAGTGGCGATATTGATGCGCAGACTGTTTATGCCGATGCTGGCAGTAAGCTGGCGCAAATGCTGGCCAGTGTGCTTAAGGTGGTAGATGTGGAAAATGTGCTGATTGGCGGCGGTGTGGTAGCTGCCTGGTCGTTGATGTCAGCAGCGTTTCACCAACGGCTGGAGCACGACTTGATTCCGGTGTTGCGCGGTAAAATCAAGCTGCATATCACCCGTTCTGGTGATGTGGCCGGTATGCTGGGTGCCGCCTTGTTGGCCGCTTAGGCCGCTTTGTGCGCATGTTGCGCCAGTGCCCAGGCAACATGCTCGCGCACCAGCTCGTGGCTATCATGTTGCCGAGCCTCTAAGGCGGCAATCACTGCTGTGGAGCTAGGGGCATTGCCTAGCCCAACTGCTACATTGCGTAACCATTGGGTATAGCCTATGCGGTAAATAGCACTCCCAGACATACGCGCTTGAAATTCTGTTTCTGTCCAGGCAAAACAATCCACTAAATCATTACTATCCAGCCCGTTGCGCACGGCAAAATCACTTTCCTGGCTGTTGACGGCAAACTTGTTCCACGGGCAAATCAGCTGGCAGTCGTCACAACCATATACGCGGTTGCCTATCAGTGGCCGTAACTCAAGC
>CAYPZE010000053.1:0-10997 GCA_964415305.1 uncultured Methylotenera sp.
GGGCAGCTCACGGGTCTCTTCCTCTTCTGCGGCTATCACCGGTGTGCTGAGTAACAGCCCAATTAAGGACAGCGGTTTTGCGATTGGTTTCATGGTAATCCTTTCTATAAGAGTCATAAAAAGGACAGGGGAAGAGTGACAAAGACGTGAATAGGTTTGTGGGTAACCCAGCAAACCAAAAACAGTTGCGTTGTAGATGCTCTGCCTGTCCCTACGCCAGCATTATCTGGGTCAGGTTCATTGGGTTTCCCGCGTGTGCGAGATCTCAGGCGTTATAGCCACCCCAAGGCGTTTGATTTTTCAATCAGGGTGAGATTGTATTTTAATATCAACCACTTGGCTAGAGAGTGGCATCGTATTAGGTCTAAAAACTGTGCGCACTTTGCAAAGTTTTATGATTCCGGCTTTAAATATCGGACTTCTCTAAGAGAGTTCTGAGAGCCAAAAACAAAAAACCCTGCGATGCAGGGTTTTTTATTGAATACTGGCTACAACAATCAATTAGAAATGTTTGTAGTGTTTTTTCAATTGCTTTACTACTTCCCACTGGGATTTCAGGCCTTTTGGAAACTCAACGTAGTCACCAGCCTTGATCGTTACAGTGTCGCCACCTTGTGGAGTCACTTTGAATTCGCCTTCTAATACGTAGGCTTTTTCAGTTGCAGTGAAATCCAAAGGGAATTTTGAAGGTGCGCAATCCCAAGTGTTCCAGCTTTTTACGCCCAGTTCTTTCAGTTTTTCTTCTGACGGGTTATGGTCGATGATGATTTGTGTCATGACGATTCCTTAAAATGTGTAATTAAAACCTGCAAATAGAAATGCCGCAAAAACTGCGGCATGTCGTGTTTGGCGGAAGAGGTGAGATTCGAACTCACGGAGGGCGTGAACCCTCGACAGTTTTCAAGACTGTAGCATTAAACCGCTCTGCCACTCTTCCGGAAAGTCGGCATTATAGCAAACAATCAGTCATCTGGAAGTGTTATTCCAGGAAAAAGTACATCATTAAAGCCAAATTTTGTCAGATCACGGATGCGCATGGGGTAAAGTATGCCAAATAAGTGGTCGCACTCATGCTGAACCACGCGCGCGTGAAAGCCGCTCACGGTGCGATCAATGACCTGCCCTTGCGGGTCAAACCCGCGATAATGCAGGTGCTGATAGCGTGGCACCAGGCCACGCATGCCGGGCACCGACAAGCAGCCTTCCCAGCCATCTTCTTCGGCCTGATCAACCGGGGTCAGTTCAGGGTTGATCAAAATAGTGAACGGCACTTCTTCAGCATCGGGATAACGCGGATTGGCCCCCACCCCAAACATCACCACCTGCAAACTGACGCCAATTTGCGGCGCTGCAATGCCTGCACCGTTCATATCGGTCATAGTGTCATGCATGTCTGCAATCAAGGCATGCAATTCAGGCGTATCAAACTGGGTGACTTTATCAGCCACCTGATACAACAATGGCTCGCCCATTCTGAGCACAGGTTTCACCGCCATCGCTATTTCTCCTTGCAATTCACGATCAGCCCCGGCATTTGAACCTTAGGCAACTGAGCAATCGTTATCAGATAAATATTGTGCAATCACTGTGCGCACTTTGTCCATGGTTTGCTGCAACAGCGGCATCACCTGCTCAAACTGGATAGACTGCGCGCTATCGCCGCGACCAGCGGCAAAGTTAGCCACCGGGCAAATGGCGGCATAAGCCAATCCTAGTTCACGCGCCAATACCGCCTCCGGCATCCCGGTCATACCAACAATGGTGGCGCCATCGTGTTCATAACGATTGATTTCTGCCGCCGTTTCCAGGCGCGGGCCTTGTACGCAGGCATACACCCCTCCATCGACTACGCTGTAGCCTACATCCGTCGCCGCCTGCAGGCAACGCTCGCGCATGGCCTGTGAATATGGCAAGGTAAAATCGATATGGCGCACGGGCAGCTCAATGCCATCATGGTAAGTATTGCTGCGGCCGTAGGTGTAATCCAGAATCTGGTTCGGCAACACAATGTCGCCTGGAATCAGGTTGCGGGCAATGCCGCCGACGGTGGCCACGGCCAGCAAATCACACACGCCCACAGAATGCAACGCCCAGATATTCGCCCGGTAATTGACCGCATGTGGCGGAATCGTATGGCCGCCGCCATGACGCGCCAGAAACACCACTTCTTTGCCATTGATCTCACCAAACACTAAAGGCTGTGAAGGTTCGCCATACGGGGTGCGCACAATCATGCGCTTTGAAATATTTAAATTATCCAGCGCGGTCAGCCCGGTGCCACCAATAATGCCTAACATCCTGTTATCCCCAACGTTGATTTCTCTTTACGACTTGTTCATCTGCAAGGCGTAAGCGTATCACGGATTTATGGCATACTTAAGCCATGCAAGCCTTTTCCAAGCCAGCCGAGACTTCTCCCAGCCTGACACTGGCGCACACGCACTACGAAAACTTCCCGGTCGCTTCTTTGCTGTTACCCGCCCATTTGCGCCACGCGGTAACGGTGATTTACCAGTTTGCCCGCGAAGCCGATGATATCGCTGATGAAGGCGATGCCACTGAGGCGGCGCGGCTGCACGCCTTGCAAGCGTATGAAGATGAGCTATTGCTGATGCAGGCTTATATACAGCCATCAAACCCCTTGTTTATCGCCTTGCAGCACGTGGTTAAAACCCACAAGCTGGACGTGCAATTGTTGCTGGACCTGATTAATGCCTTTAAACAGGATGTGGTTAAAACCCGTTATGCGACTTTTGACGAGGTGCTGGACTATTGCCGCCGCTCGGCCAACCCGGTGGGCCGTCTCATGCTGCAACTGTATGGCAGTGATACCCCGCAGCACCGCGCCTGGTCTGACCAGATTTGTAGCGCCTTACAACTGATTAATTTTTACCAGGACATTGCGAAAGACCTGGAAAAACATGGCGCGGTTGGACGCATTTACCTCTGCCAGGACGAGATGCAAGCGGCGGGCATCAGTGAGCAGGATTTACGTCAACAACGCCTGGATGCCACCTGGGAAGTCTTCTTTTTACACAATGTGATGCGTGCAGAAGACTTACTGCTGGCTGGTAAACCATTGGCGCGCGCGCTGCCAGGCCGTATCGGCTTTGAATTACGAATGATGATTGCAGGTGGCGAACGTATCCTACATAAATTAAAATCCTGCCGTGGCGATATCTACCATCATCGCCCAACCTTGAAAGCCTATGACTGGCTGCTGATTTTGCTGAAAGCCCTGTTTAAACAATGACGCCGCAACAATACTGCCAACAAAAAACCCGTGAAAGTGGCTCCAGCTTCACGCTGAGTTTTATGTTTTTAACCAAAGACAAGCGCGAAGCCATGACTGCGCTGTATGCGTTTTGCCGTGAAGTGGATGATGTGGTGGATGAATGCAGCGACTATCAGATCGCCCAGACCAAGCTGGCCTGGTGGAAGCAGGAAATCCATAGACTGTTTCATGAAACACCGCAGCACCCGGTCACCCAAGCCTTAAAACCAGTCGTTAGCGCCTTTCATTTGCAAGAAGCGCATTTTGTTGAAATCATCGATGGCATGCAAATGGATACGCAATACAACCGTTATGCCGACTTTGAACAACTGGCCTTGTATTGTTACCGCGTTGCCAGCGTGGTGGGCTTGCTGTCTGCGCAAATTTTTGGCTACAAAGAGCAGGCAACCCTGGAATATGCACATGACCTGGGCATGGCATTTCAACTCACCAATATCATTCGCGATGTCGGTGAAGATGCACGCCGTGGCCGTATTTATATTCCGCTCGATGAACTGGAACGTGCCGGTGTGACTGAAGAACAGTTACTCAACAGCCAAGCTTCGCCACAAACACAAGCCTTGTTGCTGAAGCAAATCGAACGTGCTGAACTATTTTATGACAAAGCGCTGAGCCAGCTGCCCAAGGCAGATACCAAACCGCAACTGCCTGGACTTATGATGGCCGCTATTTATCGCGCGCTCTTGCAGGAAATTAAACCTGAGCCCAACCTGGTGCTCACGCACAAAGTGGCGCTGCCGCCTTTTAGAAAACTCAAACTGGCACTGGGTGTATGGTTTAAATACCGCAAGCCATGAAAGCAACGGCGTCTGCTAGTAAAAAAGTAGCGGTGATTGGTGCCGGACTGGCTGGCGTCTCTGCGGCCATCCGCTTATTGCAGCATGGGCACCAGGTGTGCGTGTTTGAAGCTGCACCTCAGGCTGGTGGCCGCGCCCGTGGGGTCACCCACGACACCACCCTCTTAGATAATGGACAACACCTGTGCATAGGCGCTTACCGCGCCACACTCACCTTGTTGCAAGACGCGCACATCCATCCAGCCCAGGTATTTAAACGCCTGCCGCTGCAGTTGCATATGCATCATGGCGCGCAGCGCATGTCATTGATTACTCCCACCTGGCTGCCCGCCCCGCTACATTTGCTATGGGGCTTGCTCACGGCACACGGCCTGGATTGGCGCAGCAAATGGCGCGCTATCTGCTGGATGCAGCAGCTCAAACAACAGGCATTTACTCTGCCCACCGATCTGACGGTTGCCACCTTGCTGGCGCAGGGCAAACAAACGCCGATGGCGATCAGCACCTTGTGGGAGCCTTTATGCTTAGCGGCGCTTAATACACCAATTTCGCTCGCCAGCGCGCAAGTGTTTCTCAATGTGCTGCGCGATAGCTTTCAGCATAAGCGCCAGGATAGTGATTTTTTAATTGTGAATGCAGACTTATCCAGCGCGCTGATTCAGCCTTTACTGCGACATATACAAGCCCTGGGCGGTGAGGTCAGACTGCGCAGCGCAATCACGGCGCTACAGGCGGCAGAGGGCGGCGGCATGGTGTCTGGCTGCCTGGTCTCTACGGCCACTAGCTCAGAAATATTTGACGATGTGATTGTAGCGGTTGGCCCGCATCAATTGAAAACAATTGCTGAAAACGCTCATAGCGCATTGCATATCCCGGCGTTTGACTATCAACCCATCACCACGGTTTACCTGCAATACAGCGCTGAAACGCGCCTACCGTATCCGGTAATGGGTTTATATCATGGCCTGGCACAATGGGTATTTGACCGCGGGCAATGTTGCGGGCAAGCTGGCCTGCTGGCAGTGGTGATCAGCGCACATCCGCCATTGAGTGCAGATAAATCCAGTTTAGTGGCGCAGTGCATCACAGAAATCAACCAGGCTTTGGCGGCATACCATGGCGCATTAAACGCCACGCCACAGTGGACGCAAATCATCACCGAAAAACGTGCCACATTCAGTTGCACGCCTGACTTGCCACGCCCTGGCACCCACACCTCCAACCCACATATTTTTCTGGCGGGGGATTATATTGCTGGCCCTTACCCGGCCACTATTGAAGGCGCCGTCACCAGTGGCTACGCAGCCGCACAAGCCGTGATCAACCAGCTAAATACAACACTCGCCAAGCCCTAACCCTTGCACTCAACCGCCAGGTGGTTATTCGCTGGCCGGTAAAGACCATCACCACTATCAGGAAAAGTCTCTTTAAAAGACAATTGCTTGTCTACTTCGTAGCCCTGCGTGCACAAGGCTGCCGCCTTAGACTGGCATTGCTCCCATGTGGTATTAAATTCGCTACACGTCAGTGTATAGCCCACTTTGCCTTGTTGCGTCACATATTGTTGCGGCGTCACGCTGGCACAAGCAGCCATGATCAGCGGTAAAAGGAAAATGATTTTTTTCATTATTTTTGCTCCTGGTAAATTTTACCGAGTGTCATCTTATTGTCACACACATGTGATAAGTAACACCCATTTTGGCAAGCGCCCGCGAGCAATAGTTGCATGAAGTTTTTATGACGAAACCGTGCTAGCGCACAAATACACACTGCACGCTTCTGTATCCAAGTCGCTACAAATCGCTACAAAACCCCACTGCTTTGTACCTGACAACAGCACGTGTGTTTTTTATACTGCATCCATCGTTAATCGCAGAAAGGCAATCACCGTGAAATATGCAACTGTGATGGCCACGGGCTTGTTGGTGAATATTTCGATTTTTGCATCGGACATGCCTGCTACGGAGCGCTACGAAGACCTAATGGCAAACAAGCAACGCATGATCAGGCAGCTAAACAAACAGGTGGAATGTATCAGATTGGCCAGTGACGATCAGACGCTACGCGCCTGTCAGCCGCTAGCTACCCGTGCAGAAGTTAATACGGCAGATAAAACGGCGAAGAATGCCCAGAATTTGAAGACTGACAACCCGAAACAAACCGAATTTTTTTAAATGATTTAGCCTGCACCCAGGCGCACAACCGCTTCCCTGTGGCTGTCCTCCCTCTTCTGGGCAGCCTCACTCTCTGGCAACGATTGCACTCCCAGCAGTCGTTGCCACTTTTTTTTACGCGCGCAGCACGTCTATCGCTTGCTCCAGCCTATCCACCGCATCGATATGCAAGCCAGTCACGCCGCCTTTAGGTGCATTGGCTTTGGGGATAATCGCATGTGTGAAGCCCAGCTTGGCCGCTTCTTTCAGGCGCTCCTGGCCGCGCTGTACTGGCCGTACTTCTCCAGCCAAACCAACCTCACCAAACACAATCAGCTTATTAGGCAAGGGTTTGTTTTTAAATGAGGACACAATGGCCAGCAACACCGCCAAATCCACCGCCGGTTCGCTGATTTTGACTCCACCCACCGCATTGATAAACACATCCTGATCATAACAAGCGACGCCCGCATGCCTGTGCATCACCGCCAGCAACATCGCCAGCCGGTTTTGCTCCAGGCCGACACACAAGCGTTTGGGGTTAGGCGCATGTGCGGTATCCACCAGCGCCTGAATCTCAACCAGCAAAGGCCTTGTGCCTTCCTGCGTGACGGTGATACAGGAGCCAGGTACGGGCGACTCGTGATGAGATAAAAACAAGGCCGAAGGGTTGCTGACTTCGCGCAGGCCTTTTTCAGTCATGGCAAACACGCCCAACTCATTGACCGCACCAAAGCGGTTTTTAAAGGCGCGGATCAGCCGAAAACTTGAGTTCTGGTCGCCCTCAAAGTAGAGCACGCTATCGACAATATGCTCCAGTACGCGCGGCCCGGCCAGCGAGCCTTCTTTGGTCACATGGCCGACCAGTATCATGCTGATGCCTAGCTGCTTGGCGATGCGCGTCAGTTGCGCACTGCATTCACGCACTTGCGCCACTGAACCTGGTGCAGACTGCAAGGCCTCAGAGTATACGGTTTGAATCGAGTCGATCACCACCACATCGGGTTTATGCTGCTGTAATACCTGGCTGATTTTCTCCAGGTTGATTTCAGCCAGCACATCGACCTGGCTGGCATCTAATCCCAAGCGATTGGCACGCATAGCAATCTGCTGTGCAGACTCTTCGCCACTGATATAAAAAGACTTTAGGTTTTGCGACACCTTGCACACGGTTTGCAGCAAGAGCGTAGATTTACCGATACCGGGATCGCCACCAATCAGCACCACACCGCCCGCGACCAGGCCGCCGCCCAATACGCGGTCAAATTCGGCAATGCCGGT
The DNA here is from genome assembly GCA_964415305.1 of uncultured Methylotenera sp. Classification (GTDB taxonomy): domain Bacteria; phylum Pseudomonadota; class Gammaproteobacteria; order Burkholderiales; family Methylophilaceae; genus Methylophilus. The sequence continues at coordinate 7,527 of CAYPZE010000053.1, forward strand.
GGCCTGTCGTGACACATCTTGCGCCTCAACATCGGCCAACTTCTGCAGTTGCGCCGTCGGTGCCAGGCTGGCAAACCGGCTTTGCGTGACCGCCTCGGGGACGGTTTCGACCAAGGTATTCCAGGCTTGGCAGCTCGGGCACTGCCCCTGCCATTTAGGCTCAGACGCGCCACATTCGGTGCAGGTATATTGTGTTTTTGCTTTAGCCATGAATTTTAAACGGCACCCTGGCCGTGACGGCACATAATAATTCGTAGCCTATGGTGCCAGCGGCCTGCGCAACATCGTCTACCGGCACTTGCTCACCCCACAGCTCAACGGTACTGCCAATAGCGGCTTGGGGAATATCGGTAATGTCGGCGGCTAGCATATCCATGGAAATCCGCCCTAATGTGCGGGTTAAATGACCGTCGACGGCAATCCGCGTGCCCGTCGGTGCATGCCGTGGATAACCGTCAGCATAACCGCAAGCCACAATCCCCACGCGCGTGGGTTTATCGGCTGTAAAAAGACTGCCATAACCGACGCTCTCACCAGCGGCAATTTCCTGCACGGCAATCAAGCCAGACTGCAAGGTCATCACCGGTTTTAGCCCCAAACTGTTGGCCGACTTTTCAGCCACGGGCGTGGCGCCATACAGCATAATGCCAGGGCGCACCCAGTCTGCATGCGTGTGTGACTGCTGCACAATGGCCGCGGAATTGGCCAGCGAACGTGCATAGGACGCGGGCATCGTTTGCGCCACGACTTGCATGGCAGCAACCGTGCCATCTGCCACATCGGCGTTGGCAAAATGCGTCATCAGGATCAACTCACGCACATTCGGTGAGTTAGCCAACCGATGCAAGGCATGCGTGTATGCCTGCGGCTGAAAACCCAGGCGGTGCATACCGCTATCCAGTTTGAGGTAAACCCGCAGTGGAATATTAGGCGCACTATCAAGCACCCATGATAACTGGGCCTGATGAGAAACCACCGTATCAAGGTGATAGCGATCCACCAGCGTCATTTCATCCGCTGAAAACACCCCTTCCAGCAACAAAATCGGATGCTGGTAACCAGCGTCGCGTAAGGCAATCGCCTCACTGATATTGAGCACGGCAAAGGCATCTGTTTGCTTCAATCCACGTGCAGCATTGAGCAAACCGTGCCCATAGGCATTGGCCTTGACAACGGAAATCACTTTGGATTGTGGTGCATAACGCCTGACTTGCGCCAGGTTATGCGCCAGCGCAGCTTCTGAAATATGGGCAACAATAGGACGCATAGATGATGCCAGCCAGATTAATACTCGTCGGGCATATATGCCGCGTTGGCGTAATCCATAAAGCGCGTATGCGCACCCATAAAGGTCAGGCGTACGCGACCAATCGGGCCGTTACGCTGTTTGGCAATAATGATCTCGGCGGTGCCTTTTTCGGCACTATCCGGGTTATAGTACTCGTCACGGTACACGAACATGATCAAGTCAGCATCCTGCTCAATCGCGCCCGATTCGCGCAAGTCACTCATCACCGGACGTTTGTCCGGACGCTGGTCCACACTGCGGTTAAGCTGCGAAATCGCAATCAAAGGCACGTTTAATTCTTTAGCCAAGGCTTTGAGGGAGCGTGAAATTTCAGAAATTTCGGTCGCCCGGTTTTCACCTTGCCGACCGGCCGGTGAACTCATCAACTGCAAATAGTCGATCACGATCAAACCCAACTCGCCAGTCTGCCTATGTAAACGGCGCGCACGCGCACGTACGTCAAAGCTGCTTAAACCGGCGCCTTCATCAATGTAAATCGGCGCTTCATTGAGTTTACCCAGCGCGGTGGTGAGTTTTTCCCAGTCCTCGTCTTCGAGGTTACCGTTACGCATTTTGTGCTGGTCTAAGCGACCAATGGAACCGATCATACGGGTAGTCAACTGTGTCGCGCCCATCTCCATAGAGAAAATCGCCACCGCTTTATTCGTTTCCAGCGCCACGTTTTCAGCGATGTTAATCGCAAATGCGGTTTTACCCATAGACGGACGACCGGCAATAATCACCATATCGCCACCTTGCAAGCCGGAGGTCATGGAATCCAGGTCGGTAAAGCCGGTGGGGATACCCGTCACATCAGAATGGTTTTCACGGGAGTACAAGTAGTCAATGCGGTCAGCCACTTGCGGCAATAACACTTGCATGCCCAAAAAGCCCTGGCTCTTGCGATTACCACCTTCTGCAATCTGGAAAATCTTGGCTTCAGCTTCGTCGAGTAACTGCTGTGCATTACGGCCATTTGGCAGGTAAGCGCTTTCGGCAATATCAGTGCCAACAGTGACCAGTTGGCGCATGACAAAACGCTCATGCACAATCTCAGCATAGCGTCGAATATTGGCCGCTGTCGGCGTGTTCTGCGCCAGTGCGCCCAGATAAGCCACACCACCTACCGTTGTCAGCTCATTGCTGTTTTCCAACGACTCAGCCACCGTCACAATATCCGCAGGTTGGTTGCGCTCAATCAGGCGCGCAATGTGCTCATAAATCAGCTTGTGGTCGTGCTGGTAAAAATCTTGCGGCGCGAGGATATCGGCGATTTTGTCCAGTGCTTCGTTGTCGAGCAACAGCCCACCGAGGACCGATTGCTCAGCTTCGATGGAATGTGGAGGGAGTTTTAAGAATTCGAGTTGTTCATCAGCCATCTGGAGATTATACCGAAAAGCAGTCTGGCTTTTTGCGCTTTCAGGGCAGATGAAAGATTAAAATACTTTAGCCACAGAGATCATAGAGAAAAATCTCATACACTATATTTGCACGTTATCAAGTAACTTTATATAGCTAGCCACAAATACTGTGGGCACTGCGGCAAAAAGAAAAAAGGCTACCGAAGTAGCCTTTTCTAGTACTGCAGCAAAAGCTTGATTAAGCTTCTGGTGTCACTGTCACAGTGATGTCTACAACCACGTCGTGGTGCAGTGCAACGCTCACAGCGAAGTCACCAATGTTCTTCAGTGGGCCGTTAGGCAAGCGCACATCCGCTTTTTTCACTTCGTGACCTTGTGCTTGCAAGCCTTCAGCGATGTCCATGTTAGTCACGGAACCGAACAGACGACCATCTACACCCGCTTTTTGTGACACGGTCAGGCTGAAACCAGCCAGTTTTTCGCCACGTGCTTGTGCAACTGCCAACAAGTCAGCTTGTTGTTTTTCCAACTCAGCGCGCTGTGCTGCAAAAACCGCTTTGTTTGCTTCTGTTGCGCGTTTAGCTTTACCTTGTGGAATCAGGAAGTTACGGCCGTAACCGTCTTTCACTTTAACCACGTCGCCCAGTGAGCCCAGGTTTGCTACTTTTTCCAATAAAATTACTTGCATGTTGTTCTCCTAAGCCGCCAATTAACCTGGGTGTTTGTCTGTGTAAGGCATCAGCGCCAGGAAACGTGCGCGTTTTACCGCGGTTGTCAGTTGACGTTGGTATTTAGCCTTGGTACCAGTCATACGGGCTGGGA
>CAYPZE010000054.1:0-10918 GCA_964415305.1 uncultured Methylotenera sp.
CCAAAGAAGAAATCCCCGGCAACGTGCAAAGTATCTCAGCCAAAGAGATTAAAGAAGCGCATTCGTTAAGCATTACAGATTTAATGAACCGCAAGCTGCAATCGGTCACGGTGAATGATTACCAAGGCAACCCGTTTCAAATGGATGTGCAATATCGCGGTTTTACTGCTGGTCCGCAAATTGGTACGCCGCAAGGCCTAAGTGTGTTTATTGACGGTATTCGTGTCAACGAGCCATTTGGTGACGTGGTGAACTGGGACATGCTGCCGATGAATGCATTGGCGAGTGTGGATGTATTTCCTGGCTCTAATCCAATCTTTGGCTTGAATACGTTGGGTGGTGCATTTTCACTCAAAACCAAGGATGGTTTCAATAATGCGGGTGCCGATGTTGATATTTTGACTGGCTCATTTGGGCGTAAGCAACTTCAGCTTGAAGGTGGCTGGAACAACGGCACTGTTGGTCTATTTGCAGCGGGCAATTTGTTCTTGGAAGATGGCTGGCGCAAGAATTCGCCAAGCAGGGTCAATCAATTGTTTACCAAGGGTAGCTACAGAGGGGATAACTTAGACCTCAATCTTAGCACCTTGCTCGTAAAAACTGATTTGACTGGTAATGGGTTAATACCAACCAATGAGTATGAGCAAAATCGCGATGGTGTCTATACCAGCCCAGATGTGACAAAAAATCAATTAGCTCAATTCCAATTATCTGGCAGTTATTTTGTCAACGATAAATTTACCATCACTGGCCAGGTTTATCATCGCAATAGCAAGCGTAAACAGAAAAGTGGTGATGTGTTTACCGATTACGATGAGGAGTTGTTGGCTAGAAGAAAGCCTGGCATTAATCCTGTTACTGGTCAAACTGAGCAATATACTTGTTTATTCAATAGCACTAATCCCTATGGCGTACCTGATTATTATGTCATTCCAGTTCCTGTTAACCCGGTGGATGCCAGTGTAGATGTTTCAGCAAATCCTTTTTTTCAAGACATCTTTGATGACGGGGTATTGCAAGGGGATTACTCATCCTTCAAAAACACCGTGTTACCGGATGATTTTCGTCAATCCTTTCAAGATGTGGTGGCATTTAATAAGAATCTTTATGAAAGCCTGGTTTATAACCGAAATCCTGTCACGCCTATCGAAATTGGGCCTGATGAAAATTATTCATACGGAACTGATGCGTCTTATCGTACTGCTTCTACCTTATGGCAGGGCGGTTATCTTGGTGTAGCTGGTGGAGTGGCTCTCACCCTAGACAATTACTACAATCGAGTTGATGCTGCCGGCAATATTACGAGATATTTGGTACTACCCCTTGCACCTAGAAATCTTGCTGAATGTGAAATACCTCAATCGACAAATGCTGCTGGAGGGCCTAATAATGGCGGGGGTGCCTATTCTTACCCCGACCCAAGTGGCGGCCCATTGCCAGCTACGGTGGATGGTGTTGGAACAGGTCAGACCGGCGTTGTTGAAGGCACACCTACAGGCATTATTACCAATAATCAAATTGATCAAATCGTTGACGGATTCTCTTTGCAACTAAATTGGAATCTAGAGCAACACAAGTTCATGGTTGGTGCCTCCCTAGACTCTGCAAAAGCAGACTATACAAACTCACAGCAACTGGGTTTTATCAACGCGGATAGAGAAGTATATTTAGACCCAAGCCAAGCCAATCCTCAATTTGCAGGTGCGTTTCAACCGATTAGCAACAATAACTTTGATGGGACCAGTGTCACCAAGAGTCTTTATTTTAGCGATACTTGGACTCCAGTGGACACATTACACTTCACTGCTGCTGGCCGGTACAATCAAACAAGAATTAAAAACACGATTGCAGCGCGTTATGGCATTGGTGCCTATCAAATTGGCGATGTCGTCGCGATACCTGACAACTACAACGTTTGTATCAATAATGATTGCTCAGGAATAGATACCAGTTATCGCCTCCCTAATATTTTCAATGCGCTGGATGACGCTGAAACGGAAAAATTCACCTACTATTCTTTTAATCCCTCTTTGGGCATGACTTGGCAAGCCAAGGAGAACCTCAATTTTTTTGCAAATGTTGCGCAAGGCAGTCGAACACCCAGTGTAATTGAGTTGGGTTGTGCTTATGATGACACCCTTGTGCCTGGGCTAGGCGGCGCCCTCGGCCCTCGCAGTATTGTAGAGAACCGCTTTTGCTCGTTACCCACTACGCTCTCTGGTGATCCATACCTCAAGCAGATTAGAGCCACCACTTACGATATTGGTTTGCGTGGCACGATTGGTGAAGATATGCAGTGGAATCTTGGTGCTTATCAGACAGACCTTAGAAACGATATCTACTTTATCGCGGTAGGCTCCCCTGGGCAGGGTTTCTTTGATAACGTAGGCCGAACCCGTCGTAGAGGTTTAGAGGCTGGCTTGTCAGGTCGAAAAGACAAATTACGTTTTAGTGTGAACTATTCACTGACTGAAGCAACTTTTCAGGACACCTTTGATATGCCCAGTGATGCAAATAGTAGTTCTGATAACGTTAATGGTATCGGTACTATTACGGTCAGACCCGGTAGCAGAATGCCAGGTGTTCCGCTTCAGAACCTGAATGCCAGCGTCAATTATGACGTGACAGACAAATGGACGGTGGGCTTAACTATGGTTGCGCACTCTGATAGTTATTTGAGAGGGAATGAAAATAATGAACACGAGCCTGGAGTAGCTCAACCTAGAGCCGTGATCGTTCCAGGCGTTGGGTCTACAGTTGTGTTTCGACAACCAACGACTAACCCAGGCAAGGTTGATGGATATGCGACCTTTAATTTCCAGACTAGCTATAAGTTGAGTAAAGAGTGGACAGCAACAATGATGGTCAACAATCTTTTTGACAAAGAGTACTTCAGTGCTGGCCGCTTAGGGCGAAATCCATTCTCTCCCAGCATTCTTGGGGCAGTTGGTCCTGATGGTTACAACCATAACTCTGGAGATTGGCAGAGTACCAACTTTATTGCCCCAGGTGCGCCGCGTGGAGTTTGGTTTAGTTTGAACTGGCACTTCGTCCCCGACTAGAAACATGCCTCGCCAAGCGAGGCATGTTGACGTCATCGTTTGCTAAACGGTTAGCTTTTCGGGATCAACACTGCGCTCACCGTATGAATCACGCCGTTATCCGCATTGATTTCATCGCCAACAACTTTTACGTTGTTCACCTTGACGCCATCGGTAACGGATAGCTGCAAATCAGCGCCTTCTAATGATTTGACCTTACCTGCACTCACATCAGCCTGGGTGATTTTGCCGGGGTAGACATGGTAGGACAGTACTTTTTTGAGCTGCTCTGGATTCGCCATCAGGGCGTTGAGTTTGGCTTTGGGCAACTTGGCAAAGGCGGCGTCATTAGGCGCAAACAGGGTGATGGGGCCTTTATCGTTGAGGGTGCTTTCCAGCCCGGCGGTTTTGACGGCTTTTAAAAAGGTTTTAAAGTCACCCTCTTGCTCGGCACTTTGCAGCAAGGTATCTGCATTGGCGTGGTGACTGTAGCTGACGGCTAACAATGCCAGTAAAAGAAGTTTGTGCATATTGATTCTCCTTAATGGTTAATAAACAACGGCAGCGGCTTGAGCCCTGCTGTTGTCGATGTGTTTACCTTAGCAAGCGCGGCTTACGCCTAACTTACCTTTCGCCAATCCAAGCTTACATGCAGCTTAACTGGGCAGCGCCTGACGCCTGCTCGTAACACTGCATGACGAACAGTGCCTGTTAGAGTAGAATTCCCGATTCATTTAGTCAGGCATTTTTGCAGGAACATTCAGCATGGCGATTAGCGAACTCATCATTCAAAGCACCTTAAAACTTTGCATAGACCCCAATACCGGTAAAGACTTTGTCAGTGCCAAGTCGATTAAAAACATTCAGATCAATGGCAACGATGTCAGCCTAGATGTGGTGCTGGGCTACCCTGCACTCAGCCAGTTAGAGCTGATTCGCCAGCAAGTGACTGACGCCCTGAAAAGCATAGACGGCATTGCCAGGATCACCGTCAATGTCGGTAGCCGTATCGTGGCGCATGGTGTGCAACGTGGCGTGAATTTATTGCCTAACGTGAAAAACGTGATTGCCGTGGCATCAGGCAAAGGTGGCGTGGGTAAATCGACCACCTCCGTCAACCTGGCGCTGGCGCTGGCTGCCGAAGGCGCTACGGTGGGCCTGCTGGATGCTGATATTTACGGCCCTAGCCAGCCACAGATGCTGGGCATTTCTGGCCGCCCGGATAGTGCGGACGGCAAAAGCATAGAGCCTATGCGCGCACATGGCATCCAGGCAATGAGCATCGGTTTTCTGGTCGATACTGATACCCCCATGGTATGGCGCGGACCGATGGTCACCGGCGCACTGGAGCAACTATTGCGCGACACGCGTTGGCAAGACCTGGACTACCTGGTCATTGACCTGCCACCAGGCACTGGCGATATCCAGTTAACGTTAGCACAAAAAATCCCGGTCACTGGCGCGATTATCGTGACTACGCCACAAGACATTGCCCTGCTCGACGCGCGCAAAGGCCTGAAAATGTTTGAGAAAGTCGGCATCCCGATTTTGGGCATCGTCGAAAACATGAGTACGCATATCTGCTCCAACTGCGGTCACGAAGAGCATATTTTTGGCGCAGGTGGCGGTGCCGTGATGGCGAGTGATTACAACGTCGATTTACTAGGTAGCCTGCCACTGGATATTAATATCCGCATGCAAGCCGATAGCGGCCAGCCAACCGTGGTTGCCGCGCCCGATAGTGCAATTGCACATAGCTATAAAGAAATCGCACGCAAGGCAGCCAGCAAAATCGCCATCGCCAGCCTGGATCACAGCGCCAAATTCCCTAATATTGTGATTCAAAAAACCTAACTTTCACCCTCAGCAAGGACGTTGCATATGTCACTCCGCAAACACCATATTGCAGAAGGCCTGATGGGCACGCAATACGAAACCATGGATGAGCATATGCAACGCGTCGCCCGGCACATGACCGAGCGCCATCCGGTGTCGCGCAATCTGGCCGCGCATCACACCCATGAAGTGCCCAGCCGCGGTCAGCGTGCAGCCGATGCCATGGCCCGCTTTGGCGGCTCTTGGACCTTCATTTTCATCTTCATGCTGATTCTGGTGAGCTGGGTGATCCTCAATTCGGTCATACTGCTGCGCAGCAACAGTGCGTTCGACCCCTATCCTTATATTCTGCTCAACCTGTTTTTATCCATGCTGGCGTCGATTCAGGCGCCGATTATCCTGATGTCGCAAAACCGGCAATCAGAAATTGACCGCCGCCAGGCTGAACACGACTACGAAGTGAATCTAAAAGCAGAATTAGAGATTTTACTACTCCATGAAAAACTGGATGGCTTGCGCGAGCAACAGTGGCAAGAGCTGATTGACTTGCAACAACAGCAGATTGGCTTGCTTGAGAAGCTGCTGGCCGAAAAGATCTAAAAACAAGTACTTAGCCACAGAAGGCACAGAGAACACAGCGTTAAAAATCTGAGAGACTTTCCTCTGTGACCTCCGCGTCCTCTGTGGCTCAAACAAATACTTAACTGAAGTTCAGGGGTTATAAAAAACCCACAAAGATTTCTCTCTGTGGCCTCTGTGTGCTCTGTGGCTTTAAAAATATTAATTAAGCGCCACGCCAAAGCAATACACATCTACCCCGTTCGGCGATTGAATCAATGTCGCGGGGATAGCTACCCCGTTACGCCAGTTATCGACAGCTTCTTGCTTACCTGCGCCAGTCACTAAAAACATGACTTCATACGTATTATTCAGTCTATCCTGGCTAATGGTAATGCGATCTGCCGGTGGTTTTGGCGAGTTGAATACCGGCACGGCATCTGCGGTGTTATTCACCACCTGGCCGGGGAACAGGCTGGCAGTATGACCATCTTCACCCAGACCTAAAATCACCAGGTCAAACGTGCGCACACCCTTCAGTGTTTCCGCATACGCTTTCGCGCCTTCAATATTGCCCAATTCAGCCGGAATATCATGAATCTGGCTGGCGGGAATGGCCACATGGCTTAACCAGGCATCGCGCGCCATCTTGCTGTTGCGCTCGGCATGATCCACCGGCAAGCAGCGGTCATCATTGTGATACACGTGCCAGTTAGCCCAGTCGGCATCCGCCTTGGCTAACAATTCGTAAACGGCTTTGGGCGTGCTGCCACCCGCTAAAACTATCAGAAAACTGCCGTGTTTGGCGATGGCTGCATCAGCGGCAGCCAACACTCTATTAAGCGCTGCCTGATTAATTTCTTGCTGGGATTGAAACGAGTGCCAACGAGTTTGAACATTCAAAGACATAGAAAACCTGTAAAAAACAATACAAAAAAGCGTGCGCAGCCTTTAAGTGCGTGACTGCATTTGATATAATTATATCCGACTCGACATGATAATTCTGCAAAATTATCCGAAGCACTGATCGGGTTCATGCCATCCAAAAGATGGGTGTCTCTTAAAACTATCCTCACACCATAGGAAAATCCGAATGAAATTAGCAATGATTGGCTTGGGCAAAATGGGCGGCAACATGGCTGCACGTTTGCTGCGTCACAAAATTAACGTGGTTGGTTTTGACTTCAACACCGAGTTCGTGAACAGACTCGTAAAAGAAGAAGGTCTGGAAGCAGCAACCTCAGTCGCTGATGCAGTCAGCAAACTCGAAGGCCAAAAAATTGTCTGGTTGATGTTACCAGCGGGTGAAATCACCGAAAATCAAATCAAAGACCTGATCCCTTTGTTGAACAAAGGCGACATCATTGTCGACGGCGGCAACTCCAACTACAAACACAGTCAGCGCCGTGGCGCCATGTTAGCTGAACACGGTATCGGCTTTATCGACTGTGGTACTTCCGGTGGTGTTTGGGGCCTGGACAACGGTTACTGCCTGATGTACGGCGGCGACAAACAATTTGCTGACGTATTGGCACCTTACGCACAAGCACTGACACACGCTGATCGTGGTTGGGCGCACGTAGGTCCAGTCGGTTCCGGTCACTTCACCAAAATGATCCATAACGGTATCGAATACGGCATGATGCAAGCATTTGCCGAAGGTTTGGACCTGATCAAAGGTAAAGAAGACTTTAATCTCGACTTGGCGCAAATCACTGAATTGTGGCGCCATGGTTCCGTGGTTCGCAGCTGGTTGCTGGACCTGACAGCGGAAGCGCTGAAAGATGACCAAAGCCTGCAAGCCATTGCGCCATACGTGGCTGACTCCGGTGAAGGTCGCTGGACAGTGGTTGAAGCCGTTGAGCAAGGCGTGGCCGCTCCAGTGCTGACAACCGCATTGCAAGCGCGTTTCCGTAGCCAAGACTCAGAAGGCTACAGCTACAAACTGCTGTCACTGATGCGTAATGCATTTGGTGGTCACTCAGTAAAAACCAAGTAATCAAACAAGCCTCTCTCCATGGGAGGCTTTTTGCTGATTACTGTTGTTTTTTGATATGGGAAAGGCTTGCCCTTTCCCGTTTACATTTTTATCTTAAGGTTAGAAATGACGAATAAAATTGATCCATGCACACTGGTGCTGTTTGGCGCTAGCGGCAACCTGGCCCGCGTAAAACTTTACCCTGGTTTGTTCAGACTGGACTCATTGGGCCGCTTGCCAGCAGACCTGAAAATTGTAGGCGTTGGCCGTCAAGTGGTTGACCTGGAAGCCTGGCGTGCAGACATCAAAAGCATGCTGGATGCCAAATTTAAAAAAGGCTACGACCAAGCCGTGTTTGAGCGCTTTATTGCGCGTAACTTTTACCACGCTAACCCGCCTACAGCCCCAGATGCATTTAGCAAACTGAAAGCCACCCTCAGCGACGAAAGCGTTTTCCCGCAAAACTTGGCTTACTTCCTGTCTGTGCGCCCAGTTGACTTCGCCCCCGTGGTGGAATCATTGGCTAACGTTGGCCTGACGCAAGAAGACAAATACTGGCGCCGTGTGGTGATTGAGAAACCATTTGGCACCGATCTGCCTTCTGCCAAAGAATTGCAAGCAGCGATTACCAAGCACCTGAAAGAAAGCCAGATTTACCGTATTGACCACTACCTCGGCAAGTCCGCACTGCAAAACATTTTGCTGCAACGCTTTACCAACACAGTGCTTGAGCCAATCTGGAACAATCAGTACATAGACCACGTACAAATCACCAACACCGAAATGTTAGGCGTGGGCGACCGTACGCAGTTCTATGACAGCACTGGCGCCCTGCGTGACATGCTGCAAAGCCATATTCTGCAAACACTGGCCCTGACTGCCATGGAGCAGCCGAAAGACCTGTCACCAGAAGGCGTGCGCGATGCGAAAATCGCTTTACTGGAGCAGATTCGCCCGATTCCGGTCAATGAGCTGGAAAAACATGCTTTCCGTGCGCAATATGCTGCTGGTGAAATCAACGGCGAAAAAGTGCCTGGTTACCTGGAAGAGTTGGGCAACAATGACAGCGTGGTTGAAACCTATGCCGCACTGAAGCTGTTTATCGACAATCCACGCTGGAAAGGGGTGCCGTTCTACATCCGTACGGCTAAACGCCTGCACGAAGCCGATACGCGTATTTCCATCCGCTTTAAAAAAGCGCCGCTGCAAATTAATGACCAAGACCAAAACTGGCTCATCATTGGTATTCAGCCACGTGAGTGCATCAAGCTCGAAGTGCAATCCAAGATTCCTGGTCTGGACGTGCAAACACGTACTATTCAGTTGGATGCGGCTAACCGCTGGGATAGCGACGACTCTGTTGACGCGTACGAAGCGCTACTGCTCAACCTGATGCAAGGCGACAACTCCAATTATCTGCATATTTCGGAAGCCGAAGCACAATGGCGCCTGGTGGATCCGGTCGTTAAAGCCTGGGCAGAAGACAAAAAGCCAGTTCATCAATATCCTGCTGGTAGCCGTGACCCTGAAGCGTCCAAAGTCATCTTTGAAGCTGAAGACCAATTCTGGCGTTACAGCATTGAATTAGGCGGCGACAAATAATCACTGGCGGCTGCCAATGCCGCTGGTTGAATAAATCGCCAAAAATTCATAAAAAATTTGCAAATCTACCAACATTTGTTGTTATTATTTGCACTCATTAAAAGCGGAGTTTAAACTCCGCTTTTTTCTCTTTATTGCAAGCAATTTTGCACAGAAAAGAAACATTAAGACTGGACAAGGCAATGAGCATTAAGTCGGACAAATGGATACGCAGAATGGCTGAACAACACGGCATGATTGAGCCGTTTTCGCCAAACTTGGTGCGTGAAGAACATGGCCAAAAAATTGTCTCTTACGGCACCTCCTCCTATGGCTATGATATCCGCTGTGCTGACGAATTCCGCGTGTTTACCAATATCAACAGCACCATTGTTGACCCCAAACAGTTCGACCCACAGTCATTTGTTGAAGTCTCGGGCAAAGGCTATTGCGTGATTCCGCCTAACTCATTTGCGTTGGCACGTACCGTAGAATACTTCCGCATTCCGCGCTCGGTGTTAACCGTTTGCCTGGGCAAATCGACTTATGCGCGCTGCGGCATCATTGTTAATGTCACACCGTTTGAACCAGAGTGGGAAGGTTATGTCACACTGGAGTTCAGCAACACCACGCCACTGCCTGCCAAAATTTACGCTGGCGAAGGCTGTGCCCAGGTCCTGTTTTTTGAATCTGATGAAATTTGCGAAACCAGCTACAAAGACCGTGGCGGCAAATATCAAGGCCAAGTTGGCGTGACCTTACCAAAAATATAAGCTCATCCAGCATTGAAAAACACCCCTATTCACCACAAAGGCACGGAGTAAAAGCATGGCTTTCTCAGTGCCTTTGCACTTTGAGTGTCACGTTTCAGTGACAAGTTAAGGATTCATTGAATGAAATTTAGATTTCCCGTCGTCATTATTGACGAAGATTTCCGCTCCGAGAACTCTTCTGGCCTCGGCATTCGCGTATTGGCCAAAGCCATTGAAGATGAAGGCGTAGAAGTGCTTGGTGTGACCAGTTATGGTGACCTGACCTCCTTTGCGCAACAGCAAAGCCGCGCCTCTGCGTTTATCTTATCGATTGATGATGAAGAAATCGTCGAAGAGAAGCCAGAAGCCATTGAGCAATTACGCAACTTTGTGGCTGAAATCCGCTACCGCAATGAGGAAATCCCGATTTTCCTGCACGGTGAAACACGTACCAGCCGCCACATCCCTAACGATGTCTTGCGCGAACTGCACGGGTTTATTCACATGAATGAAGATACGCCAGAGTTTGTGGCGCGCCTGATTATCCGTGAAGCCAAAGCCTACCTGGACAGCCTGCCACCGCCGTTCTTTAAGGCGCTGACACACTATGCAGCAGACGGCTCTTACTCCTGGCACTGCCCTGGTCACTCCGGCGGCGTCGCGTTCCTGAAATCGCCAGTGGGCCAAATGTTCCACCAGTTTTTTGGTGAAAACATGCTGCGTGCCGACGTCTGTAACGCGGTGGATGAATTAGGCCAGTTGCTGGACCATACCGGCCCGGTGGCGGCCTCTGAGCGTAACGCAGCGCGTATTTACAACTGCGACCACTTGTATTTTGTCACCAACGGTACGTCCACGTCGAACAAAATCGTCTGGAACTCCACCGTGGCGCCAGGTGACATTGTGGTGGTTGACCGTAACTGCCATAAGTCCGTGTTGCACTCCATCATCATGACCGGTGCAATTCCGGTGTTTTTGATGCCAACGCGCAATCACTTTGGCATTATCGGGCCGATTCCCAAGAGCGAATTTGCCTGGGAAAATATCCAGAAAAAAATCGAACGCAACCCGTTTGCCAGCGACAAAAACGCCAAACCGCGCGTATTGACCATCACGCAATCTACCTCAAGAGAAAGAAAAAAGAAAAAAAGAAGAAGAAAAAAAGTAAGAGG
>CAYPZE010000055.1:0-10915 GCA_964415305.1 uncultured Methylotenera sp.
TTTACACTGGTAATCCTTTTCAGCAGGATTTGAATTTAAGAGGCTTTACGGCCTCACAGCACATCGGCACCCCTAAGGGTATTTCCGTTTATTTGGACGGTGTTCGTGTCAATGAACCATTTGGTGAGGTTGTCAATTGGGACTTGATTCCTATGAATGCTATTTCAACACTCAATATCATTCCGGGATCAAACCCGATGTTCGGCCAAAATACGATAGGCGGTGCTTTAGCGATCACCACTAAAGATGGTTTTTCGGATCATTTTATGCGTGCCCAATATTTGACTGGTGATTGGGGTAGGGAGCAAGTTCAGTTTTCTAATGGTATTCATGGAGAGCGATTGGCTTTGTTTACGGCCTATACCCATTTTAAAGAGGATGGGTGGCGTGTTAACTCCCCCAGTAATGTGCGTCAGTTATTTAATAAGGCTACTGTAAGATTGGATTCTGGCCAGATTAATTTTACCGCATTGAATGTGAATGCTTCTTTGCTTGGCAATGGCGTTTTACCCAGGGAAATGGCTGAATATGATCGTGAACAGGTGTTTACATCCCCTGATGAAGCAAAAAACAGTGTAGAGCATTACAACCTGAGCGGTAGCTGGTATGTAAGTGACCGAGTCAGTCTTTCTGGATTGGTGTATAGAAGAAAGCTGGCGCAGGACGCCATCGGTGCAGATGTCTATCCAGGATATAAGCGCATGTACTCTAATTGGCAGGATGTCGGCAGTAACGATGCTGATGGTGATGGTATTGATGAAGTGGTTGGGGCAATGAATGGTCTCCTTAATTACTCATCCTTAAGGTCTACAGCCGATGGGGCATCACTGCAGGCAACGTACGATGGCGATCAGCACCAAGTTGCTCTGGGAGCCTCTTATGATGAAAATGAAATTAAATTTCTTCAATCTCAAGTGTTAGCTGAGCTCGATGAGGATCATATTGCACATTTAACGACCAATCCGTTTTTTGAAGATAATGGTTATGGTGGACAAACCTCGCTTCCAGGCATTATTCGAAATAATTTGACAGGGACCAGTCAAACAAAAGCAATATTTATGACTGATACTTGGTCTCCCATAGACACTTTACATATTACCTATGGCGCCCGGATGAGTTGGAGCAATGTTAAAAACTATTTGGTGGCTGATCGAGGCTCTGATATGTATCAATTTCAGAATAATGTTTTAACAGACCCTTCAAGACAACGTTGCCGGATTGGTAATTCTGGTGATCCTTTGGCAAGGTTTATTTGTACCAAAGGTGATTATGATTATCGTAGTTTTAATCCTTCATTAGGGTTGTCATGGGAAGCTAAAGAAAATTTGACAGCTTACGGTAATGTGAGTAAGGGTTCGCGTGTTCCTTCTGTCATTGAGCTTGGCTGTGCCAGAGACAAGGAAAGTGAGAATCAAAGTGACAACGTTCAGTATGGCTGTACGATCCCAACGGCATTAACAGCCGACCCATATTTGAAGCAAGTTAGATCAACGGCTTATGAGACTGGTTTGCGAGGAACAATCGCTGGCTTTGACTGGAACTTCGGTGCTTTTTTGACCGACTTGAAAGACGATATTTTATTTGTTCCATTGGGTCGTAAAAACCGGGGTGTGTTTGATAACTTCGGTAAAACTCGCCGTGAGGGCATTGAGATGGGGTTAAAGGGTGTGTGGGGTAATAGCACCTTGAATATAAATTACACTTGGATGCGAGCTACGTTCCAAAGCAGTGCCCAGTTAATTAATGATGCAAACAGTAGTAATACCTCCGCTACGACTGGGCAGGCCTATGTCAATATTTCACCAGGAGATGAGTTGCCTGGTATGCCTAACCATATCATGCAAGCGAATTGGAACTATCGATTTACGCCTAAATTTGATGCCACCCTTACCATGATTGCGCATTCTTCTTCGTATGTCAGGGGGAATGAAAATAATGATCATCACCCGCGTGCCGCTTTGATGGTGGGTACCAGAGATATATATGACTTTACCGGGCCAGGCTCTATCTCAGGATATGCCGTCTTTAACTTGCGAGCTAATTATCGCTTTGATAATGGAGTAAGTTTGTTTGCTCGGTTTGACAATATTTTTGATAAAGAATATGCAACAGCTGGAAACTTAGGGAGAAACCCATTTACAGCAAGTGGCGCCTTTAAATTTGACCCTGTCACAATTGATGGAGACTGGAAAAATTCAACTTTTATTACACCGGGTGCGCCAAGGGCAGCTTGGTTTGGCATCAATTTGGATTGGGGATGGGATAAAGTAAAAAAATCCAAGGCAATTCAAGAGCAATCTGACTGATATGTTAGGAAGGGCATTGTATGCAATTGACCGTTTAAGCGGTGGTTGTAAATGATAAATGTGGTTGTTTGTAGCCACCGAATATTTAGATTACCGAGCCATTCTGTCCTTTATATTATGATTGAATGAGTTTCTGCTTCGGTTGATTGATTTTTACTTAAAGCTTATTTCGATTTTGAGCGTTGAATTTAAAGGATTTTTTTATTCCCTGAAAAAAAACATTGAAGTATGTGTGCAATTTTTAAACAGTACTCCAGCTTTGGCACACTGTTTGCAGTAATAACCGAAAGTGGTATTAAAAATATTAAAAGCCATGAATATCTAAGTTGAAAAATTTATGATTCATTTAGGAGAAATAGCAATGAAGTTAAAATCGCTGGTACTTGCAACAATACTTGCAGTGTCTGCATCCGCAGCATATGCAGGTAACTATGTTACTCTCGGGACCGGTAATGGTTCTGTGCTTACGCCTGGTAATGGCGGTTTGCGCAACGGCACACAAAACCCCAACTCTGACATATACCGTATTGAGGTGTTGTCAGCCACCTATTTAACTGGCTACGACAGCAGCAATGCACTCGGCAATATCGTTGCTGAAACAATCAACTACCAAACCTTTAACCGTGTCGGCTCTAACAATGTGCCTACAGGTACCGGCACGCTGACTTTGTTGGATTGGACTGTTCACACTGGTGTCGATTTGGCGCCAGGTACAGCTCAAGCGGACATCTTTGATTTTGTTTACCGTGATAGCTCTGACAATAGCCTAGTATTTGCAACGCGTTATCTGAACCGTCAGGATAACAGCCAGGAAGCTAACTACCTGTATCGTTACAATTACACGACTACTCCAGGGTATCAGCCAGGAGTAGCTTGGATGTTCTCAAGCGACAACGATTTGCGTATGTATCAGGCTGCATTAACAGATGATTACAGCTTTAATAACTCTGTCCCTTATGTGGACGGTGTTGTGCGTCAAAAAGGTGACTTCAGTGTTTCCGAAGGTAACCCTTGGTCCGGATTGTTCCTTGTTAAAACAGATGCACAATATTACTTCTACAGCGATGATATTAAGGCTATCGGTTTTTCCCAGGCAGGTGAAGAGGGGCAAGCTGTTGTAAATGGCTGGATCGGTGGTTATGTTGCAAGTGCTGTCCCAGTGCCTGAGCCAGAAAGTTATGCTTTGATGATGTTGGGCTTGGGTGCTATTGCCTTTGCACGTCGTCAGAAAAAACAAGCTTAAATACCTATAACTACAACTTTAACTTGAAAAATACTTTTTAAACCATGGGTGGCAAGTCCACCCGACTTGAGGGGATTATTTTTATGAAAAACATTATTAAAACTTCTGTACTGGCTGCATTACTGGCTGTTTCTGCACAAGCCTCTGCTAAAACTGCAATTTTCGATCTGAATTTCATTGCGACTAATAACTACGGCACAACTGCAAACAGTGTTGGTACAGTAACTGTGACTGATTTGGCAGATTTGTCAGCAGGTGATGGTGTACGCGTGACTGTGAGCTTGAGCAATTTGAGCCAGTTTGCATCAGGCAACACCGGTGCTGTTTGGATTTCATCCTATGAGATGAACTTTGCTGGTACTGAGTTGCTAGGCAGCGATAACGTGCGTCATGTAGCAGGTTTGAATACTTCCAATATTGAGTGGGAAGAAAATGGTTGTGTAGGTTACGGTGCTAGCTGTGCTGCATCAACACCTGTTGGTGGTTGGGGCGGTGACGCTTCAGACCCTGCATTTGGTCAAGAAATCAACTTTGCAACCAGCACATTTACCAATGGTCAGTTCTCAACAATTGACTATCTGAATGGCGGCGTAGCTGGTTACACGGGTTTCTCTGTTGATCAATTGTTAGCGAATGCTGTTGAGCACAACAGCGATGCAAATGCGCCTGACGCATACTTCTGGATCCGTATCCGTGGTAATACTGCGGCAAACGGTGGTGGTATGGCTTCTAGCGGTTACTGGGGCAACAGCATTGTGAACGGTTCTAATACAGGGTTGAACTACCGTTTGAACGTATTAGCTACTTCTGCAACTGTTGTACCAGAAGCTGAAACTTTCGCTATGATGATGGCTGGTTTAGGCCTGATCGGTGGTATCGTTCGCCGTCGTAAATCTGCTTAATTAAGTTTAAGTTCGGCTGTAAACAACAAACCCGCCAATGGCGGGTTTGTTGTTTTATGAGTATCTGAAAATAAGTGCGCTAGGTGTCAGTTGTTCGTTTGGATTTAGCTAATCTGCGCTGCCGGAAAAAGTCACTCAACAGTGCGCCACATTCCTCCGCTAATACGCCGCTAATCACTTCGCAATGGTGATTCAGCTTTTGTTCGGCCATCAAGTTGACCACACTGCCACAACAGCCGGTTTTTGGATCGCTGGCGCCATAGACCAGGCGGGCGATGCGCGCATGCTGGATGGCGCCGCTGCACATGGCACAGGGTTCCAGCGTGACATACAGGGTGCAGTCGACCAGGCGGTAGTTACCCAAATGCTGGGCTGCTGCACGCATGGCTTGAATTTCAGCATGTGCTGTTGGGTCACTCAGGCTAATCGGCGCGTTGCGGCCTTGGCCGATGACCATGCCGTCTTTGACTACCACGGCACCCACCGGCACTTCACCCAGGCTGGCAGCTTCTGCAGCCAGCGCCATGGCCATGCGCATAAAGTCTTCGTCTTGCATGCTGGGTTATCTGCTACTGTTTTTATCGGCCAGGCGAATCAGGATATAGACCAGGCTCATGGTAAACGCGCCAGCCAGCCAGATACCAATTTCTTCATACGTCGGGGTGGCGTCTTGCACCGGCAACACAATCAGTTTGCGCAAAAACATCACCAGCACGACTTCAATAAAGGTTTCCACCAGCAGTTTGTGGCCACGCAGGTAACGGATTTCTGCCGAAATCAACGCCGAGATCGACCACAGTAGCATCAGCGTACCGAGTGCGCGCAAAAAGCCATGCACCAGGTTGTGTGCATAAGCGGCTTCTTTCACATCCAGAAAAAACAGCCAAGTAAACATGATGACCGAGGTGGCCAGCGCCAGACCGATGATGATGTGCGCCAGGCCGTTGAGCCAGAGCATGGCTTTGATGGCGATGCGGTTTAGCGGTTCAAACTCTTCGGGAAGTTGTTCTTGTGACATGCGGCGTCCTGTGTCTTGTTTTTCAGGATGATAAATCATTTATCCAGCAATTGCTCCAGCGGTAATGCGCAACATTCTTTGAGCAGCCATTGCATGGCTTTGCCCATCTCGCTGGGGCGTTGTTGCCGCCAGGCGATAAAAGTCGGGCCGACAGGTTTGGGCTCTGAGACTTGCTTAAGGATGAGTTTGCCTTGTGCCGCCGCTGCTTGTGCCATGAATTTCGGCAGGTAGCCGATGGCGATGCCTGCCATTTGGGCCTGCAACTTGGTTTGCATGTCTGGCACGGTCAATACATCCTGACCAGAAAGAATGCCTGAGGTGCGGGGTGGCAGGTTGCGTGAGCTATCTGCCGCCGCCACGACGCGGTACTTCACGATATCGCTTGCGCTAAGGGGTTCGGGTAGTTGCGCCAGCGGGTGATGGGGCGCGACTGAAAAAACAAACTCTAGTTGACCCAGTAGGTGTGTGGTAAAGCCTCCACCCGGCGGCGGATCGCCAGGCGCACCAATTGAAATCTCTGCGCGACCGGATTGTAGGGCATCCCAGCTACCACCGTAGACTTCCCGCACCAGCTTAATCCGCGTGCCAAAGCCCTGCTCATAAAACGACTCGAGGATATTTAACACAGGCGTAAAGTCGAACAAGTCGCTGATTGCGATGGCAATATCGGTTTCAATGCCAGTGGCAATCCGTTGTACGCGACGTTCAAGCGCATGCGCGGCGTCGAGCAAATAGCGTCCTTCTTTTAGTAACTCTATGCCCGCTTGCGTGAGGGTGGCGCGGTGGCCACTGCGGTCAAAAAGCTCCAGCCCTAAGTCTTCTTCTAGTCTGCGTATGGTGTAAGTCAGGGCAGACGGCACGCGATAAAGCGATTCTGCGGCGGCGGCGAAGCTGCCTTTACGGTCTATCGCGTCTATGACTTCCAGGGCTTCTAGACTGAGTTTAATGGTCATGGGCTTTCATCAAAAAAACTGAACAAGTGGTGCAAAATGTTTTGCTATCAAAAGATTAAGTGTTTTTTTATCATACAGTTAATCTTTCAAATGGAGTGAATAAATGTTACATGTTCGCCCTTCAAATACACGTGGCTATGCCGATCATGGCTGGCTGCAGAGCTTTCACAGTTTTTCATTTGCGGGTTATTACGATCCGCAATATATGGGGTATTCGGTGCTGCGCGTGATCAATGATGATCAGGTCGCTCCGGGCAAAGGTTTTGGCATGCATGGCCACCAGGATATGGAAATCATTACTTATATGCTGGCAGGTGAGTTGCGCCATACCGACAGCATGGGTCACAGTGAGGTGATCCGCGCCGGGGATGTGCAGCGCATGACGGCGGGCACGGGTGTGCGCCATAGTGAAATGAATGCCTCTGGTGAAACCACCGCACATTTATTGCAAATCTGGATTACGCCTGACACCCCGGGATTGCCGCCTGGTTATGAGGACAAGACGATTCCTTTGGCGGACAAGCAAAACCGCTGGGCACTGATTGCTTCGCCTGGTGCGCAGGCAGGGTCATTAAAAGTACATCAGGATGTGTCACTGTATGCCACGGTGCTGGCTGCCGATCAGGCGCTGCCTGTGCATGTGATGGCGGGTCGCTCGGCTTATCTGCATATTGCCCGCGGCGAGGTCGAGGTTGATGGCCAGCACCTGCAAGCAGGGGATGCGCTGACGGTGGACATGTCCAATGAGTTAAGTATGCGCGCAGTGCGTGAGAGCGAAGTGTTGTGGTTTGATTTGCCGCAAGAGGCGGAATAATTACGGAATAGTTTTTGAATAGTTAATAAGGAGCTAGAAAATGACTCAAGTGGCAATTGTTTATCATAGTGGTTATGGCCATACGGCCGAGCAGGCCAAAGCGGTGGCGCGTGGCGCACAAAAAGTGGCGGGCGTGGCAGTGAACTTGCTGACGGTGGACGAGGCGCAGCAGCAGTGGGATGTGCTCAAGGCCAGTGACGCGATTATTTTTGGGAGCCCGACTTATATGGGGTCTGCATCTGCCGAGTTTAAAGCGTTTATGGATGCCAGCTCCAAAGCCTGGTTTACCCGTGACTGGCAAGACAAAATTGCCGCTGGCTTTACTACTTCGGCCAGCCAGAGTGGCGATAAATTGAGCACCTTGTCCCAATTGTCAGTCTTCGCAGCACAGCATGGCATGATTTGGGTGAGCTTGGGCTTGATGCCAGGGAACAATCACAGCAATGGGTCGGTCAACGACTTAAATCGTTTGGGTAGTTTTTTGGGCGCCATGGCGCAAGCTAACTCTGACCAAGGCCCTGATCTGGCGCCTATTCAGAGTGATTTGTTGACCGCTGAACATCTGGGCGAGCGCGTCGCTACCGTGACCAAACGATTTTCTACATCCGCATAACGCATCACAAACACAAAGGAGCAATACGTGAAAAAAATGATTTTAACGCTGGGCTTGCTGGCGGCAACCCAGGCTTGGGCGGCAACGGATACTTACAATATTGATGCGACGCATAGCTTTGCTAACTTCAGCATTCGTCATGTGGTGTCTAAAACCACGGGTACGTTTAATGATGTGACCGGTGTAGTGACATTGGATCCTACCAATTTAAATACCGCGACGGTGCGCGCGGCGATTAATGTCAGCAGCGTCAATACTGGTTTTGGCAAGCGTGATGAGCATATCAAGGCGGATAAATATCTCGATGTGGGCAAATACACGCAGATTTTGTTTGAAAGCACCAAATTCACCGCCAGCAACCAGACACAAGCGGTGATGCAAGGCAAGCTGACGATGCATGGCGTCACCAAATTGGTGGATATTCCAGTGAAAGTATTGGGTTATGACGCGGATCCATGGGGCGGCCAACGTGCGGGTTTTGAAGGTCATTTGACTATCAAGGCATCGGATTACGGCTTTGCCTGGGCTGCTGGTGCGAATTCACCCGTGGGTGATGAGATTGAAGTCACGTTGTTGATTGAAGGCGTAAAAGCCAAGTAAGTCACTGCGCGCAGGCACATGGCCTGCGCGACCCTCATTTTACAGGAGCAAGTAAATGGCATTGGATTTGTTTTCCCCGGTTAAACTAGGCAGCATTGCCTTACAAAATCGCGTGGTGATGGCGCCGCTGACGCGCAATCGCGCAGGTGAGGGCGGTGTGCCGCAGGCAATGAACGTCACTTATTATGAGCAGCGTGCAACCGCAGGCCTGATTATTACTGAGGCAACGCCGATTTCGCCGATGGCGCATGGCTATCCGGCATTGCCTGGCATTTATACGGACGCGCAAGTAGCCGGTTGGAAAAAAGTCACCGATGCCGTGCATGCCAAAGGCGGCAAAATCGTCATCCAGTTGTGGCATGTAGGCCGTATTTCACATCCTAGCCTGTTGCCTAACCAGGCCACGCCAGTGGCGCCTTCAGCCCTTAAACCAGCAGGTAAGGCGTTTACTTATCAGGGCTTGCAAGATTATGTGACACCACGGGCGCTGGATGTGTCAGAGCTGCCTGCGATTGTGCAAGATTATGTGCATGCCACGCGTTGCGCGATCGCTGCGGGTTTCGATGGCGTCGAAGTGCATGCAGCCAATGGTTATCTGCTAGATCAGTTTTTGCGTGATGGCAGCAATCAGCGTCAGGACCAGTATGGTGGCTCGCTTGAAAACCGTACCCGCTTTTTGCTCGAAGTCGTCCAAGCCGTGGTCAACACCATAGGGGCCGACAAAGTTGGTGTACGTTTATCGCCAGTGAACCCGTTTAATGACATGCAAGACAGCCAGCCGCAGCAGACGTTTAATTATGTTGCGCAGGCGCTGAATCAATTTAACCTGGCTTATCTGCATGCCGTTGAAGGTGGCATTCATGGCGGTGGCGAGTCTGAGCCGTTTGACTTTGCGGCATTCCGTCAATTGTTTAACAGTGGGTATATCGCAAACCTGAGCTATGACAAGGCGCGTGGCGATGCTGCAATTGCCAGTGGCCATGCTGATGCGGTGGCCTACGGTGTCCCGTTTATTGCCAACCCTGACCTGGTCGCACGCTTTGCCAGCAATGCGCCACTCAACGCGGCAGACTCGGCAACCTTCTACGGTGGCACTGAGCATGGCTACACGGATTATCCGTTTTTAAGCGCCTAACGCTCTAACAGTAAAGCAAGGGTGTGTCGTGCGACGGTGGTTGATTCGTTGTGATACGCCCTGTTGTGCTTGCTGCTCTTGGTGTGCGGGCGTAAAATTCGCGCAACGCGAATTCAATCGAGCTATCGCTCTGCACATTGTGAGTTAATTTCTGCATGTCCCGCCCTGATATTACCCCTTTATCCTCACGCAAAATGGTCGTTGCCAACTGGAAAATGCATGGCAATTTGGCTAGCAACCAGGCATTGGTGCATAAATACCTGCAAGGTTTGCAACCTTTAGCACACGCAGACGTCGTAGTCTGTGTGCCATATCCTTATTTAGCACAAGCGCAATCTTTACTCGCAGGCACGAACGTGGCCTGGGGGGCGCAAAATATTGCTAAGGTGGAGCAGGGCGCTTACACCGGAGAAGTGAGCGCGGATATGTTGCGTGACTTTGGCGCGAATTATGTGATTATCGGCCACTCTGAGCGCAGCACGGCTTATTGTGAGTCGGATGAAAACATCGCGGAAAAATTTATGATGGCCAAGCGTCATGGCTTGATTCCGATTTTGTGCGTAGGGGAGACTTTGCTCGAGCGCGAAGCCGGCGTGATGGAGCGTGTGGTCGGCAAGCAGCTGGAAACCATTATCCGGTTGTTTGGCGGCGCGGCCTTTACGCAGACGATTGTTTCTTATGAACCTATCTGGGCCATCGGCACCGGTTTGGCTGCCTCGGCTGAGCAAGCGGTGGCCATGCACCAATTTATACGTGAGACCGTCGCGGCGGCAGATCAAAGCGCGGCAGATAGCTTAAAAATCCTCTACGGGGGCAGCGTAAATCCGCAAAATGCGGTACAATTATTAAATCAGAAGGAAATAGATGGCGCGCTGGTCGGTCGTTGCTCGCTAGATGCAGAGCAATTTATAAAAATATGTCAGGCCGTTCCTGAAAATAGTGTCATCTAGATAGCGAAAATGCCAAAAGCTTAATCGTTATTCAATCAATGGATTAAAGAAATATGGAAAATGTCATTCTAGTCATTCATGTGTTGGCAGCCGCTGCCGTGATTGGCTTGGTCTTATTACAGCATGGCAAGGGCGCCGATATGGGTGCCGCCTTTGGAAGTGGTGCCTCCGGCAGTTTGTTCGGGGTTTCTGGCTCTTCTAACTTGCTCAGCAAGCTGACATCGATTTTTATTACAGTGTTTTTTGCAACGAGCTTGACGCTGGCATTTATGTCCAGTCATAAAGCGAGTTCTGGCAGCGTGGTGAAATCCGCGTTGACACAACAGGCTCCGGCCAAAGGTGAAGCAGCTGAAGCTGCCAAGCCAGTTGAAAATACACCCA
>CAYPZE010000056.1:0-10784 GCA_964415305.1 uncultured Methylotenera sp.
GCCGGGAGCCGGAATCGAACCGGCACGCCTTGCGGCGCTGGATTTTGAGTCCAGTGCGTCTACCAGTTCCGCCATCCCGGCATGGGATATAATGTTGGACATCTCAAAGACAGCTATTATAACCATAATTTTGATTTATGAAAACTCTAGATTTCGATTTTTATCTTCCACAACACCTGATTGCACAACATCCACTGCCGAATCGCTCAGAAAGTCGCCTGCTGGAAGTCGACGCCACTGAACAAACCATCCGGGATAATGTTTTCCGCCAGATTGCCGATCACTTCGAAGCAGGCGATGTATTAGTCCTAAATGACACCAAAGTGATCAAAGCCAGGCTGTTTGGGCAAAAGGCGACCGGCGGCCAGATTGAGGTGATGATAGACCGTGTGCTGTCTGAGCATGAGGCTTATGCGCAGATTAAATCTTCACGCTCACCCAAAGCGGGCAGTTTGTTGCATTTGTCGGGCGGCTATCAAGCAGAAGTATTGGGCAGGCAAGCAGATATGTTCCATATCCGCTTACTAGGCAATGATTCCTGGTATGACTTTTTGGAACAATATGGCCAGTTGCCGCTGCCGCCTTATATTGAGCACAAGGCAGATGCAGCGGATGATACGCGTTATCAAACCGTGTTTGCCAAGCATGCAGGTGCAGTGGCGGCACCGACGGCTGGCCTGCATTTTGATGAAGCCTTGTTACAGGTGCTTATCAACAAGGGCGTGCATGTACGCTACGTGACGCTGCATGTGGGCGCGGGGACGTTTCAGCCAGTAAAGGTGGACAATATTGCCGAGCATCACATGCACAGCGAGGTTTACCATTTGCCGGAAGAAACCATCAGCACGATTTTAAGCGCGCGCGCCAATGGCAAACGCGTCACGGCCGTGGGCACGACCTCGCTACGTACGCTGGAAAGTGCGGCGCATGTGGGCAAACTGTTTGCGCATCATGGCGATACCAATATCTTCATCACCCCAGGATTTGAGTTCAAACTGGTCGACAGGCTGATCACGAACTTTCACCTGCCGAAAAGCACTTTGATGATGCTGGTGTCTGCCTTTGGCGGCTATGATTTGATGCGTAAGGCTTATGCACATGCGATTGATCAGTCTTACCGCTTTTTCAGTTATGGCGATGCCATGCTGATTACGCGTGTGCCGTCAGCAAAATCTTAAACTTGCACGTTAAAATAGAGTCTATCAATCACCAATAAAAACAGGATGACGGAGATATGCAATTCACCCCAAAAACGCTGAGCGCACTGGCACTCTCTTGCCTGACGCTCATCGCCCATGCTGAGATTCTGCCTGAGGCAGAAGTCGGCGTGAAAATACCCCTGGTAAAAAAACCGACCACACGCCCAATGTCAGTGGCCTACCTGCCCAGCAATCAACACTATTACATTGCCGATGGTGGCCTGGCCCCGATGGGCAGTGAGTTCGAGGCGCCAATTTCAAAGTCTGAGGTGCATGCGTTTACGGCAGACGGCGGCTATGTCAACTCGGCCAAACCTGGCTACGACAACCGCTCGCTGTACTACAACCCAAACTCCGGCAAGCTGGAAACCATTACCTACAATATCTCCAGCGCGGTAGGTTTTTCACCCAACACTGGTATTTATAGCCTGGATGTTGGCGACAAAGGCGAGCTGCTTGGCACCTCGGGCGACGTCGCGCAGTTCAACCCTGCGTTTGGCGATGCAGGCACCATGCCCAGCTACGACCCGGCCAGCAAGCATTATTATGCCAAGCAGGACAGAGGCAACCTGGTATTTGTGGTCGATGCTAAACAGCGCGAAAAACTGCAGGAAATCAAACTCGACTTTGCCAAAGCCCAAGTGGCGCATGACGACGTGAGCGACCATTACATTGCGTTTACTGGCGTAGCGGGCAATGAGTTGGCCCTGCTCGATGTTGACCATAAAGCGGTATTGATTTTTGACCTGAATGGCCAGTTTGTCGGCAAAAGCGCGCTGCCTGCCACCATGAAGTTACGCTCACAAAACCACTTCAATGGCTTGGGCTACACCAACGGCATGATGTTTATCTACCATGAGCCAGAAGGTGAGTTTGGCACCTATTACGGCTTTAAAGTTGTCAAATAAGCAAAGCCAAGCTGGCAATAAAAAACCGCGCAATTGCGCGGTTTTTTATTGGGGCTGAAGCATTACTGGCTCGCCACATTCAGCTTAAGCGTTTCTGGCGCTGAGACATAATGCCAGTGATTGCGCCAGGCCCCAACGACCAGATTCGGATATTCAGGTTTGCCCAGACTGCCGTTATAACGCCCAAGCGCGCGGTAATAATCGCCACGCTCAATGTCCAGATAATGACGCAAAATCGTGCAGCCATAGCGCAGGTTTAAGCGCATATCAAACAGGTTATGTTCGTTGGCGCCTATCGACTTCACCCAGAACGGCATCACCTGCATATAACCACGCGCGCCCACACTGGACACCGCATATTTCTTGAATCCACTTTCAACTTGAATCAGGCCCAATACCAACTGCGGATCCAAACCAGCACGTGTGGCTTCGTAATGGACAGATTTGAGGAAGTCTACTCGGTATTGCGTATCAGGAATCCGTTTAGCCAGGCGGCCAGACATTTCTTGCAACCAGAGTTGCGCCGCTTGCTCGGAATCGAATAACAGACGCGGCGCGGCCAGGTCGCTGACTGACTTTTGCATCAGCGCCTTGACGCTATTGGCCAGTGGCTCCTCTTTCTGGTTGCCAGCCATCGTCGGCGCTGACCATGCACACAGGCCAATCAGCACAGACACAAAAGAGAAAAAGAATACTTTTTTCATCCCGTCTATTCTAAGCAATATGCACGCACCAGAAGCGCAAAACAGAGGGATGAACGCCCTCTAATTACTGACCAAGTTTGTCACGTAAAAACGCTACGCATTCAGACACTTGCAAGTTTTGTGCCTCAGCGTCAGTACGGCCTTTGTATTCTACTTTGCCTTCCGCCAAACCACGGTCACCGATCACCACACGGTGCGGGATGCCCATGAGATCGCTTTCGGCAAACATCACACCCGGACGCTCGCCACGATCATCCAGCAACACGTCTACACCTGCTTGCTGCAATTGGGCGTAAAGGTCAAACGCCGCCTGTTTCACGGCTTCACTCTTATCGAGGCCAATCGGGCAAATCACCACAGCAAATGGCGCCATGCTCAGTGGGAACACAATGCCTTTTTCGTCATTGCCCTGCTCAATGGCCGCGCCTACAATCCGTGACACGCCAATGCCATAACAGCCCATTTCCATCACCTGGGTCTGACCATTTTCGTCCAGATACGTCGCCTGCATGGCTTCGGAATATTTGGTGCGTAACTGGAAAATATGGCCGACTTCGATGCCGCGACACAGGCTTAACACGCCTTTGCCATCCGGGCTCGGGTCACCAGCCACTACATTACGTATATCAGCGACATAGTCGGGCTCACGCAAATCGCGACCAAAATTAACACCCGTCAAATGAAACCCATTTTTGTTTGCGCCACAGACGAAGTTACTCATGTTCGCTACTGTTTTATCGGCAATTACAGTTAGGTCCCCACAATGAAATGTTTTATCAGGCCCTTCACCAAAATACGGTTTAAAGGTCACCATTCCTTTATCAACATTTGGAACAGGTCCAATGTAACCAACTTTACATTTTAGAGTAGGCTCGATTTGTTCAGGGGTCGCCCATACAAATGTAAGATTTAGAGATTTGTAGTGAGCTCTGAGTGCTTTTTCAAGTTTTACTTCATTTATATCATGGTCACCTCTCACCAGAACCAAATGTAACTTGCTATTCACCCAAACACACATTGTTTTAACAATTTTTTTTGCGTCAATATTTAAGTGTTTACTGACATCTTCTATTGTCTTTTTCCCTGGAGTTGCGACCTCTTTCATTTCATCAATCGCCGCTCCCCTACAACTTTCTGTTGGCAAAGCTTCCGCCAGCTCCACGTTAGCCGCGTAATCAGACTGCTCGCAATAGGCCAGTGCATCTTCGCCGCTATCGGCCAGCACATGAAACTCTTGCGAGCCATCGCCACCAATCGCACCAGAGTCCGCTTTCACCGCACGGAACTTCAAGCCCAGGCGAGTAAACACATTACTGTAAGCGGTGTGCATGGTGTTGTAGGTATTGACCAGGCAATCTGCGCTGGTATGGAAAGAGTAGGCATCTTTCATTAAAAACTCACGTGCGCGCATGACGCCAAAACGCGGGCGAATCTCGTCACGGAACTTGGTCTGAATCTGATAGAAATTGAGCGGCAACTGCTTGTAGCTGCTGATTTCTTTGCGCGCGATGTCAGTAATCACTTCTTCATGCGTCGGGCCAAAACAGAAATCACGCTCGTGACGGTCCTGAATCTTGAGCATTTGCGGACCAAACACCGCCCAGCGGCCAGTTTCTTCCCACAACTCTTTTGGCTGTACGGCTGGCATCAGCAATTCCAGCGCGCCCGCTTTGTTCATTTCATCCCGCACAATGTTTTCAACCTTGCGCAACACACGCAAGCCCAGCGGCATCCAGCTATACAAGCCACTACCGAGCTTTTTGATCAGCCCGGCACGCACCATGAGTTTATGACTGATGAGTTCAGCGTCCGATGGAGCTTCTTTCTGGGTGGCAATAAAAAATTGTGAGGCGCGCATAAAAGTAAATTGAATTGAAATCTAAAGGCAGGATTTTAGCCTTAAACCAGCACTTAGTCAGTAACAAACCACCGCTACACAGCTCACTGATAAGCAAGTTCAATATTTTACATTTATACAAAACTAATATACATTAACTATCGGCCGCTTAGCCGCTTGCGGGCGTGGCCTGCAACATGTCATAGAAGTCCTTGAATTAACGACTCAAACAACAGAAAGGCATTAACTATGTTGGCACTCACTCATCGTACATCTTCAATCCTCTTTTCAGCCAGCCTTCTGACTGCGCTGTCTTTTAGCACTCAGGCCAATGCAGCCCTGGTCGGCTACACCTCAGAAGACACAGCGCTTTTTTACAGTAGCATTAGTGACGTCACCTGGACAAAAGATGCTAACTTGCTCTCCACCATGATTTCCAATAGCGGCTATAGCACAGTGGTGGATGCAATTCTTACGGCAAATACGGGCGTCACTTTTGGTAGTACACCTTATACGCTTTCAAACGCTGACTTTAGCAATGTGGGCGAGACCTCATGGTGGGGCGCCATGGCCTTTGTTCACTACCTAAACACCATCAACTATGCAGGCAGTGATGAATGGCGCTTACCTACGGTGACTGATATTGGCAATGATGGCTGCAACTGGAGTTTGGGTGGCACCGACTGCGGATACAACTCTGCGACTAACGGTACAACACCTAACGATGAATTTGCAGAGCTTTATTATAAGGAGCTAGGACTAGAGCCATTTGGTGGCGTACACAGCTCAGGCTATGGTATAGGTAGCCCATTCAACAACGTACAATCATTTTACTGGACTGGTACGGAGCTAATCACAGACACCAGTGGCGCATTCGAGTTTTTCGCCACTTATGGCTATCAGGAGGTATATATGAAAAATGCTACCACCTGGTTCGCCTGGGCAGTGAGTCCTGGATCGATTATTCCTGTTGATGTGCCTAGCGCGGTGCCAGAGCCTGATAGTGTCGCTTTGTTACTGGCAGGGATAAGCTTGTTGCTGGCGCGGTCACGCCGCTAGGTTTTAAGGCTTGCTCGCCGCCCACTTGTTCAGCTTTTATTTGCGCTCAAGGATAGGACTGTCAGTCGGGATATAGCCATCTTTCCATGTCGCCATGGGTAAGACTGTGGCCGGAAAGCCGTTATCGTAAAACCAGCTATCGACAGCGTATTCGGCCTTGGTGGCTTGTTCACGGATGGCGGCCGTACTATGCGGCCAGCCGGTAAAGAAGAACTTGCGGGTACGGGTATCCAGAATCTCGTGAAAGCGGATCAAACCGGCCTGTTGCATCAGGCGCATATAGGTCGTGCTATTGATGGCTTCGTCGTTGCAGTCTTGCTGATGCAGGTAGTCACTATTGTTGAAGGTGCCTGCACGGTCGGCGGTGGTCCCGATCTTGGTGCCCACCATGTCTTCGAGCACACCGATGGCCTTTGAAATCGCCTCACGCTCGGCGTCTGCATTGGCTGGCAGCGGCGAAAATATCTGCACCACATTGTCCCACTCTGCCTCGGTCAGTTGCAGGATGTCGGACTGTACACAACCTCCACCCTGGCAAATCTCAAAGGCAGTCAGCGCAGGCTTGGTGTGGTAAATACGGTAGATATCATTCAGGTCAGCGTGTGCTGGCGTGCCCATGAACAGGCACACGAACAAGCTGAGTATGCGAGCGCTAGAGAATGAGGACGCGGTTGGAAAGTTCGTTACGAGGTACGGCTTCGGGCGGAAAGTGCGCAGCCAGTTGTTCGCCAATCGCTTGTATGCCATGCACCACACCTGCTTCAAACTGCCCACTTCTGAACATCCCTTCCATTTGCTGGCAGATTTGTTGCCAGCCTGCGTCTCCGACGTGCCGGTGTATGCCACGGTCGGCCACAATTTCAACATCGTGGTCAGCCAGCAACAAATAAATCAGCACGCCATTATTGTGTTCGGTATCCCAGATATTGAAATGGCCAAACAAATTGATTGCGCGTTGCCGCGGTTTTAAGCCTCGAAGAATAGCATACGCAGGTAAACCAGATTCAATCACGACGCGAATTTCACCTGCGTGGTGACGCTCGCTTTGCGCAATCGCTTGCTCTATGTGGCCGAGTGCCTGGTGAGAGAACAGCGCGCTCACATGCCTTGGATGACTCCAGGCATGCTTTAACCAGCGTTTTAAAGGATGTGTCGGTTTCATAATAATGTTGTTACCAATCTCCGGAGGCACCGCCGCCGCCAAAGTCACCACCACCGCCACTGAAGATATCCGGGCCACGGCTGCCACCGGAATAACCGCCCAAACCACCAGGATAAGCACCGTAGCCTGAACCGCCCCCACGCCCGCCCATGGCCAACGTGAACACAAAGGCCGCCAAGCCAATCAGGCCCATGATCAATGCTGTCGCACCCAGCCAACCAGCGAGGCCGCCAAGTAAGCCGCCGGTGACCAGGCTCCCCGGAAAATCGCCCAGCATCCCCTTAAAGATCGCCCCGCCGATAATCGCCGCAAACATTAAAATAGGCAGCATGCTCATCCAGTCATCAGCATGCGCCTGACGCGCTTGTTTGGTGGGGGCTGGCAACTGCTCGCCTTGAATCAATTTAATCAAGGTATCTGTCGCCAGATTCAAACCCTGGTAAAACTGGCCTTGTTTAAAAGCGGGCGTCATTTGCTCACTGATGATGCGCTTGGCAATGGCATCGGGGATTGCGCCTTCCAACCCATAACCCACTTCGATGCGCATTTTCCTGTCG
This sequence comes from uncultured Methylotenera sp., assembly GCA_964415305.1. Taxonomy (GTDB): domain Bacteria; phylum Pseudomonadota; class Gammaproteobacteria; order Burkholderiales; family Methylophilaceae; genus Methylophilus. Next base: position 7,427 of record CAYPZE010000056.1, read on the forward strand.
TTTTTAGCGACGATAATAATGACGCCATCATCCTCTTTGTCACGGCCGATTTTCCAGGTATCGGCCAAACGGATACCAAACTGTGCGATTTCTTCTGGCTGGGTAGTCGGCAACAATAATACGGCCACTTGCGAGCCAGCCTGTTGCGAAAACTGGCTGAGCTTTTGGTTGAGCGCGGCCTGCTCCCCGGCAGACAAGGTCTGCGTCAAATCCGTCACCGCAGTTTGCAGTGGCGGAATATCGACCAGGCCATCAGCTGCCTGGCTGGATGCAATGCCAAACAGCAAACACCCGGCAAGCAATAAAGATTTCCAGCGAACAGCCATGGTTAGCGATTACTTGCTATCACCAAAATCCACTTTAGGCGCAGTTGAAATCGCTTTTTCGTTTTCAACCGAGAACGATGGTTTAGGCTGGTAGCCAAACATCATGGCAGTTAAATTGTTCGGGAAACTACGCACCGCCACGTTGTATTGTTTGACTGACTCAATATAACGGTTACGCGCCACAGTCACGCGGTTTTCAGTGCCTTCGAGCAGCGCCTGCAAATCACGGAAACTGGCATCCGCTTTCAGGTTAGGGTAGTTTTCAGACACCACCATCAAACGTGACAAGGCACTGGTCAACTGGCCTTGTGCCGCCTGAAACTTAGCAAAGGCATCCGGGTCATTGAGCAACTCAGGCGTCACTTGCATGCTGCCCACTTTGGCACGGGCTTCTGTTACTTCAGTCAAAACTTTTTCTTCGTGGCTAGCATAGCCTTTCACGGTAGACACCAGGTTAGGCACCAAATCCGCACGGCGCTGATACTGGTTAAGTACTTCAGACCAGTTGGCCTTGGTTTCTTCATCCAAGCTTTGAAACTGGTTATAACCGCAGCCAGACAGACTCAGGGTAGCTACCAGTAACAGCATGTTTAATAATCGACGCATGTCAGACTCCAGTCAAAAAACATTAAATTCAAATACTACTTTATTCAGGCAATAGATGCGGGCGAACGGGCGCGTATTCAAGTTGCCACGTCGGTATTTTTCGTCAGCAACAAACACAAGTCGTGCCAGACTTCGCGCTTTAATAATGGGTTTTCGAGCATGGCCTGTGGGTGATGGGTAATGACGACCATCATGTTGCCATATGTGAGAATCTGACCGCGAACAGCGGCCATTTGCGCATGTTCTGTTGCTAAGAATTGATTTGCCTCCGCCAGGCCAAACAATACGCAAAAGCGGGTGTTCACTTGCGTCAACTGCAAGTCTTGCTGATATAGCGATACTTCTTCAAGCGGCAATTGCAACGCGCGCATAATGTTTTGCAGCAATTGCTGGCTCTGTGCATCACTGGCTTGCGGACAATAAAGCAGCCACGGTGTTTGCACCAGTGGCTCAGCGGCAACCGCAGGCGAATCAGCCTCAAATTCTGGCAGCGCCTCTGGTGGCGTTTGCTGCGTCAGCGCGATGGGCGCTTCCATCTCTAGTGGCTCTGACCTCGTTGCGACCACAGGCTCAACAACGGGCGTGGCAACTTCAATGACAACCTCAGCCTCCACCACAGTCACAGGCGCCGTACGCGTCACTGGCGACAAATTGGCAGGTGCTGGCGACCGCGACCGCCACATGGGCAACAGTTCCAATTCGCGCAACATGTCTTCACGACTAAAACTCACCGGGCACTCCTGTTCATAATGCCAACCCCATCAATACGGCATCTTCGCGGCCAGTCTTGGTCGGGTAATAATTGCGGCGCACACCCATCTCACAAAATCCCATAGACTCATACAAAGCAATCGCCTTGGTATTACTAACGCGAACTTCAAGAAACATGTTGGCGGCTTGATGGCGCTGCGAAACATCGACCATCTGTGCCAGCAAAGTGCGCCCCAGGCCCTGCCCCTGAAATGGCTTGGCCACACTCAGATTCAACAGGTGCGCCTCATCCAGCACCATCATCACCAAGGCATACCCCACCAGCTCTCCGGCAATCTCCATCACCCAGGCACTATATCCGGCATTGAGTGAATCGTTAAAATTGCCCAATGTCCACGGGTGGCTATAAATTGTCGGCTCGATGCGGCTGATCGCAGCCAGATCGTCATACGTCATCGGCCGGAACGTCACCTGATGCTGGGGCAAGGCGCTGATCATCGTTACAGCGTTTGCCCTTGCGCACGCTCGGCCGCCGTCAAGGCAACACGGTTACGCACATATAACGGCGCCGCTTCATGCGCGGCGTGCGCCTGGCCCGCCGCAAACTGTGGCTGTGCCAACGTCAGCATCGCAGTGGCTGTAGGCATCAACTCTGGACGAATATCCGCCAGCTGGCCACGATATTTTTCTGATAAGACTTGCTCAAACACACGCCAGCCAGACCCTGCACCCAGCCATCCCGAGCCTTCCATCGCAGGCACCTCTTGTGGCTTGCAGACGACGGGTGGCGATACCTCTACCCAAGCATCGCCTTGACGCACAAAGGCTGCGTGATACACCTCGCCCATCCGCGCATCCAGGCACACCAGCACTTTTTCAGCCCGTGCGGATTGCCAGGCCGTTTCGGCCACCGCCAGCACCGAGCTAATCCCCACCACGGGCAAATGAGCGCCAAATGCCAAGCCTTGCGCCACCCCCACGGCGACGCGCACACCAGTAAAAGCACCAGGACCAGTGCCGTAAACAACCCCGTCCAGCGCCGACAGCTTAATGCCAGCCTCGGTCAGCAAGCGCTGAATCTCCGGCAAGATATGCTGTGACGCCGCCGGGCCGGTGAGTTCATCAAACGTGCGTAGCCCTGCCTTGGTTTGCAAGGCAAGTGACAAGGTTTCAGTGGAGGATTCGAGAGCGAGTAAATTCATCATAGAGGGCGCCAAGCCGCTATTTTGCCATAAGGATGGCCCATCATGCAGCGATTACTTGCGATCTCGTAACCTTGAACCAACATCTCCACCATGATAATATAAATAATAATCAATCTCATTATCAGTATTGATTATCACTATTTTAAAAATATTCTACGGAGAGGTTTCATGTATCGTCATTTATTCGCCACACTGGCATTGATCGCAACCATGGGGTTTGCCGGGCAAGCTGCCGCGCTAACCACCCCTTATACAGAAACATTTACAGACGGCCTTTCAGGCTGGACCACAGGGGCGAATCCTAACCAGATCATTGGTAGCGGCGGCGCGGATGGCGGCGCCTATCTCAGCACCACCGCCAGCCCAACTGCCAGCGCATTCGGCGCAGTCTCCGTCCTGTTTCGCTGCGAGAGCGCAGCCTGTAGCGATGGCGCCTTTCAGGGCGACTGGCGCGATGATGTGGTGTTAAGCTGGTATTTCCGTCACGATGCCGATATCGCACTGCAAGCC
>CAYPZE010000057.1:0-10725 GCA_964415305.1 uncultured Methylotenera sp.
ACGCCGCATGACGGCGGTACGCTGGGGCCTGGCGTCACGAATCGTCTGGGCCTGGGTGCTGACGATTCCCTGCGCCGCGATCATGGCGGCGATTGCCTACCATATTGGTGAAAGCTTGCTGTAAGGAAAATCAGTGATAAAAAGGGCGCAGACTGCGCCTTTTTTATTTTTTGTCACATTTCTGTCATATAAAATTCTTATGATCTCGTGCATCACAACAGACAACACCAAACACAGGAGTGTATAGATGAAAACCCGTTTGTTCCGCAATACTTTAATGGCCGGTCTGATCGTTCAGGCATTTAGCTTCACGCACTCAGCAGCGGCTGCGGACAAAATCATCAAGATTGATGGTTCCAGCACGGTTTACCCGATTACCGAGGCCGTGGCTGAAGAGTTCCAACGCGCTAAAGGCGTGAAGGTCACTGTCGGTGAATCCGGTACTGGCGGCGGCTTCAAGAAATTCTGCCGTGGCGAAACCGATATTTCAGATGCTTCCCGCCCTATTTCACAAAAAGAAATCGACGCGTGTAAAGAAGGTGGCGTACAGTTTATTGAACTGCCTATTGCTTACGATGCATTAACCGTGGTGGTGAACGGCAAGAACGACTGGGTGAAACAAATCACCGTGGCTGAGCTGAAAAAAATCTGGGAGCCAGGCTCTAAAGTGAAAAGCTGGAAAGAAGTAAACGCCACTTATCCAGACAAACCAATCAACCTGTATGGCCCAGGCACCGCTTCCGGCACCTTTGACTATTTCACCGAAGCCGTGAATGGCAAAGCCAAAGCAAGCCGCACTGACTACACCCCGTCTGAAGATGACAACGTATTGGTGCAAGGCGTGGCCGGTAACAACGGTGGTATGGCTTACTTCGGTCTGGCTTACTACCTAGAAAACACAGACAAGCTGAAAGCGGTCCCTGTGGTGGCTAAAGAAGGCGGCAAACCAGTATTGCCATCTGAAGCGACGGTGATGGATGGGACTTACCAACCGCTGTCACGCCCGCTGTTCATTTATGTGAATGCTACCTCGGCCGCGTTCAAGCCAGAAATCAAAGCGTTTGTGAATTACTACCTGGAAAACGCGCCAGAACTGGTCAAAGAAGTGAAATATGTGCCGCTGCCTAAAGCAGATTACAGCGCAGTAAAAGAACACTTTAAAGCGATGAAACCAGGCACTGGCTTTAACGGTACCTCAGAAGTCGGCGTTAAGATTACTGACTTGTTATCCCGTATCAAGTAAACGTAAAAAGGGGCTGCAACGCCCCTTTTTTCTTGATAACCCGGCCTGAACAGTGGTTTATCCGCTAAAATTCTTTTCTGGCAGATCAATACTTTTGATCATAACTAAAAGCTCAATATTATGGCGACTCAAGCAATGCAACTACCTGCACAACTGACCATCAGCCCCAGACTGGCGAAAAATATCCGCCGCAATGTCAAAGAACGGATCATTGAACTGATACTGATGATGGCAGCCTTGGTTGCGGTCGCCACCACATTTGCCATTGTCGGTGTGTTGTTATACGAATCACTGAGTTTTTTCAAAACAGTCTCTATCATTGAGTTTTTCACAGACACGCAATGGACGCCGTTATTTGAAGATGCGCATTACGGCATCATGCCGCTGGTTTCCGGCACCTTGACCACCTCAGCCATCGCGCTGGCTGTCGCCGTGCCCATCGGCACCATTTCAGCGATTTTTCTGTCTGAATTTGCCTCACACAAAACACGTGAAATCATCAAGCCTATCCTGGAACTCCTGGTCGGTGTACCTACCGTGGTGTTTGGCTATTTTGCCCTGTTTTTTGTCACGCCGTTGCTGCAAAGCATCTATCCTGAACTGCCGAGTTTTAACATGCTGGGCGCAGGGATTGTGATGGGTATCATGATTATTCCATACATTGCCTCGATGTCTGAAGATGCCATGCGCGCCGTGCCTATGAGCATGCGTGAAGGCTCTTATGCCATGGGCGCGACCCGCTTTCAAACGGCGATTAAAGTGGTTACACCTGCAGCGATCTCCGGTATTGTGGCTGCGTATATTCTGGCCATCTCTCGTGCAGTGGGCGAAACCATGGTGGTAGCGATTGCCGCTGGTCAACAACCTAACCTGACCTTTAATCCACTGGATAGTGCAGCAACCATTACCGCTTATATCGTACAAGTGGCCATGGGTGATTTACCGCATGGCAGCATTGGTTACCAAAGTATTTTTGCAGCAGGCCTGGTATTGATGGTAATGACCTTGTCATTCAACATTTTTGGCCACTGGGTACGCAAGAAATACCGCGAAAGCTACTAATAAACTGTCTTATTACTGACATATAACCACCATACACTGCCAGTAGCCAGACTACTGGCCAATGCGGAAATTACACACCATGGAACATAAAGCTTCTGTCCTCGAAAATCTGGCCGACGTGCGCGCCATGATTAAACGCCACAAGCGCAATGACACATTGTTTGCAACACTCGGCCTGATCTGCCTGATGCTGGGCTTAATGACGCTGATGCTGTTGTTCTGGCAACTGATCGCGGACGGTCATCCAAAATTCAACCTGGATTTCCTGACAGAATTCCCATCCCGCCGCGCGGGCCGTGCTGGCCTGTTGTCTGCCTGGGTAGGTTCTTTACTGGTCATGTCAGTGACTTTTCTAACGGCTGTACCCATCGGCGTTGCTGCTGGTTTATACCTGGAAGAATATGCGCCAAAAAACTGGTTTACCGACCTGATTGAAATCAACGTGTCTAACCTGGCAGGTGTGCCTTCTATCATCTACGGCTTGCTGGCACTGGGCTTGTTTGTCTACATGCTGGACTTCGGCCAGAGCATCCTCACTGCGGGTTTGACCTTAGGCCTGCTGATTCTGCCGATTGTGATTGTCTCCACCCGCGAAGCCATCCGCGCCATTCCGGTGTCTATCCGTGAAGCGGCTTATGGCGTCGGCGCCACTAAATGGCAAGTCGTTTACGACCACGTATTCAAATACTCTTACGGCGGCATCCTCACCGGCATTATTATCGGCATGGCGCGCGCCCTGGGTGAAACTGCGCCTATCATTACCATTGGTGCGCTGACCTTTATCGCCTTCCTGCCACCTAGCCCGATCACCACCGAGCCACCATTCCTGAACTTTGAATGGTTGTCTTCAGGCTTTACCGTGATGCCGATTCAAATGTTCAACTGGTTGTCGCGCCCTGACCATGCCTTCCATGTCAATGCGGCGGCCACCGGTGCACTGATCATTGTTGTCACGCTGTTAATGAACGGTGCAGCGATCTGGTTACGCTACAAAATTCGTAAAAATATTAAATGGTAATGCCACATAAGATTTAGGAAACTCCATGGCCACTGTCACAACTGCAATAAAAGCCGAAGCACGCGATTTAAACTTTTTTTATAGCAACGGCGCCCGCGCACTCAAAGGCATCTCCATGCCTTTGTATGAAAACAAAATCACGGCGCTGATTGGCCCTTCCGGTTGCGGAAAATCCACCTTCCTGCGCTGTTTTAACCGTATGCACGATTTGTATCCTGGCAATAAATACCAGGGCGAGATCGTCATGCACCCAGACAATACCAATGTGCTGGATAGCGGCGTAGACCCGATTGAAGTGCGCATGCGTATCAGCATGGTGTTTCAGAAACCTAACCCGTTTCCAAAATCCATCTACGAAAACGTGGCTTATGGTCTACGCGTGCGTGGTGAAAACAACAAACGCATCATGGATGACAAGGTAGAAGAAGCGCTCAAAGGCGCAGCCCTGTGGAACGAAGTCAAAGACCGTTTGCATGACCTGGCCTTTAACCTCTCTGGCGGCCAGCAACAACGTTTGTGTATCGCCCGCGCCTTGGCGACTGACCCGGAAATCATGCTGTTTGACGAGCCGACCTCTGCGCTGGACCCGATCGCAACCGCGAACATTGAAGAGCTGATGGTCGAACTGCGCAGCAAGCTGACGATCCTGGTGGTGACGCACAATATGCAACAGGCGGCGCGCGTGTCTGACTACACCGCTTATATGTACCTGGGTGAATTGATCGAGTATGACGATACCGACAAAATCTTCACCAACCCAGGCCGTAAAGAAACCGAAGACTACATTACAGGCAAATTTGGTTAATCTTCAGCGTCGACATAAAAAACGCCACAATCTGTGGCGTTTTTTTATTGGCAACAAGTATCCGCTTACTAGCGACGTATGCCTGCTTCCAGCACGAAAAACTGTGGATTCAATGCAGCCAGAGGCGCTTTGAGTTTTTCTACTTCTGTCGCCGGGGCATGCACTTCGAGACGGATCAACTTGGACAGTTTAAGCGCTTCGCCCAGCGGCTCCGCCACGTTTTCCAGATGCGCCAAAATACCCTCGGCGCTAGCATAGCCTTCGCGGCAGTGCGCAATATTGCCACTGAATGAAAAGGCATAGTGCATACAGTCAGTTTCGTTGCGGGTTTTGTCTAAAAACTGTGCACCTAGCGCCTTGAATGCCGCCAGGTTCTCGGCCGGGACTTCAAAATAAGGAACCAGTGTGCAGCAGGTGTCTGGCGTAAACATGGTTGATTCTCCTGATAGGTAACGCTTGCATTAATACAAGTCTGCCCATATCTTGGCGGGCAGGCTTGTGGACGTCAAGCCTCCCGGGGAAAATTCAAGATTTTACTGAGGAAAGACTCTCACGCCACTGCTGAAGCGGCTAAAGGCATATGGGTGAGCATTAAGCGCTCATAGCACTCAAGCAACTTGTTTGCCTGCGCATCGCTAGACCACACCTGCTCCACATAACGTTTGCCTTGTTTACCCACGCGCTCACGTAATTGATGATCTATCAGCAAGGTTTGCACTTGCTCGGCAAAGTGCAATTCATCATCCTTGGCAATCAAGGCGCCCTGATCCTGGCGCAAAATAGAGGCTGTACCCAACTCGGCGATCGCCACCACCGGCGTAGACTGTGCCATGGCCTCCAGCAATACCAGTCCTTGTGTTTCGCTCTTGGAGGCAAACACAAAAATGTCTGCCGACTGATAGGCGGCGTTCAAGCCAATCGCTCTATCAAGATAGCCCAAGAACATCACGTGTGACTGCAAGCCTTTATCGCGCGCCATTTTTTTCAGCATGGCTTCGGCCGGACCCTCCCCCGTAATCACCAACAACACTTCTGGGTGATCCTGAATCACCAGTGACAGCATTTCTAGCAAAAACTGTATATTTTTCTCATAGGCAACCCGGCCTACAAACAACAATAACGGGCGTTGCGCTGGAATACCATACTTCTCTCTAAACGCGGCACCGTCGCCAGGCACAAAGCGCGAAGCATCCAGCCCGGTCGGAATCACGCTGATCGGTGTCGTCACACCATATTGCTGCAAAACTTCGCGCATCTGTGCCGAAGGCGAGACCACGGTATCGACCTGCTGGCACTGCTTGCGCGACACGCTTTGTGCAATACGCACCGCCCATTTGCGTGGTACCCACGGTAAATAGTGATGCATGTAATCCTCAAAAAAGGTGTGGTAGGTTTCTACCACGGGCACTTGCAATTTTTTGGCAATTTTGAGCCCAGCATAGTGCGCAATAAATGGTGTGTGGATATGTACCAGGTCATAATCACCCGGATGCAGGCTGTTGGCATACGCCATCAAGGCCGACCATTTCATTAAATAGTCTTCCGGGTCGAACACGATTTTACGTGCGTCTATACGGGTGATCCAGCTCTCGTCTGCTGACACTGACTGGCCTGGATACTGCGGTGCAATCAGATGGACGACATGGCCCTGCTCGCGCAAACTTTCAGCAAAGGTCCGTATGCTGGTAGACACACCATTCACGCGCGGGAAATACACATCTGAAATCATCAATATTTTCATGCAGGATTCCGAGTTAACAAATTTCACACAGCTTAACAAGCAATCGTGATGCTTTTATGACGAAAATTTCTTTCATATCAACGTCATACAGCATTCATCCAACTGTCATGTAGCAAGCGCAAAGTGCGCCCATGTTGATCCGCACCCTACTCATCAGTTTGTTAATGTTACTGGCGCTACCCAGTGAGGCACATGCCTGGGGCTTGTATTCGCACGTTGCTTATACCCACCAGTGGCTGCAAGCGTTACCGTTGCTGCCCCTGCCCTGGCTGGGCGTGATGCGGCGCTACCCGACGCTGGTGATGGCCGGTGCCTGCCTGCCCGACTTGGCCGTGGTATCGCGCACGTTTAACCATAGCCATGGCTGGGGTATGGGCCAGCAGCTATTGCATACCAAAAATGAACGGCAACTGGCGCTGGGCATCGGCTATAACGTCCACTTGCTGACGGATGTGGTCGCCCACCAGCACTTTGTGCCGACCTTTGAAGCCAAGTGGCAGCACCACAGCGTGCTCACGCATGCCGCCGCCGAATGGGCGATGGATGCCTATCTGCACACGCCAGGCTTGCCCTCACCCGGCAAATTGCTGCGCATACACCGCAAAACCATCGTCGAGACGCTGACACCCGCCTGGCAATGTGATGCTGAAACCGTCAATAAAGCCGTGTCTCGCCTGGCAAGTGCCGACCAGGCCTTGCGCCTGTCGCGTATCCCGCAATATCTGCTGCATCGCTATCGCAGGCTGGATAACGAGTTTGAACATAAGCTGGGCTATTATCGCGGCCAGGTCAGCCTGGCCTTACACGACCTGCCGCAATTGCTCAGCGGCACCTTCCCGTCGCTACACGCCGAGCATATCAACCTGGGCATGGAGCAACTCGATGACTGGCGCCAAAAGTGTTTGCAGGATGCGCGCTTGCGACCCACGCGGGCGATACAAGCATTTGAGCATTATCAGCATCAATGGTTTAACCAGCCGGATTGCTAACTCACCGGCCGGACTTGAATCTGATCGGATTGTCGCCATCTAAAAGGCATCTATTCCAACACGCCTCCGGACCCATCCCGCATGCCGCCACTCCGTTTTCTGATTGTGTCCACCACGTTGGTGGGGCTATTACACTACTACATTGGCGCACGCCTGCTGGGTGATTTAGGGTGGCCAAATGTGGTTGCCTGGCTTGGTTGGACGGGGTTGATCGCCTCTGCGCTACTACAACCGGTAGCTTTTCTGGCCCGCGGATTCAGCAACCAATCGTTACGCGATGGCGTGAGCTGGGTGGCCATGACGGTGATGGGGCTGTTCTCATCCTTGCTGGTATTCACCGTACTAAGAGATATGCTGCTACTGTCGATGGCAAGCTTGCATGCCATGCATCTACTCCCAATAGACTTCACGGCGCTGGAAAAAGAATCGGCGTTTTTGGTGGTGACGGCCGCTTTATTGATCAGCATCATCGGCTTTTTTAATGCACGCAAACTGGCGCGCGTGGTCAACGTCACCGTGCCACTGCGTGATCTGCCAAGCAGCTTACATGGCTTTAAGATTGTGCAGATTAGCGATATTCATGTTGGCCCGACCATCAAGCAAGGCTATCTCTCGCGTATTGTGCAACAAGTGAATTCTTTAGAAGCAGACCTGATTGCCATTACCGGCGACCTGGTCGATGGTCGCGTGCATGAGCTGGCAGAGCATACGCGACCACTGGCCACACTGGAGGCGCGTCATGGCAGCTTTTTTGTGACGGGGAACCATGAGTATTATTCAGGCGCACTGGCCTGGATTCATGAGCTGGAGCGTCTGGGCGTGCGCGTATTGCTGAATGAGCACGTACAGCTTTCACACGAAGGCGCCACACTGGTATTAGCGGGCGTCACCGACTACACCGCTGGCAGTTTTTATGACGACCATCACAGCGACCCCCAGGCTGCGATTGCCGGTGCCCCCGCCGATGCGCCCAAAATTTTGCTCGCCCACCAGCCACGCAGCGCAGAAGCCGCCGAAGCGGCAGGCTTCGATTTACAATTATCAGGCCATACCCATGGCGGTCAGTTCTGGCCCTGGAAATACTTTGTGCCACTACAACAACCTTATGTTGCTGGCCTGCATCGGCTGCAAGATCTGTGGATTTATGTCAGCCGCGGCACAGGCTACTGGGGCCCGCCAAACCGCTTTGGCTCACCTTCGGAAATCACCTGCTTAACGCTGGTGGCGGCCAACGACTAAATTAAGCGGCGGCTCGGCGCCGGTAGCGTATATCTGGCACGTAGGTAGCCAATAACAACCCTAACGCCAGCAGCAGATACATCGTGCGTAAAGGATAGTCGGTGACAAAGCTGGCGGTGGCGGGTTTATCTGCCAAAGCGCGATAAAACGCGTCGGTATCCGCACCTCTCAAATAACTGCCTTTAAATTCCTCGGCAAGCGATTTTAGGTAATCCTCCTCCAGTTGCGATAGCATGCGATCATAGTCGGCATAAGCTACGGGCGGATCCGGCTCATCCTGGCTGGGGTCTGCATAGGTCACACCAACGGCACCCGCGTTATTATTGTCACTTACCGGCCAATCACCCACTTTTTTATTCGCCGAGTTATACCGTGGAATCGCCACTTTTTGCGAGCCGCCGACGCCTATAAAGGTAAAAAACTCGCCTATCTGCACACCACTCAAATCTTGCTTGATGGTGACATTCACGCGTGGTGCTTCGTCGCCATCGGTAAAGAACAGCATTTGTGCTGGCTGGTTGAGCGCATCATAAACATGGGTCGCCGCATGCACGGCAAAACTCAGGCGGCTATTGCCCTTCCACGCCATGCGCCATTCCAGGTGATCTATGCCATCGCTGATCACATCCAGGTTTTTGCACACTTCCAGCGGCGTTTGCAGCATGGCAATATTGTCGGAGGCAAAAATCCCCAGGCTAAAATAAGTGCCGCAAGGCGCTTTATGCACCAGTTGCTTCATTAAATGTTGGCTATAGGCCAGGCGGCTCACGGCTTGTTGCTGCAGTGTTTCATCCTCAGCATTCATGCTTTGCGAAATATCCGCAATCAGCAGATAGTGCTGCACGTGTTGCCTGAGCTGGATTTCTGGCTTAAGCAAGGCCAGCAGTACCAACAGCAAGGCAAGCCCATACAATACCGGCTCATAATATTGTTTTAACCAAGTGAGCCACTTCATTATGGCAACCCTATCGGCAGGTTACTGAGTTCCATATGCGACTGCTCTTTGCTCACGCCCTGCATGCCGCGCGCCATCACCGAGTGCAGCAAGGCCAGGTTGAATTTGGCGGCTTTATCCCCCGGTTGCAACCGTAACGACTGCTCATAGGCAATTTTGGCCTGGGTAAAAGCGTAACGGGCTTCGTCTTGAAACGAGCCATCTTCATTCACCGTGCGCACCAGGCCAGACAAAAACAGGTTATTGCCAATATTAAAATGAATATGCGGCAACTCGCTGGCAGGCGGTGACAATTCCAGCGCCTGGCCATAGCTTTGCACCGCGTGCTTGTAATCACCATGCAAGCCTTGATCATAGGCGGCCGTGAACTTCTGCAACGCCGGTGAACCGCCCTGCTTGATCACCACCCCGCTTTGAATCTGCTGATTAAGCGCACGCAACTGATAAAGTTGCCAGCCAAAATACACTACGCCAATCAAGCCCAGCGTGGTCACCGCTGCCCATAACGCATTGGCATTTCTTCGATAGATAGTCATTAATACACCTTTATCTGTTTAATCAACACCAGGCCCAGGCCTAGTATGAAAGCGATCACCATCAAATCTTTGGCATAATCGTGGCCAGGAATGATGACGCCGTACTGAATCACATTCTTTTCTTTGGCATCAATTTCACGCAATGCGGATTCCAGCGCCGTGGCGTTATCCGCCTCAAATGCCTTGTATTTCACGTTCAATGACTCAAAAAAACGATCCAGCGCAATCGCCTCTGGCAAATGGTCGTCATCGTAGACATTGTCGGTAAAAATACTGATGTCATCTGGCTCGCGCAGCACAATCCAGTATAAATTGAGTTTTTTACCCACCAGCTGCTTGCGAATCTGATATTTGACGCGTGGGCTCAATTTACCGGCGCCATCTGATAACAATACAATCGCGCGTGAACCAGTGCTGGCAATATTTTCAAACAAGGTCACGGCATTGGTGATGCCCGCACCAATATTGGTCTGGTTGAGCGCAGGCCCTGTCGCCGCCTGAATCGCGGCATGAATACCGTCGCGGTTGGTGGTAATTTTCATGCCATACAAAGCCGAGTTGGTGAAACCGACCACGCCCATCATGTCGTCTGGCCGCGAATCAATAAACGCTGTAATCAAACGTCTGGCGGCGGCGGATTTGATTTCTGCGGCATGACCACCCGTGGCCTGTCCGGCAAACGGGTGATCCATGCTCACGCTGCGGTCAATCACGAACACGCTTTGCGCGCCCTTGCCGATTTTTTGCTCCTGGTGGCTCTCACCTTGCGGCCCAGCCAAAGCCAGCACCAGGCATAGCAATAACAGGCTAGTGGCCGCTTTAACCAATAAGTTGATACGCTCAGAAAACGCATCCACTGGCACCATCTCCAGCCAGGAGTAGGCTTGCGCATGCCGGCTTTTGAGCATGAATGGTACCGCCGCGACTGGTAACAGCAGCAAGAACCAGGGGTGTAAGCAATGCATCACACTCTCCGTTCACAAGCACGCAACTCACGCGCCAAGGCTTTGCATTGCTGCAAGTACTCGGTCGCGGCTGGTAATTGCCCACCATACAAGAGGGCATTCGCCTGGGCAAAAAACGCTTGTATCTGTGACTCTAGCGATTGGAATACCGGCTGTTGCTGCACAAATGCAC
>CAYPZE010000058.1:0-10680 GCA_964415305.1 uncultured Methylotenera sp.
GCTGATATCAAGCAATGCACCATGGATAGCGATGCCGACCATATACTGGCGGCGCGTTTTTTAGGCAAGTTTATTGAGGGCGATGCGGCTTGGTGCCATATTGATCTGTCATCTTACAGCCATAAAGAGGGCCTGGGCGCCGTGGCCAGCGAGGTGAACGGCTTTGGCGTTGCGCTCACCTTGCAATGGTTGCAGGCTTTTATGGCGAGCAGCGCGCGTTAACCGCATGCTCCGCAACGCGCCAACCATTCACGGCCCTTGAGCATCAGGTGCCAGTAAACGCTTGGTAGAAAGTATTTTTTTAGCCACCAGGCGCTGCGGCGCGGCTTGGTGGAATCCCAGGGGAAGGTCGGCACAATTTTGCCGCCATAACCAAACTCAGCCAGGATGATTTTACCTTTTTCTACCGTCAGTGGGCAGGAGCCATAGCCATCATAGCGCGAAGGCAGGGCTTGTCCGGCACGGGCTGCCAGCAGGTTTTCGGCGGCAATCACTACTTGCTTGCGCGCGGCAGCGGCTGTTTTGGCATTGGGTGTATTGGTGCAGTCACCAACGCCAAAAACATCTGGGTAGCGCACATGCTGCAAGCTGTGCGGGTCAACTTCCACCCAGCCATCTGCATTGGCTAACGGGCTTTGCTTGATAAAGTCTGGCGCCGTTTGCGGTGGCACCACATGCAGTAGGTCAAAGGTTTCGCTGACGCGGCTGACATTGCCGTCGGCATCTTTGACATTAAACCAGGCGGTTTTGCCTGGACCATCGACCTCGACCAGCGTGCTGTTTAAATGTAAGTCCACCTGATAGCGACGGATATATTGCATCAAAGGCTCTACGTACTCTTTGACACCAAACAAGGCGGGCGTCGCGCTATAAAACGAAGCTTTAATATTGCCCAAACGACCTTTACCCAGCCATTCGGCACATGATAAGTACAAGGCTTTTTGTGGGGCGCCGGCACATTTAATCGGCATTGGCGGTTGGGTAAACAAAGCTTTGCCTGACTGCAATTGTTGCACCAGTTGCCAGGTGTAGGGCGCCAATTCAAAGCGGTAGTTGGAGGTTACGCCGTGTTTCCCCAGCGTTTCTACGAGACCCGGGATGCCCGCCCAGTTTAATTTCAGGCCCGCCGCAACGATCAGTTGTTGATATTGAATCGTGCCCAGTTTATCGGTAATGACCTGTTTTTGTTCTGGCTCGAACGTGGTCGCTGCGGCTTGCAACCAGGTGATGTCAGCCGGGATGCAATCAGCCATGGCGCGCACTGTTTTCTTTGCCTCAAACTCACCAGCACCGACCAGCGTCCAGGCAGGCTGGTAAAAATGCTGGTCGGATGGCTCTATGATGGCAATATTAAGTGCAGGCGCACGTTTTTTTAAACTGGCCGCGATGGCGCAACCAGCAGCACCGCCGCCGACAATGACCACATCAAAATTATTTTTATGCATGCTGTTGATTGATTTCGGAGGTTTTATTTATTGGGTTGTTATTTAATCGTTAAACCAGTTTTTGACTTTATTAATCAAGCCCTCTTGTGCGGCGGGTTGGCTGCAACAGGCCGGTTTAGCAGCAACTGGTGCCTGTGAGGCCAGTTGATATACTTGATTGGCCCGGTTGCCTGTGCGGCAAAATCCCAGTACGGGTCCGGGATGTGCGCTCAATAAGGCCTGTAATTGTTGTGCGTGGGCGGGTTGGATCTGGTTAGGCACCACCGGGATATGCGCGTAGGCGATGCCGAGGCTCGCGGCTTTTGCCGCGAGGGTGGCGTTGGTGGGTTGCGACTCGCCGCCTTCACCATCGGGCCTGAAATTCACCACCAGTGTGATGCCTTGTACGGACAAAGTGTCCAAATCCGCTTCGCTTAACTGATCGCTAATGCTGTAGCGTTGATCTATTGTTTTAATATCCATGCGTTTTAATATCCCTGTGTTTAGCAAAATTCACGATGCAGCACCTGAATCACTGCCAGCGCGGCCGGGCTGCCGATGCTGTAATAAACATTTTTGCCTTCACGGCGCGTGCTGACCAACTGTGCCTCGCGTAATACCGTTAATTGTTGCGACAGGCTGGGTTGCCTTAAATTCAGGTTGTTTTCTAACTCGCTGACTGATTTTTCACCCTGTGATAATTGACATAACAGCATCAAGCGATCCGTGTTAGCCATTGCTTTTAACAACTGGCTAGCCTGATCGGCCGAGGCTCTTAACTGCTCAAAAAGATCCACCGCAATATCCGACGTTTGCATAATACCCCTGAAATCATCATTTATTTTTATACTTGATTGATACGTTGAAATTCCATCATAAACCTGTTGTCACAGAATGTGTATGCTTTCACATGCGTAGATGGATAGATCATGAATTGAAATCAATCTATGGTAAAGTTTGTCGCATTAACTAAAAGTGCTGGCTTGGCTTGCGACGACCAGCGCAATCACAATAAAAAACATTGGGGATGATCGGGATGATGCAATCACTATCGTGGATCAGTGTGTTTCCAGAGCTGGAAGCACTCGAAGACTCTGCTAAAAAACTACTGACGCAATATGCGCGTATTGTCGAAGCGCCCGTTGGCACCATTGGCTATCGCGAAGGCGACCATTGTGGCGGCTATGTGTTAAGGCTCAAGGGCCAGTCACGCGTCTATAAAATGTCTGCCAGTGGCCGTGAAATCGTGCTTTACCGCGTTGGCGCTGGCGAAACCTGTGTGATTACCACCACTTGCCTGCTGGGCAATAGCCAATATCCGGCCTCGACCATTGTCGAGGAAGAAATCCAGGATGTGATTGTGCCAGAGACCACCTTTCATAAACTGATGATAGATTCGCCGGTGTTCAGGCAATACGTGATGCAAAACTATGGTGCCTTGATCAGTGACCTCATTGTGTTGCTGGATGAAGTGGCTTTTCAAACGCTGGATGCGCGACTGGCTAAATGGTTGCTCGATATGGGTAATAACACCATTCAACGCACGCATCAGCAAATTGCCGATGAGTTGGGCACCGCGCGTGAGGTCATTAGTCGCCAGTTGAAACGCCTGGAGCAAAAAGGCTGGTTGACCATGGGGCGCGGCGTCATCGAAATTCAGCAACGCGGCGAATTGCTCAAGCTGGCTAACAGCAGCCAGTAAGCTTCGTATCTGGCCGGATACAAAATTCTCCCGGCTTCGATACATCCTGGCGTCATCTCTCATGATTGAATGCACGTTAACAAGATAACTGCAGTGAGCAGTGTGCTTCAAGAGAGGAAAACGAGCATGCGTAAATTAATCTTATCCAGTATGGTGATGATGGCGGCGAGCCAGGCAGCATTTGCCGATGCAGAATATATTGACCGGGCCAGAGTGCTGTCGGTCGCACCGCAAGTGCAGCAAATCAACCAGCCACGCCAGGAATGCCATACCGAATATGTACGTGAAAGCGTGTATGAGTCTAATCGCTCTAACACCGGTGCGATTGTCGGCGGCGTCGCCGGTGGTTTGTTAGGCAGCACCATTGGTCGCGGTAACGGCCGTATCGCCGCCGCTGCGGTCGGTGCCGGTGTAGGCGCGATTGTGGGTGACCGTGTTGGTAACCAGAATAGCTATGGCAATGAGCGCATTGTCACGCGCCCGATTGAGCAATGTGTGATGGTAGACCAATGGCAAACCGTGACTACCGGCTATGTAGTGAATTACGAATATCATGGCCGTCAATATTCGACCATGATGGACCGGGACCCAGGCCCGGTGCTGGATGTGGCCGTGTCAGTCAGACCGAATGTGGTGCAGATTCAACCGATGCCAGCGCCAGGATACCGTCCGGCGGCGATGCGAGGCCGTGGGCCGCATCAGCATCGTCAATATTGGTAATGAGGTGTGATGAATAAGCGCGATGCCAGTGAATGGCATCGCGTTTTTTATGCTTTAAGCAGCACGATAACTGCGCCGCTGCCGCCATCCGTGGCGCGTGCCTGCGCATAGGCAATCACTTCGTCTTTTTGCATCAGCCAGTTACGTAATTTGTGTTTGAGTACCGGCTCTTTATTGCGTGAGCCCAGGCCTTTGCCATGCACAATCCGCACACAACGCAAGCCGCGCTTTTTACAGTCGGCAATAAACTCTGAAACATACAAACGGGCTTCGTCGCTAATCAGGCCATGCAGGTCTATATGCGCTTGCACCACCCAATGGCCACGGCGCAGCTTGCTCAACACCATGGGCGATTGGCCTTCACGCAAATACAGTAATTCTTCGCCGCTTTCGAGCTCGTGGGCTGGAATGTAATGATCGCTGAGTGAGTCGACCAAGGCCTGCTGTTCGTCTCTGATCAATTGCCGTGGGATAGGCTTGGGTTTTTTAGGGGCGTGAGAAATTCGCGTGGTTTTCACCGGGCGCGCGCCTTTCACTGCTTCGTGAAACAGTGAAACATCATCTTCCTCTTTGTCCGGTAGCTCTTGCGACATCCTGTGATTTTAAAATAAAAAAGCGCACCGGGGTGCGCTTCTTCATGCCTTACCTTGGATTTACTCCAGACTGGTCAAATAACGCTCAGCGTCTAAGGCAGCCATACAACCTGTGCCAGCGCTGGTCACTGCCTGGCGGTAGATATGGTCTTGCACGTCACCGGCGGCAAATACACCTGGGATATTGGTGGCAGTAAAGTTACCCTGGCGGCCGGTTTGCGTGACGATATAACCGCCTTCCATCTCCAGTTGGCCTTCAAAAATTTGCGTATTTGGCTGGTGGCCGATGGCAATAAATACACCTTTGAGGGCAATATCTTTAGTGGTGCCAGCGTTGACATCTTTGAGACGCATGCCGGTCACACCGGTGTTGTCACCTAAGACTTCATCCAGTGTATGGAAAGTTTCCAGGACGATTTTGCCTTCCTTGACGCGGTCCATCAGTTTGTCGACCAGGATGGCTTCGGCCTTGAATTTGTCACGGCGATGAACCAGTGTGACCTTGCTGGCAATATTGGCCAGGTACAGCGCTTCTTCCACAGCGGTATTGCCGCCACCGATCACTGCAACTTCCTGGTTGCGATAGAAAAAACCATCACACGTAGCACAAGCTGACACGCCTTTACCAGCAAAGGCTTCTTCACTCGGCAGGCCTAAGTATTTAGCAGACGCACCGGTGGCAATAATTAACGCGTCACAGGTGTATTCACCGTTATCACCCACTAAACGAATCGGTTTTTCTTTGAGATGTGTGGTGTGGATATGATCAAAAATCATCTCGGTATTAAAACGCTCGGCGTGTTGCTGAAAGCGTGCCATCAATTCTGGGCCCATCACGCCATTGGCATCGGCTGGCCAGTTATCCACCTCGGTGGTAGTCATCAGCTGGCCCCCTTGTGCCAGGCCGGTAATGAGCACCGGATTGAGGTTTGCACGGGCAGCATAGACCGCTGCGGTATAACCAGCAGGGCCTGAGCCAAGAATCATTAAACGGGCATGTTTTGTTGCCATGATGAGATTTCCAGTATTTGGTGAGTTATTTTTATATAGATGGGGATGGGCACGCTGTTTTAAATGCCCATCCGTTAGAAAAACGCTGCGGGGGTTACTCTAGCAAGCTACGCAGCATCCAGGCTGTTTTCTCGTGCAGTTGCAAACGTTGGGTCAGCAAGTCTGAAGTGGCTTCGTCAGAGGCTTTCTCTGCTGCCGGGAACACACTGCGCGCGGTGCGGCAGACGGCTTCGTGGCCGGCGACCAGTTCACGGATCATGTCGTTGGCTTTAGGCACATCCACGGTTTCATCAATCGATGTGAGCTTGGAAAACTGGGCATAGGTGCCAGGGGCATAGACGCCGAGTGAGCGGATACGCTCAGCCACCAGGTCCACCGCCAGTGCGAGCTCGGTATATTGGGTTTCAAACATCAGGTGCAAGGTGTTGAACATCGGCCCAGTGACGTTCCAGTGAAAATAATGGGTTTTTAGATACAGGGTGTAAGTATCTGCCAGTAATTTTGATAAACCGTCTGCAATCTGCTGGCGGTCTTCGTTGTTGATACCAATGTCCATGGATGTCTCCTTATTGTCGTCGAATCTATTTTAAAAGCAAGAATGACTGTCTGCAATTTGATTTTGTTATAATCATTTAAGTTCACTCTTGCAAAGAAAGAGACAACATATTGTTTTTTAATAAGAAAAAAGTTGCCAATGTCCGCCTCGAAAAAGTTTCGACGGAGAAACAGCAGCGCGATGCCAAGTTACTGCGTGAAGTGTCGTGGATTGCGCTGGCGGCGCTCGGTGTATTCCTGGCGGTGATTTTGGCGACTTATTCACATGAAGATCCGGGCTGGACGCACGCGATCGGCGAGCATGACACCATCCATAATGCGGGCGGTGCCGTCGGTGCCTGGGTGTCGGATATTTTTCTATCCTTGTTCGGTTTTTCTGCCTGGTGGTTTGTAGTGCTGGCTTTTTACATGGTCTGGCTGATGTACCAGCGCCTGCATCTGGAGCCGGTTGAAAAACATGACTGGTGGCTCAACGGCGTCGGTTTTGCCTTGATGCTGCTGGCGTCAGCAGCGCTGGAGTCTGGTCATTTAGTGAGTTTTCCGGCGGATTTTCCACTCAAACAAGGTGGCGTCATTGGTAGCGGTATTGATCATCTGTTGCGCAATATGTTTGGCTTTGCTGGTTCTACCATGCTGCTGCTGGTGTTGTTTGCGACGGCATTTAGCCTGTTTACCGGCTGGTCACTGATTACAATGAGCGAGCAGTTAGGCGAGTGGGTGATCCAGTTTTATCAGTGGAGCCAGCTCAAGTACCAGGACTGGCAAGACCGTAAAGTCGGTAAGCAAGTATTGCAGGCGCGTGAGGAGTTTGTCGAGGCCGAGCGTAAACGCATTGAAGATCGCAAGCCGGTGGAGATTACCGTGCCAGAGGTGGTGATAGAGCCTAGCGAGCGCGTGGTCAAAGAAAAGCAGGCAGTGTTGTTTGCGGCCATTGAGCAGGAAGGGTTGCCGCCGTTACATTTACTGGATGCACCCAATCAGTCGGTTGAGTTGCAATCTGCTGAAACGCTTGATTTCACTTCACGCCTGATTGAACGCAAGTTGATGGATTTTGGCATTGAGGTCAAAGTGGTCACCGCGCAACCCGGCCCAGTGATTACGCGCTATGAGCTGGATCCAGCGCCGGGTGTAAAAGGTAGCCAGATTACCAATCTGGCTAAAGATCTGGCGCGTGCCTTGTCTGTCATCAGTGTGCGCGTGGTAGAAACCATTCCCGGCAAAAGCTATATGGGCCTGGAAATTCCGAATCCGAAGCGTCAGATTGTGTCGTTGTCTGAAATCATGGGTAGCCAAGCCTATGCTGACCAGAGCTCGCCGTTGGCCATTGCCATGGGTAAAGATATCGCGGGTAAGCCGATTGTGGCTGATCTGGCAAAAATGCCACATGTGCTGGTGGCGGGTACCACCGGTTCTGGTAAGTCGGTGGCGATTAACGCGCTGATTTTAAGTTTGTTGTATAAGTCCGAAGCCAGCCGCGTGCGCATGATCTTGATTGACCCGAAAATGCTGGAATTGTCTGTGTATGAAGGTATTCCGCATCTGCTGGCGCCGGTGGTGACCGATATGCGCCAGGCCGCGAATGCCTTGAACTGGTGCGTGGCCGAGATGGAGCGCCGCTATAAGTTAATGTCCACACTCGGCGTGCGTAACTTGGCAGGCTATAACCAGAAAATCCAGGAAGCGAAAAAGCAGGGCGTGTCGATTCCACATCCGTTTAGCTTAACGCCGGATGAACCGGAGCCATTGGATGAAATGCCATTGATCGTGGTGATGATTGATGAACTGGCTGACTTGATGATGGTGGTGGGCAAAAAAGTAGAAGAACTGATTGCACGCCTGGCGCAAAAAGCGCGTGCTTCTGGCATCCACTTGGTGCTTGCCACGCAACGCCCTTCGGTGGATGTGATTACCGGCCTGATTAAAGCCAACGTGCCGACGCGCGTCGCGTTCCAGGTATCGAGCAAAATTGACTCACGCACGATTTTAGACCAGATGGGCGCTGAAACCTTGCTCGGGCAGGGGGATATGCTCTACCTGCCGCCAGGGAGCGGCTACCCGCAGCGGATTCACGGCGCGTTTGTCAGCGATGGCGAAGTGCATAATGTGGTTAACTTCCTTAAGGCCCAGGGCGAACCAAATTACATCGAAGGGATTCTCACCAATGAGACCGAGGGCGGCGATCTAGAGGCCTTGCCTGGCGGCAGTGATGCAGGCGGTGAAAAAGACCCGCTATATGATGAAGCCGTAGCGATTGTGTTAAAAACTCGCCGCGCGTCTATTTCATCGGTGCAACGCCAACTGCGCATCGGGTATAACCGCGCAGCCAGATTAATTGAGGATATGGAACGTGCCGGACTGGTCTCTGCCATGCAAAGCAATGGCAACCGTGAGGTATTAGTGAAGGCCGGAGGAGACCATGAATAAAGGATTCACCAAAACATTGTTGGCATTGTGCAGTTGGAGTGTCATGACCGCTGCCATGGCCGATGGTGTGGACGATTTGAAGCAGTTTTATCAAAGCACACAGGCCATGCGAGCCAATTTCAAGCAAACCGTGTTTGACCAAAAAGGGCGCAAGCTGCAAGAGGTCAATGGCACCATGTTGTTGCAGCGGCCGAACAAGTTTCGTTGGGATTATCAAAAGCCTTATGAGCAGCAGATCATCAGTGATGGTCGCCAGGTGTTTCTGTTTGATGTCGATTTGCAGCAAGTGACTGTGCGAACGGTCGATAAAGTCTTAGGCACCAGCCCGGCTGCGCTACTGGCTGGTGGGCCCAATGTCGAAGAAAGTTTTCGCCTGACCCGATTGCTGGATTTTGAAGGCATGCAGCGCGTGCAAGCCAAGCCCAAGCAAAAAGACAGCGGCTTTCAGGTGGTGATTATTTCGTTTGACCATAGCAAATTGGCCGAGATGCGCCTGGTAGATGCTTTTGGCCAAAGCACGCATATTGTGTTTAGCAATGTTGAAGTCAATCCTGGCTTGAACAGTAACCAGTTTTTATTCTCGGTGCCTAAAGGGGTGGATGTCGTTGGCGAATAGCCGCTTGCGCATCAAAACCAGCTATGTCCTCCCTGTTTGAACCACAAACTCCTTCTTCCGTGCCGCTGGCTGAGCAGTTACGGCCGAAAACGCTGGATGAAGTGGTTGGCCAAACCCATTTGCTGGGTGAAAGCAAACCACTGCGCCGCGCCTTCGAGTCCGGCAAACTGCCCTCCATGATTCTGTGGGGGCCGCCGGGCGTGGGTAAAACCACCTTGGCTCGCCTGATTGCACAAACCGCCGATGCTGAGTTTGTGCCCTTATCCGCCGTGCTGTCTGGCATTAAAGATATCCGTGAAGCGGTTGAGCGCGCGGAAATGACCTTGCAGCAAACTGGCCGCAATACCATTTTGTTTGTCGATGAGGTGCATCGCTTTAACAAAGGCCAGCAGGATGCTTTTCTGCCGTTTGTTGAAAGCGGGCTGATTACCTTTATTGGCGCCACGACCGAGAACCCTTCTTTTGAAGTCAATAGCGCTTTGCTCAGCCGCGCCCAGGTATTTGTACTCAATGCCCTGACTGAAGCGGAATTGGCTGAGCTGCTAGAGCGCGCGCGGCTTAAAGTGGCGCCTGAGGTGCAATTGACTGAATCTGTCACCGAACAGGTGCTGGCCTATGCTGATGGCGATGCCAGGCGTTTGCTCAACTTTGCCGAAGGCTTGTTTAACGGAGCAGTGGCTGCCAAGGTGAGTGAGATTGACGAATCCTTTTTACAGTCGACCATGGCCAGCAAAATGCGCCGTTTCGACAAAGGTGGCGAAGCTTTTTACGACCAGATTTCTGCCTTACACAAGTCAGTGCGTGGCTCTAACCCGGATGCAGCGTTATATTGGCTCATGCGCATGCTGGATGGCGGCGCAGACCCGCTATATCTTGCGCGCAGAATTATCCGCATGGCCTGGGAGGATATTGGTTTAGCAGACCCGCGTGCGATGCAGATTGCCAACGATGCAGCACTGACATTTGAGCGGCTAGGCAGCCCGGAAGGCGAGCTGGCCATCGCGCAAGCCGTGATTTACCTAGCGGTGGCGGCCAAAAGTAATGCTGGCTATATGGCCTACAATCAGGCCAAGGCCTTTGTCGCGCAAGACAAGTCGCGCGCGGTGCCGCTGCATCTCAGAAACGCGCCAACCAAACTGATGAAAGCGCTCGATTACGGCAAAGAATACCGTTATGCGCATAATGAGCCTGAGGCATACGCGGCGGGCGAACAGTATTTTCCAGATGATTTAGAACCACAACCTTTTTACCAACCCACACCACGCGGATTGGAAGGTAAAATAGGCGAAAAATTACAGCACCTCAAAGAATTAGATAGAAAAGCAAAAAAATAGTGTAGCCACAGAGGGCACAGAGCTCACAGAGAAAACCAATATGGATGATTTGACTGGTCAGATTATTGGTGCCGCGATTGAGGTACATCGTGAGCTTGGCGTCGGTTTACTTGAATGTGTATATGAAGCTGCTCTTTGTCATGAACTTGATTTGCGTGGCATTGCATACCAGCGTCAGCTTGCAGTGGATATATTGTATAAAGGTGTCGTCATACAAGGGCAGCGCCTTGATTTACTGGTGAATGGCGAAGTGATTGTTGAGTTAAAAGCGCAATTGAAACTGCCAGAGTTTGCACAGGCA
>CAYPZE010000059.1:0-10569 GCA_964415305.1 uncultured Methylotenera sp.
GCCAGTTCGGTGAGGTAGGTCGCGCCCGCCTGATCAACATCTTTTAAACCACTCATATTCGGTGCCATATCGGCAATCACGACATCCACCAGCTTGCCATTGAGTGAGGCTTCCAGTTGCTTGAGCACCTCCTCTTCTCTAAAGTCGCCACAAATAAACTCAACTACCGTCATACCGGGTTTGATTAATTTGTCTTTGTCATCGATTTCGAGCAACTTATACGCAGCGCGGGCACGATAGCCGTCTTTTTGCGCGCGCTTCACAAACTCGTCGTTGAGGTGTTCCTGCATCCAGGCTTTGCTGGTTTTGGAGGGTTTCATAGGGGGAATTCCTGCTTCATGCTAAAATATGGATTGTTTTCAAGGAAATTTTTGCATGCAATTAAACAGCAAACAAATCGCTTATTTACGTGGCCTGGCGCACAATTTAAACCCGGTGGTCATGATAGGCAACAATGGCCTCACTGACGCCGTATTAAAAGAAATTGATCTCAGCCTCAATGCCCACGAACTCATCAAAGTACAAGTGGCAGGTGATGATCGCGAGTTACGCAAAGCATTACTGACCGACATTTCGGATAAAACCAGCGCGATTGCCGTGCACCACATAGGCAAACAATTAGTGTTTTATCGCGCCAGCGAAACAGTTAAAGCCTCGGCCAAGATCGTGATTCCAAAGCTATAACAGGTTGATATTCAATAAAAAACGCGCTGTGAATAGCGCGTTTTTTATTTATGCCTAGCTGGATTTAAGCACCAGCCAAACACCCAGCAAACACTCCACCAGATAGGCAATGCTGGCGATACCGTGCCAGGTTTTAAACCGGCTGGCAAACACGCTTTGCATCACATCATTGGGTAAGGCGCTGGCTTTTAATTGGGCCAACAGCGGCTGTATGCCAAACTCACCAATCAGCACCAGTACCCACATCAGGAATACCACCCAGAACAAGCCTTGCTTGAACGCAGAAAAACCATCATTGGCCAGGCGCTGTACCAGCAGCCACACGCCGCTCACCAGGCCGATATAGCTGACGATGGTAAACAGTTTGCCAGCCACCAGGCCCGCCAACTGACGATCCGGGATGGTCTGGAACAAAACACTGGCCGTGATGGCCGTCATCCATAATGCGCCTACCCACGCTGTGAGTAACAGCGGGCTAATCCAACCGGTCAGTCCTGCTTGTTTGGCCATGGCCACGTACTCCTAAATGCATGCACTCTTAGATATAGAGCACTTCAATAATTTCGTACTCTTTGACGCCACCTGGTGATTGTACTTCAACCACTTCGCCTTCGGATTTGCCAATCAGACCACGCGCAATGGGTGAACTGACGGAAATTTTGCCATTTTTAATATCCGCTTCGTCTTCGCCAACGATCTGATACGTTTTAGCATCCCCTGAATCCAGGTCTTCAAAGCGCACGGTTGCACCAAACACCACGCGGCCTTCCGCGTTCAACATGGTTGGATCGATGATTTGCAAATTAGACAATTTGGCTTCGAGTTCGGAGATACGGCCCTCAATAAAGCTCTGACGCTCTTTGGCAGACTCATATTCAGCATTTTCAGACAAGTCACCCTGTGCACGCGCTTCAGCAATCGCCTGAATAATATTAGGGCGGTCTACTGCGCGCAGACGTTGTAATTCTTCTTTGAGCAATTCTGCACCAATCACGGTCACAGGAATTTGATGTACTGCCATGTTGAAATACCTTCAAAAAATGAGTATAAAAAAAATAAACCACACCCGAATGAGCGTGGCTTATTTCAAATATTAATTAAGCCAAGTTTAAGTTAAGCAAGGCGTTTGTGCAAGTCTTGCACAGAGTAGACATCCATGTCCTTGCTTTGTGCCATCCCGATACAAGCCGCACGTGCGCCAGCCAGGGTTGTGTAATAAGTGACCTTGTTTTGCAGGGCGCTACGACGAATCTCATAAGAGTCGGTAATGGCTTTCTTGTCCTCAGTGACATTGACAATCAAACTGATCTCATCGTTCTTGATCATATCGACAATATGCGGTCTGCCTTCGGCCACTTTGTTCACTGGCGACACGTCTAGGCCTTGTTCTGCCAGCGCTCGCGCCGTGCCTTTGGTCGCCACCAGGGTAAAGCCCAGTTTTACTAGATCTTTGGCAATATCAATCACTTTGGTATGATCTTCATTACGCACACTGATAAACGCTCTACCACCGGTTGGCATTTTGACAGAAGCACCCAGTTGTGACTTTACGAACGCTTCCGCAAAAGTGTTGCCCACCCCCATGACTTCACCGGTCGACTTCATCTCAGGCCCCAGAATGGTATCTACGCCTGGGAACTTGATGAATGGGAACACAGCTTCTTTCACGGAGTAGTAAGGCGGCACCACTTCTTTGGTCACGCCTTGTGACTTCAGTGACTGGCCTGCCATACAACGCGCAGCAATTTTCGCCAGTTGCAAGCCACAAGCTTTGGACACGAACGGCACGGTACGAGACGCACGTGGGTTCACTTCCAACACATACACCACTTCGCCCTGCTCGGTATTCTGCACGGCAAACTGCACGTTCATCAGGCCTTTTACACCCAGGGCTTTGGCCATTTGCACGGTTTGCTTACGCAACTCATCTTGCAGACTATCGCTCAGGCTGTAAGGCGGCAATGAACAGGCGGAGTCACCAGAGTGCACACCGGCTTGTTCCACGTGCTGCATGATACCGCCGATCAATACATCTTCGCCGTCACTTAACGCATCGACGTCGACTTCAATCGCGTCATTCAGAAAGCGATCCAGCAACACTGGGGACTCGTTAGAAACTTTGACCGCCTCACGCATGTAGCGCTCGAGCTGGCTTTGCTCATGCACGATTTCCATCGCTCGGCCACCCAATACGTAAGAAGGACGCACAACCAGCGGGTAACCAATCTCAGTTGCCAGGCGAATCGCTTCTTCTGGCGCACGCGCTGTGCGGTTAGGTGGCTGCTTCAGGTTGAGTGCATGCAACATCTGCTGGAAACGCTCACGGTCTTCCGCACGGTCAATCGCGTCTGGTGTGGTACCGATGATAGGCACGCCGGCTTTTTCCAGGTCACGCGCTAATTTCAATGGTGTTTGGCCACCGTATTGCACAATCACGCCGACTGGTTTTTCGATATTGACGATTTCCAGTACATCCTCCAGCGTCACTGGCTCGAAGTACAAACGGTCAGATGTATCGTAATCGGTCGAAACGGTCTCTGGGTTACAGTTCACCATAATGGTTTCGTAACCATCTTCGCGCATGGCGAAGGCCGCATGTACGCAGCAATAGTCAAACTCAATGCCCTGGCCAATACGGTTAGGGCCACCGCCCAATACCATGATCTTTTTGTTATTGGTTGGCTGTGACTCGCACTCTTCTTCATAAGTGGAATACATATACGCCGTGTTAGTCGCGAACTCAGCCGCACAAGTGTCTACACGCTTGTAGACCGGACGCACATTCAGCGCCTGGCGGAACGCGCGCACGGCATGCTGGTCAGTGTTCAGCAATTTAGCCAAGCGACGGTCTGAGAAGCCTTTGCGCTTGAGTCTAAACACAGTGTCTTTGCTCAGGTCAGCGATGTGCTTGCCAATCAGAGATTGTTCCAGTTGAATAATTTCTTCAATTTGTACCAGGAACCAGCGATCGATTTTCGTGATATCGAAAATATCCGCAACACTCATGCCCAAGCGGAACGCATCCGCCACATACCAGATACGCTCAGGACCAGGCTCACCCATTTCCTTGACGATACGGTCTTTATCATCGGTCACAGAATCCAGGCCATCAACGCCAACTTCCAGGCCACGCAAGGCTTTCTGGAAAGATTCCTGGAAGCTACGGCCCATGGCCATCACTTCACCCACAGACTTCATCTGCGTAGTTAAACGGCTGTCAGCTTGCGGGAATTTTTCAAAAGCGAATCGCGGCACCTTGGTTACTACGTAGTCAATCGAAGGCTCAAACGACGCTGGCGTCTGCCCCCCCGTAATTTCGTTACGCAACTCGTCCAAGGTAAAACCCACCGCCAGTTTAGCGGCTACTTTGGCAATCGGAAAACCAGTGGCTTTGGAGGCCAGCGCAGATGAGCGCGACACACGCGGATTCATCTCAATCACGATCATGCGGCCATCATCTGGGTTGATGGCAAACTGCACGTTAGAACCACCAGTGTCGACACCAATTTCACGCAGCACTGCCAACGAGGCATTACGCATGATCTGGTATTCTTTGTCGCTCAGGGTTTGCGCTGGCGCTACCGTGATACTGTCGCCAGTATGCACGCCCATTGGGTCCAGGTTTTCAATCGAACAGATGATGATGCAGTTGTCCGCCTTGTCGCGCACCACTTCCATCTCATACTCTTTCCAACCTAGCAGTGACTCTTCAATCAGCAGTTCATTGGTTGGTGAGGCATCCAGGCCGCGCTCACAAATGGCGATAAACTCTTCGCGGTTATACGCAATACCGCCTCCGCTACCACCCATGGTGAATGAAGGACGGATAATTGCTGGGTAACCAATCGTTGCCTGAACTTGCAAGGCTTCTTCCAGGCTATGCGCAATCGCAGAACGTGCAGAACCCAGACCAATTTTGGTCATGGCTTCTTTAAATTTCTGGCGATCTTCCGCTTTATCAATGGCCTCTTTAGAGGCGCCAATCAGCTCAACATTGAATTTCTGCAAGACGCCATGTTTGCCCAGGTCCAGCGCACAGTTCAGTGCAGTCTGGCCGCCCATGGTCGGCAACAGAGCATCAGGACGCTCTTTTTCGATGATTTTCTCAACTATTTGCCAGGTAATCGGCTCGATGTAGGTCGCATCCGCCATTTCCGGGTCGGTCATGATAGTCGCCGGGTTGGAGTTCACCAGAATGACGCGGTAACCTTCTTCACGCAACGCCTTACAGGCTTGCGCACCAGAATAGTCGAACTCACAGGCCTGCCCAATGACAATGGGACCGGCACCGATAATCAGAATACTTTTAATGTCAGTTCTTTTTGCCATTAGATGGACTTTCTTTCTTGCATTAACTGGATAAAGCGGTCAAATAACACGCTCATTTCTTGCGGTCCTGGGCTCGCTTCCGGGTGACCCTGGAAGCTGAAAGCTGGCTTGTCTGTACGTGCGATCCCTTGCAAGCTACCATCAAACAAGGACACATGCGTCACCTTGATATTGGCTGGCAAGGTCGCTGGATCTGCCGCGAAACCATGGTTCTGGCTGGTGATATAGACGCGCTTGCTTTCAACGTCTTGTACCGGATGGTTAGCGCCGTGGTGACCAAACTTCATCTTCAATGTTTTGGCGCCACTCGCGAGGGCCAGCAACTGGTGGCCCAGGCAGATACCAAAAGTAGGGATGCCAGTGTCTACCAAGGTCTTGATCGCACTGATTGCGTAATCGCATGGCTCTGGGTCGCCAGGGCCGTTAGACAGGAAGATACCGTCAGGCTTGTAGGATAAGGCTTGCTCAGCGGTTGCCTGTGCTGGCAACACGGTGACTTTACAGCCACGGGAAACCAGCATGCGCAAAATGTTACGTTTGACGCCGTAGTCAAAGGCGACCACGTGGAACTGCGCATCAGCCGCTTTGCTGAAACCTGAGCCTAATTGCCACTCGGCTTCTGTAAACTCGTACGGCTGGGTACAGCTGACCACTTTGGCCAGGTCCATCCCTGCCAGGCCTGGGAAACCATTTGCCAGGGCCAGGGCTTGCGCTTCATCGACAGACTCACCAGCCATGATACAGCCAGCCTGAGCGCCTTTTTCGCGCAGAATACGGGTCAGTTTGCGGGTATCGATATCAGCAATGGCCACCACATTGTTGGCGTTGAGATAGTCGGAGAGATTTTGTTCACTGCGGAAATTGCTTTCCAATAAGGGCAAGTCACGAATAATCAGACCCGCAGCATAGACTTTGCCTGACTCGACATCTTCACTATTGGTGCCGTAGTTACCAATGTGCGGATAAGTCAGTGTCACAATTTGTTCGGTGTAGGATGGATCAGTGAGAATTTCCTGATATCCGGTGATAGATGTATTGAACACCACTTCACCGACCGTATGACCGGAAGCGCCAATGCTAATGCCCTTAAAAACAGTTCCATCTGCTAACACTAAAATCGCTGGAATTGTTTTTGACACCTTTAGCTCCTTAAGTTTGATACGAAACACATCGTTTAGAGGGTTCATCGCATCGCCAGAAAGGGGATTCAAGCTGCGGTGAATAGATGTGCAAAACGGGAAAAGCTTGTTGGACTCTTCCCGTTCAGAATTAAAGCATTATAGCGCAAATCGACCACCCACTCAAGGGCAAGTCACAGGCAAATCTTGCTTTTGTGACTCAAGTCAGGCAGTTGCTGGGCAGCCCTTTAAAATCAGCTTTTATCAAACCCCAGCACATCACGCATATCAAACAAACCTTGTGGCTTATCCGCCAAAAACTTGGCTGCACGCAATGCGCCCTGAGCAAACGTAGCGCGACTAGACGCCTTGTGCGTTAACTCGACGCGTTCACCCACTCCCGCCAGCACCACAGTGTGGTCGCCGACCACATCACCACCACGCAAGGTCGCAAAACCAATGGTGCCTGCTTCGCGCTCGCCAGTGACGCCTTCACGCGCATAGACTGCGCAATCCTTAAGTGCTTTATCAATACCTTTAGCAGCAGCCTCGCCCAAACGCAGCGCAGTGCCTGACGGCGCATCTACTTTATGGCGATGGTGCATCTCGACCACTTCAATATCGTAACCTTCATTAAGCACGCGCGCAGCTTGTTCGACCAAGTTAATCAACAAGGTCACGCCCACACTCATATTCGGCGCGAACACCACGCCCACTTTTTTGGCGGCTGCTTCAATACTGGCTTTTTCTGCCTCACTAAACCCAGTGGTGCCAATCACCAGCTTCACATTCGCTTGTTGGCAGGCCTGCAAATATTGCATGCTAGCCTCGGGGCGGGTGAAATCCACCAGCACATCTGCGCCCTGTAAGGCCGCAGCAATATCCGAGGTAATTTTGACACCGGTCTGCTTGCCGAACTGCTCGCCCGCATCGCGCCCTATCATGGCGCTTTCGGCGCGATCCAATGCAGCATGCAGTTGCAAACCACTGTCAGAAAAAACCCCCTCTAATAAAGCATGCCCCATGCGGCCAGACACACCTGCAATCACAACTTTCAACATCACTCGCTCAATCATTCTTTAATAATTTAGGATTAAAACCCGATTTGTTCCAATACACCGTCCAGATGCTCAGCACTGCCTTCAGGTGCAGTCACTTGCTGGCTGCCAGAGGCTGCTTCAGCACCAGAAGCAGCCGTTTCACGTACAATCAGCCAACGCTGGGTCGAAGCATCCAACTGCAACTCCAAACGTTTGGACATCTCGTCACGGTAGGATTTTGCAGCGTATTTTTGCGTGAATGTCACCACCGCCGCGTCCCCGGTACGGGAAACATTGAGGTTGCTGATATCCAGGCTGATTTTACCCTGCTGTGGGGACAGGCGTTTTTTACGCTGTGCTTCCCAGGCGGCACGGTTAGGCAAATCCTCTGGCACAAAAGCAGGAGAATAGGCAGCAAAATAGGCATTCGTATTCTTGCTACGCCAGGCTTGCGCCCATGCCTGCACCGCTGATTCAACGCCGCTGTCTACTGTCGCAGTTGTCGCCACAGATGCTTCCGCTGCTACCACTGACTCAGGGGCATTCACTTTCGGCAGATCCGCACCTGGCGCGGCAGCTGGACTAGCCAAAGGCGTGACACGCTCGCGCGTAATCAACCAGCGCTTGAGTGAAGAGTCATAGCGCATTTCCAAGGTTTTCGTCAGCTCATCCTTGTAAGATTTAGCCGCGTATTTCTGTTCAAAATGCACAGTAGCAATCGCAGCCGTGCCTTCACGCTGTACTTGAATATTATTCAATACCAGCGTGATCGTCCCCTGACCAGCCGATAAGCGCTGTTTACGCTGTGCTTCCCAGGCCTTTTTGGATGGCAAGCCTTCTGGCACAAAATCAGGCGCGTAGGCGGCCAGATAGTTTTTAATATCCTTGCTACGCCAGGCTTGCGCCCAGGCAGCCACCGTCTGATTGATTTCGCCATCACCAGCAGGCACTTCCTGCGCAACGACGGGTGCTGGTTCAACAGCTTGGGCCGCTGCTTGCGGTGCTTTAGCCGCCAGAGTCGCTGCAGGCGGAACAACAGGTGCCACTTCCTTCACGATAGATTTCGCTGGCGGCGGTGGCAATTCCGGCTCAGGTTCGGGCTCTGGCAGTTGCTCTGCCACAAAGGTGGGTGACGACTCAGCCGCTTGCTCAGCTTTCGGGGCAACGCCTTTCTCAGTCACTTGATGCGCTTCAGCATCTGTCACTGGCGCGTTGGCTTCAGCCATATTGCCTTTGACCATCTCCTGCTCGCTTGGCACCACGGGTGCCACATATTCCCCTTCAGGGATATACGGAATCACCTCATCATCCTCAACAGCAGCAGCCACGGTTGCGGCTTTAGGCGCTGGCGCTGGCGCAGGTGGCGATGCTGGTTTGGCGGTTGGCGCCGCCGCTTTTTTGGTTTGGGCTGGCTTCACCGCCGCCGCTGTCACGGCGGCTGCCGCAACCACAGGGGCCGTGATCTTACTCGCAGCAGGCGCCGCTTTGGCGACTGGCGGCAATACAGGCTCTGGCGCAGCAACCTCAGCTGGTGCAGCTGCGGGCTCAGGTTGAAACACGGGTGGCGGCTCTACCGTATCGGCAATTTGCGCAGCCATTTCTTTATCGTTGACAGCATGCGCCTTGGCTTCAGGGACCTGATTAGCGGCCGCATCGGTATTACCCTTGGCCATCTCTTGTGGCGTAGGTGCCGCCACATATTCGCCTTCCGGGATGTATGGCACCACTTCTTCAGCGGCAACTGGCGTGCTCGTTGCCGCAGCCGCTTGCGCGTTGGCAGGAGCGATTGTTTCAGACGGTGCTGTATTAGATGGCGTTACTTTAGCTTCTGTCGCAGCGACTGCAGCCGCAGCAGGCGCAACATCGTTTGCTTTGTCGCTGGCAACGCCGTCTTCGGCTTTCCAGAATTTCAACTTATCAGTCCACGCCTGTTCTTTTTCGGCGTCTATTTTTTTCTGCGGTGTTTCTGCAATGGTTTTAATGTCAGGATTTTCCGCAGATGGAATCACGTCGCCGCGCACGGACACCAGGCTATCCTTGTCAAAATCAAGAATCACCCGGCGTTTTTCAATCACAGCGCCCTGTTTGCGCAACTCGTAAAAATAATCCCAGCGATTATCACGGAAGCTATCTACAATCAGCGGAGTGCCCATAATGTAGCGCACTTGCGAGCGGGTCATGCCCGGACGCAGCTGCAACAACATTTTAGAAGTGACTACATTACCTTGCTGCACTTCCATCTTGAACGGCTTGAGTGAAGGAAGTTTGGCACCACATCCACTCTCCAGAGATGCGACAGCCAACACAAATAAGATAGAATTACGCATTGGATTCACTTTATAATCGGTATTATTGAGAATAATCATTAATATACCACGTAGTTTCGCCAATAAAGAACGGCTGGCGACGTAAGCAGTGACAAAACTTAACGACAGACAACCCCAATGGACAAAACCTATGCATGATCCCAAAGAACTTAAAAATGCAGGCCTCAAAGCAACGCTACCGCGTCTGAAAATTCTGGAGCTGTTTGAAAACAGTGAGCAGCGCCACTTGTCGGCCGAAGATATTTATAAAGTCATGATCACCAATGGTGAAGATGTTGGTCTGGCAACGGTGTATCGCGTCTTAACCCAATTTGAACAGGCGGGATTACTGGTGCGTCACCATTTTGAAAGCGGCAAAGCCGTGTTCGAAATGAACGAAGGCAGCCACCATGACCATATTGTGTGCGTTAAATGCGGCCGCGTTGAAGAGTTTTACGATGAAGAAATCGAAAAAAGACAGAAAGCCGCCGCAGAAAAATATGGCTTTAGCATGCAAGATCATTCGCTGACCATTTACGGTTTGTGCAAAAAACAACCTTGTACTGAATAACCTCACGCATGACAGATCAATGCAAGCACATTGGTCTGTCCACACTGGTTTGTCCACACTGGTTTGTCCACACTGGTTTGTCCGAACTTCCATCCACACGTCAAGGTGACACCACCGGATTTGCACCTGTCGCCAGCCCCGACGCGCGCATCCTGATTTTAGGCACATTGCCTGGGGTCGCATCCATCAAACAGCAACAATACTACGCTCATCCGCAAAATGTCTTTTGGCGCATATTGGAGCGGCTATTCAACATCCCGGCCCAGGCGAGTTATGAACTGCGCTGCCAATCAGTGCAGGCGCATGGTCTAGCCATCTGGGATGTCTGTCATACAGCGCAACGCATCGGCAGCCTAGATAGCAGCATTCAAGGCCATAGTGTGGTTGCTAACGATATTAATGGCTTGTTAAAAGCATGCCCGCACATCACCTTGATTGCCTTTAATGGCCAAGCGGCCGCACAACTATTCAAAAAGCATATTCACCTCACCCACGTCGTGCCGGCGGTGACGCTACCGTCC
>CAYPZE010000060.1:0-10540 GCA_964415305.1 uncultured Methylotenera sp.
GCATTGTTTCATGCAAGCTTTACCGATTTTTTTTAATATTGCGCAACGTCTGTGTATTGTGATTGGCGGCGGCGACGTGGCGACGCGCAAGGTGTTGATGCTGCGCAAGGCGCAGGGGCGGGTAGTGGTGATTTCGCCCGAGTTATGCGCGGAATTGCAGGCGTTGCGCGATGACAATGAGATTGAATATGTGCAGGCACAGTTTGAGCCGGAGCAATTGTCCAGCGCTTGCCTGGTGATTGCGGCCACTGATGATGAAGCAGTGAATGAAGCCGTGTCTATTGCCGCCAAACGTTTGAATATCCCGGTCAATGTGGTGGATGCGCCCGCATTATGCACGTTTACCATGGGCTCTATCATAGACCGTAGCCCGGTGGTGATTGCGGTCTCCAGCGAAGGTAATGCGCCGGTATTGGCGCGGCATATCCGCAGCAAAATCGAAACCATGTTGCCTGCTGCCTACGGGCGTGTTGCCGCCATTGCTGGGGAGTTTCGTGATCAGGTCAAAGCCAAGTTTACCAACATGCCTGCTCGCCGCCGTTTTTGGGAGGATGTGCTTAACGGGCCCTTGGTTGAGCGGGTGTTGTCTGGCCAGGAGCAGGCAGCGCGCGAGTTGCTGGGCGAGTTGTTAAGCCAAAGCGAAGATGCGCCCATACGCGGCGAAGTGTATCTGGTGGGCGGCGGTCCTGGTGACCCTGACTTGCTAACGTTTAGAGCGTTGCGCCTGATGCAGCAATGCGATGTCTGTGTCTACGATAAGTTGGTCAGCAAAGAAGTCATGGAGTTGGTGCGCCGTGATGCGGAGTTGATTTATGTCGGCAAATCGCGTGACCAGCATACCTTGCCGCAAGAAGAAATTAACGCCTTGCTGGCCAGGCTGGCGCTGGAAGGCAAGCGTGTATTACGCCTGAAGGGCGGTGATCCGTTTATTTTTGGCCGCGGCGGTGAAGAGATTGAAACCCTGATGCAGCACGGTGTGCCGTTTCAAGTGGTGCCTGGCATCACGGCCGCCAATGGTGTCTCTAGCTATGCCGGTATCCCGCTGACGCACCGCGATTACGCGCAAGCCTGTTTGTTTATCACCGGGCATTTAAAAGATGGCACGATTGATCTCGATTGGCAGGCCATGGCACGGCCCAAGCAAACCGTGGTGATTTACATGGGATTAGTCGGGTTGGAGCAGATTTGTAGCAAACTGATCGCGCAAGGCGTGTCACCTGATATGCCTGCGGCGGTGATTCAGCAAGGCACTACGCAGAAGCAGCGTGTGGTGGAATCTACCTTGCAACATCTGGCCGCAGATGTGGCCGCTGCTGGCCTTAAGCCGCCTAGCCTGACCATTATTGGTGAGGTGGTGAAATTACGTGCACGCTTAAACTGGTTTACGCCCAGCGACGACTGAATTAGGTATTAGGCAGAATCGGCAGCGAGAGTCTGGCTTCCAGCCCGCCTTCGCTGCGGTTAAGTAGTGCAAGCTGACCGCCATGCAAGGTGGCAATGCGGTTGCAAATGGCTAACCCTAAGCCGCTGCCACCTTCATATTTGTTGCGCGCGCTGTCCATACGTTCAAACGGGCGCAGTAAGCGCTCGGCATGCTCAGGCGGAATGCCGGGGCCGTTGTCGAGCACGCTAATGACGATTTTGTCAGCCATGACCTGGCTGCGCACCTCTACCTTACCTTTGCCGTAGTTATAAGCGTTGCCGACCAGGTTATCCAGCAGTCGTTGCATGGCCAGGGGCCGGATAGGAATAAAGTATTTAGGCCCCAGCGAGACTTTTAACTCGCGCCCGGCACGCCGTTGGCGTTCTGCCAGGGCATGCAGCAAGTCGTTGATGTCCATCATGCGCGTAGGCTCGCCTTCGACACCGCGCACAAAGTCCAAAAACTGGTGAATGATATTGTCCATGTCGGAAATATCTTCAATCATGCCGTGCTTCATATAGTCGGCTTCCGCTGGCAACATTTCTACGGCTAGCCGTAAACGTGCCAACGGGGTGCGGATATCATGTGACACGCCTGCCAATAACAAGGTGCGCTCGGCATCCAGCCGTGCCAGCGATTCTGCCATTTCGTTAAAGGTGTGCGTCACTTCACGCAACTCTTCAACGCTGTCTTCAGGCAGTTTGGGCGCCGGTTCGCCATTGCGTAAGCGCTCGGCTGCATGCACCAGCATGGTCAATGGACGATTGATGCGCGCAGTCAGTAAATAACCGCCGACCAACGAGAGTAAGCCCACCACGGCGGCCCAACCCAGCCAGTGCCACGGAAAAGGCCGGTCAACCTGGATTTTAGGAATGACCACCCAAAAGTCGTCCTGGCCGACATTAAAGCTGATCCAGAGGCCGGGGATGTCGTAATGATTGACCGTGATGATGGTTTCTTCGCCCATGCGCTCGCGGATTTTTTGCGCCACTAGATTGATAAACGGGTCTAGCGGCAGCGGCTCAATATCTTCGAGAAAGTCTGCTGCATAGACGCGCACGCCTTCGCGACCAGACAGCTCTGAGAGCAAGGCCAGGCGGCGATTTTCGTGTGAAGCAATGAGTGAGGCGCGCGTGTAGTTAACAATGGTGACGGCTTGCAACGCCGCTGCAGTTGCGCGTGGTTCGCGGTCAAAATAGTCAAAGATTTTGAGCGACGCATAGATACTGACGGCCAGCAAAATGGCAATCAGTAACATGATGCGAGAAAGTAGTCTGCGAGGCAGTAGGCGCACGTGAGTGAAGGCTAGCTGAGTGGTTTATTGCGGCGCTTCGCCATCTGGAATAAACACATAGCCAAAGCCCCACATGGTTTGCAGGTAGCGTGGATGTGCGGGATCCGGCTCGATAATGCGGCGCAGGCGTGACACTTGCACGTCTATGCTACGATCAAACACATCCAGCTCGCGGCCACGGGCTAACTGCATCAGGCGATCGCGCGATAGAGGCTGACGCGGATGTTCGGTAAACACTTTTAATAAAGTGAATTCGCCGCTGGTGATGGTGATTGGCGCGCCGTTTTTGGTCAGGCTGCGAGTGTTGGTGTCAAACACAAACTCACCAAACTGAAACGAAGCGCTTTTTTCTTCCACCAGCTGTTTGGGGCTGATTTCATGGCGACGCAACACTGCGTTGATCCTGGCCAGCAACTCACGTGGATTAAATGGTTTTGGCAGGTAGTCATCCGCGCCCATTTCCAGGCCTACAATGCGGTCTACTTCATCACCACGCGCGGTCAACATGATGATCGGTGTCATGTGGTTGGCACCGCGCAGACGGCGGCAGATAGCCAGGCCATCTTCGCCGGGTAGCATCAAGTCGAGAATTAGCAGGTCAAAGCTCTCGGCAGACATGGCCTTGTCCAGCTCTTTACCATCGGAAACGGATTTGATATTGAATCCTTGCTCGGTGAGGTAGCGCTGTAAAAGTTCGCGCATACGCAAATCATCATCAACCATCAATATTTTTTTTAACTGTTCTGCCATACGTACCTTTTAACACAGAAGCGGGCGTTTTCGTTAACGCAGTTGGCCGCCATCAGAATGACCTGACCTAAGTAGCTAAAACGGCTCAGCCGTAAAACTTATCTACATTATTATACTCTAAGCCGTATGTTGCATGAAGTGGGCTAGTTACAACTTGGTTACAAATGGCGCGGGGGATGAAATATTGCATTTACAATCCTGAGGCAAGATGACCACCTAAAAATGGCCAGACAACGATGAAACAATGGCTATTTTTTGTTAAATCAGTTGATGCTGCGACCATAGTTGCGTTATGTTAGTCAGCCTGATTTTAGAGTCAGGCGATATCTGTCATGTTAATCGTGCTTGGATTTACTTTAAAAAAGATTGTTTTCGAAAAGCGTTGAGTCAAACAAGCCTTTTTGAGTGAAACAAGAGTTGGTGAAACAAGAATGAAGGTATTACGTTTGGATGTGGATGGGTAGAGCGAACAAACATTTGAAAGAGGTTTTTTTGCTGACAACGACCATGTTGCTGGCATTGCCTGTGTCTGCCGACCTGAAGTTACCTATTCGGCTGACGGATAACCGCATGGTCGATAATGATGATGCTGGCCTCTCCAAAACCCTGGAACATAACTTCAGTCCTGAAGACCGTGCGCGTTTGCGCAAGGCACTGTCTGATTATGCCCGTAACACCGACCCTGATCACCAACTCATGCTGCAAAAGCGCAAGGTGATGCACGACAGTATTTCCCAACGTTTTAATGAGTGTAACCGCGACAACGATGATTCGCTGGATCGCGAAGAAGCCACCCTCTGTTTGCCCCAGGTCGCCCGCCATTTTTCTTATGTTGACCTCGATGGTAATGGTGTCATTACCCTGGATGAGCTGGAAAATGCCTATGCGCAAATGGTCGAGCGCCAGCGTGAAGCTGAGGCGAAAACGCAGGCACAGCAAGCCATCGTGTCTGATTCAGATAGCGATAAATCAAAAAATAAATCTAAACCCGCTACTGCGGTGATTCCCGCCAACAGCACGGTGAACTCTACTGGCAAAGACGTTTCCGCATTACGCAAACGTCCCAGCTAAGCCGCTAGGCTATGCTAATAGACATGCCAATCTTTAGCCGCGGCATGTTTGTTTTCTGTTTTATCCCTGATTAGTCGTTCAGTCTGTATGGATATCAGCCAATTATCGTTTGTCTGGCATCGCGGTTTGCAGGAAATTGCGGCTGCCGACTGGCAACTATTGGCTGGGCGTCATCCCATGCTCGATTACACGTTTTTGCGTGCGTTTGAGTTGTCGGCTGCGGTCGATCACCAAACCGGCTGGATTCCTTATCACTTAACGGTGTTTGCTGGCGCGCAATTAGTGGCTGCTGCCCCTTGCTATATTAAAACGCACTCCTATGGCGAGTATGTGTTTGACTGGTCGTGGGCCGATGCCTACGAGCAGGCCGGTGGTCAGTATTATCCCAAACTCATTTCAGCGATTCCTTTCTCGCCAGTCACCGGGCCGCGCATACTGGTACATCCTGACTATGAGAATGCAGCTGCTTTGGCCAATGCCATGCTGACGCAGATGCGTCAACTATGCCAGGCGCATGCGCTTTCTGGGTTGCATGTGCTGTTTCCTGATGCGTCTTCAGCCAACGCCTGTGCCGCAGCCGACGGCTTACGCCGACAAGGCGTGCAGTTTCGCTGGGAGAATCCAGGTTATGCGGATTGGGAAGTTTTTTTGGCTGCGCTTAGCCGCGACAAACGTAAAAAAATACGGCAGGAGCGCAATAAAGTTGCACAGCAAGGCGTGCATTACCGCGTGGTCAGCGGGCATGACGTCAGCCCGCAAGATCTCGCCTTGTTTTATCAATGCTACTGCCATACGTATCAACGACATGGCAGCACCCCTTATTTGTCTTTAGCGTTTTTTGAGCAGATTAGCCGTGATATGCCTGCACAGTTCAGGCTGTTTATCGCCAGCCAGAATGGCGAAGACGTCGCTGCCAGTTTGTGTGTGCTCGGCGATGACACCTTGTATGGCCGCTACTGGGGTAGTTTGCGCGATATTTCCTGTCTGCATTTCGAGCTATGTTACTACCAGCCGCAACAGTTTTGCATCAGCCACGGCATCCGCTATTTTGAAGGTGGCGCACAAGGCGTACACAAGCTCGCACGCGGATTTACCCCTTATACGACCTGTTCCTATCACTGGCTAAGTCACCCGGATTTTCACCAGAGCGTGGCACGCTTTTTGGTTCGCGAAGCCAGTACCATGCAGGACTATGTGGATGAGTTGGAGGAACGTAGTCCTTATAAGGCTTAATTGGCCGCTGATAAGCAGATATGCTGGTTCAAGTGTTAAATAATTAAGGGGGGCTGCTTAAACGCTATAACGGTTCCCATTCTTCGGGGTCCCCATCTGCCGCGCCGAGTAGCGCAGGCAAAATAAGGAAAAAGGTAGCGACTGTTCGAATCCCGCAGTAGCTCACGTTCTGTGTGAGCTACAAGGTTGAGTTTCGTGACCGCTTATTTTGACGAGCAACGCAGGGAACAAGCGGAAGCTGGGGTGTCTTGTTCTTTGCCTTCTTTCTTATGGACAAGCATAAGAAAGAATGGTCGCCGTAAAGGCGAAATAGATATCTCTAAAAATCAAGACTGCTACAAGCAAAGAAAAGTAACTCGCCGACAGGCGAAAGACAATGCTACGCACAGCAAGTTACCAGGGGATCTTCTTCCCATCATAAGCAATAAAC
The DNA here is from genome assembly GCA_964415305.1 of uncultured Methylotenera sp. Lineage (GTDB taxonomy): Bacteria > Pseudomonadota > Gammaproteobacteria > Burkholderiales > Methylophilaceae > Methylophilus. The sequence continues at coordinate 6,202 of CAYPZE010000060.1, forward strand.
TCGGCCGATTGCGCACTGTTTAACCCCTCAATCACCTGCCGTAACCCACGCACACTGGTTGCAGTATCAATCAAGCCATTCGGCCCGCCCATATCTGTACGCACCCAGCCCGGATGCAAGGCTGCCACTTGAATGTTAAATTCACGCAAGTCCAGCGCCAGGCTTTTGACCACCATATTCAAAGCGGTTTTGCTGCTGCGGTAAATATATTCCCCTCCGCTGCCATTGTCTTCTATGCTGCCCATTTTACTGGTCATGGCGATGAGTTTTGACTCTGTGGCGCGGCGTAGTTGCGGTAAAAAGGCCTCGGCCAGATAGTAGGTGGTGAGTGTATTGACCTGGAACGCGTGCAGCCAGGCTTGCGGGTCGGTGTTGCCGAAGGCACTGTCAGGGTAAGTGCCGGCATTGCTGATTAAAATATCAATGGTGAGTGCCGATAATTGATCAGCCAGCGCGCGAATAGCGCTCACATCGCTGACATCCAGTGCGAAGACCTGGATGTTGGTGTGTTTGGCTGCCAGTTGTTGCAGCGCCGTGGCCTGTGTAGGCTCACGCACGGTGGCATAGACCTGATGACCATTTTCGGCATATTGTTTGACATATTCCAGCCCAATACCACGGTTGGCACCTGTGATTAAAATCGTTTGTGTCGTCATTATTTGCCTCGTTTTCTTGAATCCATTGAATCTGGGATATGATTGAATTTTACGCTGGTTTATTTGCCGGGGTGGTATTTTTGCAATTGCAACGGAGTGTTGAGTGGATGGGTGTGAGTCATCGTTTGAGTCAAGTGCGAGTCTGGATTGGGTTGTGTTGCATGTTGCTGGTCACTCAGGCGATGGCGGGCGCTGTTGATGTCAGTAAAAAAATTCCCTTGAGGCCTTCTTTGTTAAAGCCCGAAGATGTCGCGGTCATTTACAACGTCAACGATGCGCAGAGTGAGGAAGTCGCCCGCTATTATGTGCAGTCGAGACAAGTGCCTGCAGAAAACCTGATTGGCGTGGAGCTGCCCAAGCATGCCAAGGATGCGCTAACGATGCCTGAGTTTGAGGCTTTAAAGGCGCAGCTTGATGCCAAACTGACCAGTCAGCAGGTGTTGCTGCTGGTGTGGCGTACGCCGTTTGCCGTGCAGTGCAACAGCATTACCAGCGCACTGACCCTGGGGTTGGATTTAAACCAGTGCCGCAAAACCTGTGATCCTGGCCGTGATAGTCCTTATTTCAATACTATGTCATTGCGGCCATGGGCAGATCATCATCTCCGCTTATCCATGCTGCTGCCGATTAGCAGCCTAGAGGCCGCTAAGGCCTTGATTGATCGCGGTATCTTGAGTGAGTTTAGCTTAAATGACGCCGATGGCTACTTCCTCAAAACGCGCGATGTTGCGCGCTCAAAGCCGCGTGAGCGATTTTTTCCGCAAGATGGTATGACCATCAAATCCAAAAAACTAACTTTGCATACCTTGAGCCAGGAGTCGATTGAAAACCAGGGCGCGGTGATGTTTTATTTTACCGGGCAAAAGCAGGTCGATTTCATGTTGACGAATACCTATTTGCCAGGCGCGATTGCCGATCACCTGACCTCAAGTGGTGGCGTGCTGGCGAATTATAACGGGCAGATGCAAGCGTCGCGCTGGTTAGATGCTGGTGTCACAGGCAGTTATGGCACGGTTTCCGAACCTTGTAACTATTGGCAAAAATTTCCAAATCCGCAAATTGTGCTGGCGCATTATTTGTCGGGTGAAACCTTGATTGAGGCCTACTGGAAAAGCGTGAAATGGCCGATGCAAGGCGTGTTTATTGGTGAGCCGCTGGCCAAACCTTATGCAAAAAGTGCGCCGGTAATGACCGAGTAATCTCTCCGCACGCTTCTGCATTAAGCCACTATGCTGCTGTCATCATGCTGTCATTGCCTGCGCACAGATGTGTCGTATAATCGCCGACATTGATGTGTTGAGAATAGCTTGTGCAAGATATTCGTTGGAAAGCGTTCTGGAGCCTGCTGTTTTGGGCGTTTTGCTGCCTGATGGTTGGCTGGTTCTGCGGTGCGGAAACAGCCTGGCTATTATTTACAGTTGGTGCATTGGCCTATCTGGCTGCGCATATTTACTGGATTCACCGTCTGTATCAGTGGGCACTTAAACCCAGCCTTAATTTTATGCCAAACGGCAAAGGCATCTGGGAAGACATCTTTGCCAATCTCTATCATGAAATGCGCCGTCATTCGCGCAGCCAAAGCCAACTGAGTAGCACGCTGGAGCGGCTGCGTCATGCCACCAGTGCATTGCCGGATGGTGTGGTGGTGCTCAACAACCGTAACGAAATTGAATGGTTTAACGAACCCGCGATTCAACGATTAGGCTTAAAGCGCCATCATGATGAAAATCAGCCAATTTATTACTTGCTGCGGCAAGCCGAGTTTGTCACCTATTTGCAGGCAGAAGATTACAGCGAGCCGCTGAAACTCAAGTCCTGGCGCAGCCCGGACGTGACGCTGGAATTACAGATTATTCCGTTTGCCAGCAAGCAGCGTTTGCTGATCTGCCGCGATGTGTCTGCGATTGAAAAAACTGAGGTCATGCGTCGCGATTTTATTGCCAATGTGTCGCATGAGTTGCGCACGCCGCTGACGGTCATTGGCGGCTTCCTCGAAACCATTAGCGACATGCAAGGTGAGGTCTCACCGGATATCCAGCCTTATTTTGACATGATGCAGTCGCAAACGACGCGTATGCGCCGCATTATTGAAGACTTGCTGACCTTGTCGCGCCTGGAAAATAACGTCACGCTCAAAGATGAAACTGATATTGCCATGCCAGCCATGCTGCAGCAGTTGCAGAAAGATGCGCAGGCGCTGAGCCAGGGCCAGCATACGGTGACGCTGCATATGGAAACCGAGGTTAATATTCGTGGCAGCTACAATGAGCTATTAAGCGCCCTGAGTAACCTGACCAGCAACGCGGTTCGCTACACCCCGGCGCAAGGCCGTATCGATATTTACTGGCAAATGCGCGGCGAAGATGCTGTATTCAGCGTGCAAGATACCGGCATTGGTATCGAGTCACATCATTTGCCGCGGTTAACTGAACGCTTTTACCGTGTCGACAGCGGCCGCAGTCGTGATACTGGTGGCACCGGCTTGGGCTTGTCTATCGTCAAGCATATTTTGCACCACCACCAGGCCAGCTTGCAGGTTGAAAGTGAGCCAGGGCAAGGTAGTCGCTTCCAGATTGTTTTTCCGGCCCAGCGGGTATTGCCTGCATGAGGTGTTCCGGCTGGTGGGTGATCATTTTACTGCTGGCCGGATGCAGCACGACGCCCGACGGTGGCTATGTAGATTCACCCAACGGGCGGCCAGTGCCGGTACGACAAGACCGCAATGCGCTGCATCAGCTGGTCAAAACGGACCTCGATCGACTGGCAGATATCGAATATAGCGAGAACGTCAGTACCTTGCGTTTACTCATGCTCAAGATGTACAAACGTAACCCGGCCGAAGCGCAAAAATCAGGCCTGGGGTCGCCGGAGCAGATTGCCAGCTACGTGTTTGAGCAAACGGGCGTGCATCACTGGCAGTTTGAGGCGCTGGGTGGTGCGCAAGATACCGCGGCCATTAAACTGGCACTCAATGCGCAATATAGCGGTGACCGCGTGTTGGCGCTGGTGGTTGGCATCCAGTCCATGCTATTTCGCGCACATGGCAATAAATCAGCTTTTTTCCTGACCGACAGCATAGAGCCGCAAAATTTGTATAATGCGGCCAGAAATATTGAAATTGCGGTATGGAAACTGACCAATGCCAAAAATGCCCAAGGCGAGTTGTTGCTGCTCACCAACAGCCTGCCTGGTGAGGTGCAAAACCTCAGTTTTGAGCGCGAATTTAGCAAGATGATGGCCCGCACTGATTTACTGGCGCTGACACTGGCAGAAAAATCGCAACGCTTTATTTCACGGCTGACACAAAGTATCACCGCCGCTCCTTTTCTTCCTTTTAGATAAATTTAATCATGCAACAAGCACTGACCTTACTCAATGGCCTGACGCCAGCCCAGTTCATGGCGGAATACTGGCAAAAAAAAACCGTTGTTGATTCGAGGGGCGATGCCAGGTTTTCAAGGTCTGCTTGATCCGGAAGAGTTAGCTGGCCTGGCGTGTGATGCCGAAGTGCCCGCCAGACTAATACAGTTTGATCCCCAACGGGCAGATTTGGGCGAGGGCTGGCAAGTGACGCAAGGGCCATTTGAGGATGATGACTTTACCGCCTTGCCTGCGCAGCACTGGACCTTGTTGGTGCAGGGCATGAATCATGTCATGCCTGAAGCGCAAGCCTTGCTCTCCCA
>CAYPZE010000061.1:0-10486 GCA_964415305.1 uncultured Methylotenera sp.
CGCCAGTTACAGCTAGAGGCTGGCAATGGTTCCGTGGCGACCTCGATTGCCATGAAGCAGCGTGTCATTGTCGAAAACGTGATGACGCATCCTTATTGGGAGAATCATCGTCAAGCCGCACTCTCTTCTGGTGTGCAGGCCGGCTGGTCAGAGCCTATTTTGAATGCTGATGGCGAGGTGCTGGGGGCATTTGCGCTGTATTATCGCCAACCACAAACACCAAGTGCCCTTGAGCAGTCCATGATAGAGCAGGCGGCCAAGCTGATGAGTATTGTGGTTGATAGACACCTGTCTCAAGAGTCTATGCAAAGCCTGGCTTACCTGGAGCCTGTTACGGGTCTACCTAACCGCAAACGGGTCTATGAGGTGCTGCAGCAATTAAGCGCACACCCCGCAACGGGTGGCGAGCATTGGGGTGTGATCTATATAGACCTAGATCATTTTAAATGGATTAACGAGGCGCATGGCCATGCTGTAGGCAATAGCCTGTTGCAACAAGTGGCTGAACGCCTTCAAAAGGTGGCTGAGGCGCATTTTATTGCCTCCATGGGCGGTGATGAGTTTCTGGTGTTGTTGTCAGGCTTGGCGGCCACCGCCGACAAGGCTTTGCTGCAGCTATGGGCCATGCAGCGCAAATTGCAAAAGGTGCTGGAGCGGCCATTTAAAATCGGCAGCCAAAAGTTGCCAATTACCGCCAGCATGGGCTTATGCAGTTTTAATGCGCTGACCTCAGGTGATACGGACTATGTGAAGGCGGCAGATATCGCTATGCATAAAGCCAAGCAGGCCGGGCGCAATCATGCCTGCGTTTATGAGCCAGGCATGCAAACCGAAATTGCGACGCAGGTGATGCTTGAAACCGAATTGCGCGAGGCTATTGCGCAGCAGCAGTTGCGCGTGCACTATCAAGTCCAAGTTGACCATACTGGGCGGCCGTTTGGCGCTGAGGTGTTGCTCAGGTGGCAGCATCCACGTCGTGGCTTGATTTCACCGCTGGAGTTTATTGCCGTGGCTGAAACCAGTGGTCTCATTATCGAAATTGGCATGTGGGTGCTCGACCAGGCCTGTGCGCAAATCGCACTCTGGCAGCAATCATTAAAAACACGTGAGCTGAGTTTGTCGGTGAATATCAGTGCGCGCCAGTTTTGCCAGGCCAATTTTATTGCCATGGTTAAAGCCTGCATTCAACGCCATCAGATTAACCCGAATGCATTGCGTTTAGAGCTGACTGAAAGCGTGTTGCTGGAAAATGTGGATGACGCCGTACGCATCATGGCCGAACTCAGTCAGTTAGGCATTCAATTTTCACTGGATGACTTTGGCACCGGCTATTCTTCTTTGCAATATCTCAAAAAATTACCGTTATACCAGCTTAAAATTGACCGCTCATTCGTCAATGATATTGTCACCGACAGCCACGACCGCACGATTGTACGTACGATTATTGCCATGGCGCAAAGCATGTACCTGGGTGTGATTGCAGAAGGGGTAGAGACGCAGGAGCAGATGGAGCTGTTATTGAATAACGGCTGTCGCCGCTATCAAGGCTTTTTGTTTGGTAAACCCATGCCCATCGAGCAATTCAATCTCTGGTTGCAGGACACGCTGACTTAAGGTTGAGTGTTGCTAGATGTTGTCGCCGCTGTCGGGGGCGCAACCTCAGGTGCCGGCATTGTATCGATAATTTCTGCTGCTAACTCTTGCCGGTTGGCGACATTGCTGGTTTGTTGGGTACTACTTTCAGCGGTAAGCACGCGTATGGTGATGCGTGTATTAAGCGCTTGTGCCAGTGCGTTATCGCTACTGGAGACTGGCTTGGTATCCGCCATGCCTATCGCGGTCAGCTGTTTGCTGGCGATGCCTTGTGCCACTAGGCTGGCGGCAATATGCGCTGCTTGTGCCGCCGTCAATTCCCAGCGTTTGGCCTCGGCCTCGGCTTGGCCACTAAATAGCTGTTTATCGCTATGGCCTTCGATCTGTATGGTCCGGTATTCATTTTTAAGTTGTGCGCTCAGGGCGTTCAATACAGGCAACGTCTGCGTGGTGTAAGTGGCCTGGTTGCCATTAAACAGCAGGCTGCTTTGAATATCCACCTCGATGCCGAGCTCAGATTGGTAAACCGTGACCAGTTTTTGCTCAACCCAGGGCGCGAGTGCATGGGTGATTTGCCGGCCAATCGCACGCACTTTTTCCTGGTCACGCTGTTTTTTTTCCTGATACAAATAGCTGAGGGGCAGGGGTTTGAGCACAGAACTCTGGTTTTGCAATGTTGCTTGTGTTTGTGCCTCAGGTGCCTCTGTCTGGCCAGGCTTGCCTTGAAAAGCCGTCACAACGGCACTGGAAAGTGCACGGTATTTATTCAGGTTGATAGTCGAGGTGGCGTACATCACCACAAAAAAAGCAAACAATAGGGTGATAAAGTCAGCGTAAGAGATCAGCCAGCGTTCGTGGCTTTCATCGTCTTCGTCCAGCTTACGGCGTCTGTACATTATGACTCCCGCAAGTGCAGATACGATTCCAGGCGCTCAGTGACCAGTTTCGGGTTGTCACCACGGGCTATCGACACCCAGGCATTCAGCAACATCTCTCGCCTGGACATTTCGTGCTGGATATGACCTTTTAATTTGTTTGAAATCGGCAGAAACACCAGGTTGGCCAGGGCGACGCCATAAATAGTCGCGACAAACGCCACGGCAATGCCACTCCCAATTTTGGCTGGGTCAGACAGATTTTCCATGACATGAATCAGGCCTAATACCGCGCCCAAAATACCGACGGTGGGCGCATAACCGCCAGCAGCCGACCATATTTTGGCGGCTTCACGCTCCTGCAGTTCGTAGTAATACATATCAATCGCGCATACTTCACGAATGCGGTCGGCGGGGGTGCCGTCTACCAGCAGTTGCAACCCTTTGCGCACAAACGGGTCTTGCTCGCGTTTGATATAGCTCTCCAGCGACAACACACTTTCTTTGCGTGCCTGCAGGCTCCATTGGTTAATTTTAATCGCGAGTTTTTTTCTGTCGTCTTGCGGGTGCACAAACACCAGGCGCAACATGCGGATGCCTTTGATAAACAACTTGAGCTCGGTTTGAAGCAATACGGCGCCGGTGGTGCCTAAAATCACCACGGCAAACGCTGCGGGCTGCATTAACGAATTGAGACGACCGCCATCAATGAGTTGCCCAAAGACTAGCCCAGCCAGCGCAATGACCAGCCCGGCGATACTACCCCAATCCATCAGGCCGCTCCGGTCCAGGACTTATCACGCATAGACGCACGCAAACGGGCTACTGCCTGGCTATGTAACTGGCAGACGCGTGATTCGGACACGCTCATGATGGCGCCGATTTCTTTTAAATTAAGCTCTTGCTCGTAATACAAGCCCATGAGCAATTTTTCACGCTCTGGCAGGTGCTCGATAGAGTCAATCAAAGCTTCGCGGAAATCACTTTCCAGTAATGATTTGACGGGGTCGCTGGTGTCGTCATCCACATAACGGTCTAGAAAGTGCTCGCCGCCATCGTCGTCCTGAAAATCTTCGTAGTAAATCAGCTGGTGGCCCTGGCAGTCGCTCAGTACGTCATAGTAATCATCCAGCGTGAAGTTCATGTGCTTGGCAATCTCTGACTCGGTAGGTGGCCGGCCGAACTTTTGTTCCAGCTGTTGCACCGCGACCTCGATATCGCGCATGTTTTTGCGGATACCGCGAGGCAGCCAGTCTGCACCGCGCAACTCATCGAGCATGGCACCGCGCACACGCTGTGAGGCGTAGGTTTCAAATTGCGCGCCGTGATTATCTTCATAACGCTGAATCGCATCCATCAGGCCTATCATGCCGGCTTGCACCAGGTCATCGAGCTCAACACAGGAGGGCAACTTGGCTTTTAACTGATAAGCCATTTTTTTGACCAAGCCGCTATGCTGTTTCAGCATCTGGTCGGTATTGTTAGTCGTGCCTTTAGCGGTATACATGTTTTTTCCTCTTTTACTTTAGGCAACGGCCATCGATGGCATGGTGATCCGTTGTTTTTCAAGACGATGTGCCACTGATTTAAAAGCCAATGCAGTCTGGCCGGCTTCGGCAACCGCAGTCTTGGTATTGTCTGCTTTTTTCTGTTCGGCCGGGACTGCTGCCGGCATGGCGCCGATAAAGTCCAGCGTGACGCCCAGAAACTGCTTGCATACCTGGTTCAAGCGCATAAAGTATTGTTGACCCTGCTCATGATTGGCCCCTGTCACAACCACGCCCAACGGGATCTGGCCATGCTGCTGGCTGATGTGCTTGATCGTTACATAGGCCGCTTTAATGGCGGTGTCAGATCTGTCCATTTGAATCACCAGCTCATGCTCAGCAATGAGTGGCATGATCAGGCTGTGGTCTTGCGTATCCAGCTGTGCTTCAATCATGACGGTATCGTAATCGTACGAAAGTTGTTTCACTATACCGTCCAACTGCCCTTTTAAATCCTGAGATAAAGGCGAGGTTAACAGGTCATTTTCGGCCAAACAGGTCAGGTCATAACCTTGTGGATGTTTGAGGATGGCGCGTTTAAGCGCGCTGTTGTTGGTCATGATGGACTGTAATGAGTGCGCTAGCCCAGGCTGACGGTTGGCATGTATCAACAGCAAACGTTGTTCCGGGGCCAGCATGCCCAGTGCAAGATTGCGCATCCATGGCGTCGCAGGCTGGCCATTGGCACCAATCACGCTGATAATCCGTGCCGATGTCTTGGCCATGATACGGCGCAAGCCATCTGCCTGGTCGCGGTAATTAAACATGTTGCTGCTCCTGGCCAGCGGTTTGCATCATGCTGGAAATCACCAGCGGCAACTCTTCATCCAGGTATTGGTAAGGCAAGCTGGCTTGGTGCGGTGTTAACACACGCTCGATTAAGGCTGGCTTGTCCGCCAAGTCAATATCTTCCGGCACGCGCTGGCCGCTGGTGGTGTAGAACAGGCGCATGCGTTCGCGGATCAACACATCCAGTACATTGCCAATGGCGGCGGCTTCGTCCAGCTTGGTGACGATACAACCGGCAATATCATGTTTTTTGTAGCTACGCATCACATCGGTCAAGGTATCACCAGTCGAGGTCGCATTCAGGCAGAGTAATTTCTGAATCGGGCTGTCTGCGCGGCTGAGCATGGATAATTGCTCAGTCACGGCCTGGTCACGCTGGCTGACACCCACGGTGTCTACCAGAATCATGTGCTTGTTTTTCAGTTCATTCAGCGCAATTTTGAGGTCTTCTTCATCTTTCACCGCATGCACCATCACGCCCAAAATTTTGCCGTAAATGCGTAATTGTTCGTAACCCCCAATCCGGTAGCTGTCGGTGGTGATCAGGCCCAGATTTTGGGTGCCATGTTTCATCACATAACGTGCGGCCAGTTTGGCGGTGGTGGTGGTCTTACCGACGCCGGTTGGGCCAACCAGGGCATAGATGCCGCCACGGTCCAGCAGCGCATCTTCGTCATCCAGCGTATGCAGGTTGCGGCTAATCACTTCCTTGGCCCACATCGGCGCCTTGTTGACGTCAATGTGGTTCGGCATTTTTTCTGCAATCTGGCGTGACAGTGAGGCACTGAAATTGGCAGAGAGCAGGGTGCTCAGCACTTTGGACTTGGCTGGGCTATGTTGCAAATGGTGCTGCCAGGTCATGGCGCTCATCTGGGTTTCAAAATGGCTGCGCATCTGACGCATTTCCTGCATCATGCCCATCATTTTGTCTTCCAGCGTTTGCGTGGCCACTTGATATGCTTGTTCTTGCTGCTCGCTATGCTGTTTCAGCATATCCAGAATGGCACCTTCATTGGCGGCAGGCTCTTCAACCACAGGCGCGTTGTGTGGCACGCCAGGCGCTGACATTGCCGCTTGTGGTGCTGCCTGGCGCCCAGGCTGGCTTTGTGCATTGACCTGGCCTTGTCCATTCACAAAGTCCAGCAAGCTGCGTGATTGCTCCATGCCCATCTCAGCAGGCGCTGAACTTGCATTGGACGCAATGTCTGTCTCCAGCATGGCCATGATTTCAGTGCCACCATTGACACTACGGTTCGCAACAATAATGGCATCATCGCCTAATGCCTGTTTGACTTGCGCCAATGCTTCGCGTGCATTTTTGCCAAAAAATCTTCTGATGTTCATATTATTGCGCTCCGATTAAGCTGGTGACACGAATGGATTTGTTATCTGGCAGCTCGTCATGCGACAGCACTCTGAGATGCGGGACGGTTCTTCTTAAAAATCTGGATAATGCCTGGCGTAGCGGGGCAGCCACCAGTAACACTGGCGTCAGGCCCATTTGCTCTTGTTGTCTGGCCGCGACTTCAGTCTGTTGTGACAGTCTTTCGGCAATGCCTGGCTCAATCACGCTTTGGTTAGACTGGTTGTTTTGTAAGGCTTGCAGCAACAGTCTTTCCAGTTGGCCATCCAGCGTCATGGCGGTAATTTCATTGCTATACGGGAACAGGTCTTGCACAATGGCACGGCCGAGTTTGATACGCACCATAGATGTCAGGTCATTGGTATCCTGGGTATATTGCGCATGGTCAGCCAGTGTTTCCAAAATAGAGCGCATATCCCGGATATGCACGCCTTCGTTGAGCAGGTTCTGCAATACTTTTTGCAGGCTGGACAGCGTAATCATTTTCGGCACGATTTCTTCAATCAGTTTGCTGGAGTCTTTGCCCATATGGTCCAGCAGTTGTTGCACTTCCTGACGGCCCAGCAGTTCGCCTGCATTGAGTGAAATAATATGGTTGAGGTGGGTGGCAATCACGGTACCTGCATCGACCACGGTATAGCCCAGGCTTTGCGCATATTCTTTACGGTCTGGTTCAATCCACACGGCTGGCAGGCCAAATGCCGGGTCAGTCGTTTTTGCACCATCCAGCTCGCCAGTCACCGCACCTGGGTCAATCGCCAGCATCTGATGATAGTTCGATTCACCACTAGCCATTTCGACCCCTTTCATCGTGATGCGATAGGCATTGGGCTTCAGGGTCAGGTTGTCGCGGATATGCACAGTCGGTGCCAAAAAGCCGATTTCCTGGGCGAATTTTTTGCGGATGCCTTTAATGCGCTTGAGCAGTTCGCCGCCTTGACCTTTGTCGACTAGTGGAATCAATCTGTAACCGACTTCCAGGCCGATGGTGTCCACGGGCAATACATCATTCCAGGTCGCTTCTTCCGCTTCGCTGGCTGGCGCCAGTTTGTCTTCTGGTTGTGGCTCAAGTACGGCTTGTTGTTTGGCTTTTTCCTGTTTTTGCTTCACGCTATAAGCCATGCCACCCAGTAACGCACCCAGACCGAGGAAGGCCAGGTGAGGCATGCCTGGAATCAAGCCGATACCGCCGATAATGCCAGCAGTCACCGACAGCACGCGTGGATTTTCAAACAATTGCGTAATCAGTTGGCCGCCAATGTCTTCATTGTTGGCGACGCGGGAAACCACCACGCCGGCTGCGATTGAAATCACCAGCGAAGGAATCTGTGCCACCAGGCCATCGCCAATCGCCAGCATGGTGTAGTTTTTAACTGCTTCATCAAACGCCAGGTCATGTTGCACCATGCCGACAATCAGGCCGCCGACAATGTTAATGATGATAATCAGGATCCCAGCAATGGCGTCACCACGCACATATTTACTGGCACCGTCCATCGCGCCGTAGAATTCGGATTCTTGGCCAACTTCTTTGCGGCGGCGGCGGGCTTCATCTTCGCCAATCAGGCCAGCGTTTAAGTCAGCGTCAATCGCCATTTGTTTACCAGGCATCGCATCCAAAGTGAAACGGGCGCCCACTTCAGCAATACGGCCAGCACCTTTGGTGATGACGGTGAAGTTAATAATGGTCAGAATCACAAACACCACGATACCGACGGCGTAGTTACCGCCAATCAAAAAGTGGCCAAAGGCTTCAATCACTTTACCGGCCGCATCCGGGCCAGCGTGACCCTCAGTCAGCACTACGCGTGTAGACGCGACGTTGAGCGCCAGGCGCAACATGGTGGTCATCAATAGCACGGTAGGGAAGGCGATAAAGTCCAGTGGCTTGGTGGTTTGCAGGCCTATCATCAAGACCAGGATAGACAGCGCAATATTAAACGTGAAGAACACGTCGAGCATGATGGCCGGTAACGGCAGGATCATCATTGCCAGCAGCAAGACAATAATGAGTGGTGCGGCGATCGCTCGTCCGTCCATTTTTCCCATCCATTGTTGCCAATTGTTCATCGTAAACTCCTAAACCTTCAATTATTCAATGACTGCCGCAGTGGCTGGTGCAGCATTCAGCGCATGTGGATCCAGCGCGTCTGGTACTGGCACGTTGGATGGCATCGCAGGACGCACACCACCATGCTGTTTAAATACACGCAGCTGGAACACATACGCTAGAATCTCGGCGACCGCGGCATACAGTGTTTGTGGAATCTCGCGCTCCAGCTCGGCATGTGCATATAAGGCACGTGCCAGTTTTGGCGATTCAAGCGTCATCACTTCATGTTCAGCGGCAATTTCCTTGATCTTCTGTGCAATCACATCTGCACCCTTGGCCACCACGATAGGTGCGCCGTTTTCACCTTCTTTATAGCGAATCGCCACCGCATAGTGGGTTGGGTTGGTGATCACCACATCTGCCTGCGGTACATTGCTCATCATTCTTCTGCGGGCCATTTCGCGTTGTTGCTGGCGGATACGGCCTTTAATCTCTGGACTGCCTTCTGACTCTTTGGCTTCGTCTTTCAGCTCCTGCTTGGTCATTTTGTGTTTTTGCGCGTATTGATAGAGCTGGTAGGGCACATCAATTACCGCAATCAACACCAGCGCAGAAGCAATGGTCAGAAAACCGGTCACCATATAATCACTCACGGTGCTAATGCTGGTTTCCAGTGGCATTTGCGACAGGCTCAGCATCGGCTGCAAATCTTTTTTCACAATGGTGTAGCCCACAGACGCGACCAGAATGGTTTTGGCCACCGACTTCAACAGCTCTACCAATGAGTTCTTGGAGAACATATTGGCCAGGCCCTTCATTGGGTTGAGCTTGCCAAAGTTAGGCACCACTGATTTTTGTGACATCACCCAGCCACCGACCAGAATGGGGGATGCAACGGCCACAGAGACAATAATTACCGCCAGCGGTAGAAACGCCCACAGCGCCTGCTCAACCACTTTCATCATGTGCACAATCAGCAACTGTGGCTCAAACGCCATGGCCTGGTCGATGCGCAAGCCTTGTCTCAATATGTTTTTCATGGCATCACCCATTGGGCGGCTCAGCATCATGAGCGCCATGCCGGTGGTAAACAGCACTGCACACGCAGCCAGTTCGCGTGAGCGGGGAACATCGCCGTCTTCGCGTGCCTTCTCCAATCGCTTGGGGGACGCGTCTTCGGTTTTTTCCATATCGCTGTCTTCAGCTGCCATGCCCTAAACTCTTTCGTTTCACGGATACAACGCACAAGTTGTATTTCTTGTGAGTGATTATTGGCTAGAAAAACGCTTTTTTATGTCTGGAATAAAAGGGCTTATTGACCGCTTTCTATCAGTTGCGGCTTACTCTTTGTTAAAAAATGCAAAAACAAGAATTATTTATTCATATAAAACAGATACTTATCAAATAAATTAACTTTTTTTGCATAGGCACCCTAAAGTTTTAGTTTGGCCTGTCGTTAACCGGGATAGCACAAATAGTTTTTATTGAGGCACTAAACGCAGACTCAACAGACAAAAAACAGTTGTTTACGGAATACAACAAGAAAACTTTAATTATTTATTGAATTGGATAGATGAAAATGCTGAGAGCATAGACGTAAAGTTGTTGCAGTGTAACATTAAATTTACTCCATAACTTATTGATATTTATAGTTTTGGTCATTGCCATGTAGGGGTTTGTCAGACAAACACCTACATGGCTGTTTTCGTCTGTCTTACAAAAGAAACCGACAAACCCTGATTGTTGCTCTTCATGATTGCGCGCAAAGTACGCCTAACGCTCAGGCGGACTTAAATTAACGCTAAAAAAACGGAGACAAGATCATGAACATGCAAAACGATTTACTCGCTGAAATCAAAGATGCCAACCTGAACTATCTGATGTTGGCCCAACAACTGATCCGCGCTGACAAAGCCACTGCGATTTTCCGCTTAGGCATCAACAAGGAAATTGCAGACCTGCTGGAAAGCCTGACCAATCTGCAATTACTCAAACTCTGTAATACCAATATGTTGCTGACTCGCTTCCGTTTTGATGACAGCGAAATCCTCGGCATGTTGACCAGCTACTCCAAAGATCCAGCCCAAGCACATCTGCATACTGCTGTATTGATGTCTGCCCAAGCTGCAGAATCTACTGTATAGCAAGTATAGACATTTCCATCTGGCGATAAAAAAGAGAAAAGAGGGTTATCATGCAAAAGAAGAGTGTAGTAAACGAAGCAGAACAAATTCAACTAGCAATGAAATTGATTGAATTGGGCGCA